>NZ_CP079863.1:2831953-3146615 GCF_025263485.1 Mycobacterium sp. SMC-2
TGCCCAGCGCGCCGGCGACCGGGTGGGCCGGGAAGATGTCCTTCCGCGACAACGACGCCCACAGGTCGGCCAGTCCGCGAATGCCCGCAATGTCGGGTCGGGAGGCGATCCACCCGCCGTTGACCGCGCCGACGGACGTCCCGACGATCAGGTCGGGGCGTTCGCCCTCGTCGGCCAGGGCCAGCAGCATCCCGACGTGGATCGCGCCGAGGCTGGCCCCGCCGGACAACACGAACGCCGTGGGCACAGATGCATAGTAGGGACCTTTTCCGCGCGTAGTGGCGTAACGAATTGGGTAGCGTTTTCGATATGACGAACGTGCGAACAGTGACCACGGGGGTCGCGGTGGCGATGTTTGCGGCAGCCGCAGCGGTGGCCGTCACGCCCGCGACCTCATCTGCGGATCCCGCCGGCCACCAGGTGACCTACACCGTCACCGCCACCGGCAACCTCACCGGCAACGTCCGCTACATGAACAGCGATCCGCCCAGCCAGGCGGCCTTCAACGCCAACTCGTCGCAATACCTGAACACCGTGCAGACGGCGTTCACCGCCGGGCAGCCGCTGGTGTACAACACGACGTTGAACGACCCGAATCAGTGGGCCTTCGTGAACGCCAGCGGCGGGTGCCACTGGCCGGACTGCGACTCGTCGAACACGCCGCAGATCCAGTGCCAGATCGCCGTGGACGGCCAGGTCGTGGTCACGCAGAGCGCCACCACCGGGGTGACGTGCTCGACGCGGCCCTGGTGAACCGGTAGGGCCGCTTATCGGTGCACCCGCAACGCGAGGTAGTACTCGTGCCGGCGGGTGTGGTCGAGCGTGTAGCCCACCGCCTTCGCCACCCCGTCGTGGTCGGATTCCAGCCAGCGTTCGGTGTGCTGGCGTTCGAATTCCGTCCACGACGGCACGGTGAACCGCTCCAGGACCGTGTCGGGGTGTTCCAGGCTGTGATACAGCGCCCAGCTGTGGCCTCCGGTGCGTAGCCGCGAACGCCTGACCGCGCTCATCGCCTCGACGAAGTCTTCGAGGTCCTCCGTCGCGACCCGGTAGTGGACGGTCACCAGCACGGGTCCGTCGTGCGGGCAGGGTTCGAACACGACCATCGGCGACGGCCACGCCCGCGAAATGTCGCGGCTCAGCTTCCCGGTCTCCGGGTGCAACCCGAGACCGGCGACGCTGAGGGCGGCAACACCGAGCAACACCGCCGCCAGGGTCAACGCCGCGCCGAGCCCTTCCCGCGTGGCGACGACACCCCAGAGGTACGAGCCGATCGCCTGGGATCCGGTGAAGACCAGCAGGTACATCGCCAGCCCGCGGGCCCGAACCCATCGGGGCAGATGCAGCTGCGCGGCGGCGTTCAACGTCGTCAGCGTGATCAGCCACGTCATTCCCGACAACACCAGGAACGGCGCCGCGGCCGCGAACGGCAACCAGACCACCGCGAGCGTGGCGGCGCCGTACGCGGCCGCGCATACCGCCAGCAGCGTGTTGGGCGGGACCTTCTGGCGCAACGGTGCGGGAACCGCGACGGCGAGCACCGCGCCAAAACCGATGGCGCCCAGGGCCACACCGTAGCCGCTGGCTCCCAAGTGCCAGGTGTCGGCGGCGGTCACCGGCAAGAGGGCCAACAGGGCCGAGGCGGGGAAGACGAAAACGGCCGCGCGCAGCAGGATCCTGCGGAAGATCGGGCCGTTGACCGCGTAGCCCAACCCGGTCAGGATCGCCTGGCCGAGGCGTTCCCGTTCGAGGGGCGCGATCCGCTTGGGTCGTCGCCACCCCGCCAAGGCGACGATGATGCCCACGAACGAGATGGCGTTGATCGCGAAGACCGCCGCCGGACCGGCCAGCGCCAGCACGACGCCGCCGATGGCGGGTCCGACCACCCGGGCGATGTTGACCGAGACGCTGGCCAGAGTCGCGGCGGCCGTGATCTGCTCGCGGGCGACGACCTCCGGTTGGATCGCCTGCCAGGCCGGCGCCGTGATCGCGGAGGCGACCCCGATGGCCAGGGTGAACAGCAGCAGCGCCGTCGGGGTGAGGCGGCCGCAGTACGTCAGCCCCGCCAGCGCCAGCGCCACCAACACCGCGTACGACTGCAGGGCCATCAGCAACCGTCGCTGGTCGAACACGTCGGCGAGCGCGCCGGCGAACAATGCCAACACGAGCGTCGGCCCGAGGCTCGCGGTCTGGACCAGAGCGACGACGGTGGGGCTGCTGTGGCCTTCCACCAAGACCCATTGCGCGGCAACGCTTTGCATCCAGGTGCCGACGTTGGAGACGAACTGCGCGACGAACAGGGCGCGGAAAACCCGGTTGCGCAACGGCGTCCATGCCGACACGTCCGCGGTGTCGGTGCGCTCCTGCGTCAGATCCGACATGCGAGCCTTTCGCGTCGTGCGGCGGGGTAGAAGTTTAGGGCACCCACCTGACGCCCGCATGACGGAACGGCGTCACCGCCGTGGCCGGGCCCCGGGCTCGTGGGCCACGACGACGACCTCGGCCGGCCGGGCCCCGACGGCCCGGATCGTGTGGCTGACCGAGGCGTCGAAATAGGCGCTGTCGCCGGCGCCCAGCCTGATCGTCTGGTCCCCGTAATCGAGTTCGACGCTGCCGGCATGCACGAACATGAACTCCTGGCCGCCGTGCTCGGGCCGGGGATCGTCGGCCGGCGCTTCGGTCGGACGAATCACGAACGGCGACATGGCCTTTCCGAGCATCGACGACGCCAGTGCCCGATAGCGCTGACCGTCGGAGCCGCCCGATGCCCGGTCGACGGCGATCTTCTCCTGCGCCGCCTCGTCGGAGAACAACCGCCCGACGTCGACGTCGAGGGCCTTGGCCACCTTGAGGGCCACCGCGATCGACGGGGTGCTCTGCCGGCGTTCGATCTTGGACAGGTAGCTCTTGGTCAGCCCCGTCTGCTCGGCGAGCGCCTCGAGGGTGAGGCCGCGCTGGGTGCGGACCGCGCGTAGCAGTGCTGTCGCTGGCGATGTCACTGGCGATGCCTCCGATGACACAAGGTTTCCTGTTCTGTTACATTGTGTCATATGGCCAGCACGTTCACCGACTCCAAAGCCGACCTGATGCGTCGCGCCGCCGAGCAGCTCACGGCCAACCTCGTCGAGTCGGGGCTGACCACTCGGCAGAAGCTGGCGCTGACCTGTCGCGCATTGTTCGACGCCGGGCACGACTCGGGCCTGGCGGGCCAGATCACCGCCCGGGCCGAGGCCGACGGCACCTACTACACCCAGCGGCTGGGGCTGGGGTTCGACGAGATCACCGACGCCAACCTGCTGCTGGTGGACGAGGACCTCAACGTCCTCGACGGTGACGGAATGCCCAACCCCGCCAACCGTTTTCACAGCTGGATCTATCGCGCGCGGCCCGACGTGCAATGCATCGTGCACACCCACCCGTTCCACGTGGCGGCGCTGTCCATGCTGGAGGTGCCGCTGACCGTCTCCCACATGGACACCACGCCGCTCTACGACGACTGCGCCTTCCTCGCCGAATGGCCGGGCGTGCCGGTCGGCAACGAGGAGGGGGAGATCATCACCGCCGCCCTCGGTGACAAGAAGGCGGCGCTGCTGGCGCACCACGGCCAGGTCGTCGCGGGCGCGAGCGTCGAGGAGGCGTGTTCGCTGGCGGTGCTGATCGAGCGCGCCGCCAAGCTGCAGCTGGCCGCCATGGCCGCCGGCACCGTCAAAGATCTACCCGAGAAACTGGCCCGCGAGGCCCATGACTGGACGCTGTCGCCCCAGCGCAGCCGCGCGAACTTCGCCTACTACGCCCGCCGGGCCCTGGCGCGGCATCCGGACGCGCTCACCAATTGACGTCCCGTTCAACCAGATTCGAGGAGTTCCCCCGTGCCTGACATCCACGGCATCATCGCCTACCCGGTGACTCCCTTCGCCGACCAAGGCATCCATACCGAACGGCTGGCCGCGCTGGTCGATCGGCTGGTTTCCTCCGGTGTCCACGCGATCGCGCCGCTGGGCAGCACCGGCGAGCTGGCCTATCTGGACGAACCCGAGTTCGACACCGTGGTCGACACCACGATCGCCACGGTCGCCGGCCGGGTGCCGGTGATCGTGGGCGTGTCAGATGTGACCACCGCCAAGACCGTCCGGCGTGCCCGGTATGCGCAGCGGGCCGGCGCCGACGCGGTGATGATCCTGCCGGTGTCCTACTGGAAGCTCAGCGAACGGGAGATCGTTGCGCACTACCGCAGCGTCAGCGACGCCATTTCGATCCCGATCATGGCCTACAACAACCCGGCCACCAGCGGTGTCGACATGCCCCCCGAGCTGCTGGTCCGCATGTTCGAGACCATCGACAACGTCACCATGGTCAAGGAATCCACCGGCGACCTGACCCGGATGCAGCGCATCAAGGAACTGTCCGGCGGCCGGCTGCCCTTCTACAACGGCAGCAACCCGCTGGTGCTCGACGCGCTGAAGGCCGGGGCCTCCGGATGGTGCACGGCCGCACCGTGTTTGCGGCCCCAGCCGTGCATCGACCTGTACGAGGCGGTGCGCGCGGGCGACCTCGACAAGGCGCAGGCCCTCTACGACGACCTCAAGCCGCTGCTGCAGTTCATCGTGGCGGGCGGCCTGCCCACCACCGTGAAGGCCGGGCTGGATCTGCTCGGTTTCCCGGTCGGGGATCCCCGTGCGCCGCTGCTGCCGCTCGACGATGACGGCCGCGCGGAGCTGAAGAAATTGCTCGCCGGTTAGCGGCGGTCGCGAGCGCGGCAGAGCCGCGCGATGGGGGCGCCTCCCGCTTGCGGGGGACGGGCCGCCGCCATCAGGACTAGCCCAGGCTGGGCGCGGCGAAGGTGTCGCACTTCTTCGGGTCACCGGTCTGGTAGCCGACGGTGAACCAGTGCTGCCGTTGCTCGGACGAGCCGTGCGTCCACGACTCGGGGTTGACGCGTCCGGTCGCTTCCTTCTGGATGCGGTCGTCGCCCACCGACGCCGCGGCCGACAGCGCGTCGGCGATGTCCTGGTCGCTCAAGGGCTGCAGGTAGGGCACGCCGGTGCTTTCCTGCTTGACGGTCGACGCGTAGTGCGCCCAGATCCCGGCGTAGCAGTCCGCCTGTAGCTCGGTGCGCACGCCGTTGCCGCCGGCGCCCTGCGCCCCCTGCTGGGAGCGGCCCAGAATGCCCTGCAACTGCTGCACGTGATGGCCGTATTCGTGGGCCACCACGTACTCCTGGGCGAACGGGCCACCGCTGGAACCGAACTTGTCGACGAGCTCGGCAAAGAAGTCGGTGTCGAAGTAGGCCGTCTGGTCCACCGGGCAGTAGAACGGACCCACCGCGGTGGTGGCCGGGCCGCAGCCGGTGTTCACCGAGCCGGTGAACAGTCGCACGTGCGGCCGGGTGTAGCCCTTCATCAGCTGGTGCCACACCGCGTCCACGGAGTTGCCGGTGGCGACCACGCGGCACTGCACGTACTTGTTGGCATCGGCGCCGGTCTTGCACTGGCTGAGGTCGAACCCGGGCGCCGAGTAGCCGCCGGTGTTCGTCTGCTGGTTCATCACGCGGCCCGGGTCCACGCCCAGCAGCAACGCCCCGATCAGGATGAGCAGCCCGAGCCCACCGCCCCCGATGGCCATCCCCATGCCGCCGCCGGACGACGACGCGGTGCTGGTGTCGATCTGCATACCCTCGTTGAAGCTCATCGCGCGCTCCTAACGTTGCCCGGTCGCGGCGAACCGCGTATCGGTGTACTTGCGCAGGTTGCGCAGGTATCGGCGGAGTTCCAGGTTCAGCAGCGGCCCCACCACGTACATCGCCAGCCGCGCCGGACCGGCGGGCTTCTGCGCCATGGTCCACGTCAGCCGGCAGCCACCCGGGATGACCTCGACCCGGTAGTCTTCGACGAACGCGGCGACGGCCTGCGTCGAACATTCGTTGAACCGAAAAGCCATGTGGCTGAACGGCTCCCACGCCAGAAACTCCTCGTTGCCGACCATGCCGCCGCGCATCTCGACGACACGGGTGGTGCCCACGCCGCGCGGCTCCGGGCTGGTCCAGGTCACCTTGGTGATCACCGACGCCCAGCGCGGCCAGGACTGTTCGTCGGCGAGCACTTCGAACAGCTGCTCGGGCGTGATGGCGAGTTCGACGCTGTTGCGGAACACGAAAGGCGCGCTGTCGATGAAGCTCACGCCGACCCGGTCGCAAGGGAACATGGGATCAATCTAGCCGGGGCCGTCGCTGGCCGCGGCCAACAGCGGCACAAGGACGTCGCTGATCGGGGTCGGCAGGTTGTGGGCGCGGGCCTTGCGGATGATCACGCCGTTGCGGATGTCCCATTCCATCCGCCGGTGGTGCTCCCGGTCGGCCAGGATCGAGGTGCCCATGTCCTCGGGGGCCCGACGGAAACTGTCGACCAACTCATCCACCGCCTCGTCGCCGAGTCGGGCGCCCTCGGCCCGCGCCACCGCCAGGCATTCGGCCACGTAGCGCCGCGACAGCGCCGCGACGTCGTCGCGGCGGAACATGCCGGATCGCCGCCCGGACAGCGCCTCGAACCCGGCCAGCGCATTGGCGAGCAGCTTGCGCCAGGCCGCGGTGATGAAGTCGGGGTCGCAGTCCACCCGGCAGCCGGCTCCGCGCAGCAGCTCGGCGACCTCCTCCGCCGCGGGCCCGCTGGGCAGCACCAGCCGGGCCTCGGTGCGCAGCCGCACCCACCCTTGGGGCTGGGTCTCCGCGCCGTACCAGACGATCCCGGGCACCACCGGTGACGAGGGGCAGTGCGGCTGCACCTGCTCGACCTGCTCGACCCCGTTCTGCAACACGACGACGATGGTGTGCTCGGCGCACAGGCGGGTCAGCCAGCCGGCCGCGTCGTCGTTCTGGGTGGCCTTGACCGCCAGCAACACGACGTCGACCGGGCCGCTCACCGCGGCGGGATCGGTGTGCACCGGCCCGGGGACCACGATCGGATCCGCGCCGTCGGGCCGCAATTCGAGGTTGTCGCGGGGGGTGTGGCCGCACAGCAGCACCGAATGCCCGGCGGCGTGCAGCAGCGCGGCGACCGTCGTGCCGACGGCGCCGGGGCCGACGAGTGCGAACCTTGTTGGGGGGTTGGTGGCAATAGGACCGAAAGTACCTGCTCTAGACTGGTCACTCGTCCAAAGCCTGCTGAAAAGGGAGTGTTTGTGCTGCGCAGTCACGCCGCGGGTTCGCTGAGATCCAGCGACGCCGGGCAGCAGGTGACGTTGGCGGGCTGGGTGGCTCGCCGCCGCGACCACGGGGGCGTCATCTTCATCGATCTGCGCGACGCCTCCGGTATCGCACAGGTGGTGTTCCGCAATGCCCTCGAAGAAGGTCAGGTGCTGGCGCAGGCGCACCGGTTGCGCGCCGAGTTCTGCGTCGCGGTCACCGGTGTCGTCGAGATCCGCCCGGAGGGCAACGCCAACCCCGAGATCGCCACCGGCGAGATCGAGGTCAACGTCACCTCGCTGACCGTGCTCGGCGAGAGCGCGCCGTTGCCGTTCCAGCTCGACGAGCCCGCCGGCGAGGAGCTGCGGCTGAAGTACCGCTACCTCGACCTGCGCCGCGACGGCCCGGCCGCGGCAATTCGGTTGCGCTCCAACGTCAATGCCGCCGCCCGGGCGGTGCTGGCGGGCCACGACTTCGTCGAGGTCGAGACGCCGACGATCACCCGCTCGACGCCGGAGGGGGCGCGCGACTTCCTGGTCCCCGCCCGGTTGCACCCCGGCTCGTTCTACGCCCTGCCGCAGAGCCCGCAACTGTTCAAGCAACTGCTGATGGTGGCCGGCATGGAGCGCTACTACCAGATCGCCCGCTGTTACCGCGACGAGGATTTCCGCGCCGACCGTCAGCCCGAGTTCACCCAGCTCGACATGGAGATGAGCTTCGTCGACGCCGAGGACATCATCGCGATCTCCGAGGAGATCCTGGCCGCGCTGTGGGCGTTGATCGGATACCAGATCCCGACGCCCATCCCGCGGATCACCTACGCCGAGGCCATGCGCCGGTTCGGTTCCGACAAGCCGGACATGCGGTTCGGGCTGGAGCTCGTCGAGTGCGCAGAGTTCTTCAAGGACACCACTTTTCGCGTGTTTCAGGCACCCTACGTCGGCGCGGTGGTGATGCCGGGCGGGGCGTCGCAGCCGCGGCGCACGCTCGACGGCTGGCAGGAGTGGGCCAAACAGCGCGGGCATCGCGGGCTGGCCTACGTGCTCGTCGGCGAAGACGGCACGCTCGGCGGCCCGGTGGCCAAGAACCTCACCGACGCCGAGCGCGACGGACTGGCCGCGCATGTCGGGGCGAACCCGGGGGACTGCATCTTCTTCTCCGCCGGCCTGCCCAAGCCGTCGCGCGCCCTGCTGGGGGCCGCCCGCGGCGAGATCGCCCGCCGGCTCGACATGATCGCCCCCGATGTTTGGGCGTTCGTCTGGGTGGTGGACCCGCCGCTGTTCGAGCCCGCCGACGAGGCGACCGCTGCCGGTGAGGTGGCCGTCGGCTCCGGCGCGTGGACGGCGGTGCATCACGCCTTCACCTCGCCCAAACCCGAGTACTCCGACGTCGTCGACACCGACCCCGGCAGCGTGCTCGCCGACGCCTACGACATCGTCTGCAACGGCAACGAGATCGGCGGCGGCTCGATACGTATCCACCGCCGCGACATCCAGGAGCGGGTGTTCGCGGTGATGGGCCTGGACAAGGCCGAGGCCGAGGAGAAGTTCGGATTCCTGTTGGAGGCGTTCACCTTTGGCGCACCGCCGCACGGCGGGATCGCCTTCGGCTGGGACCGCATCAACGCGCTGCTGTCCCGGGTGGACTCGATCCGCGAGGTGATCGCGTTCCCCAAGACCGGCGGCGGCGTCGACCCCCTGACCGATGCGCCCGCGCCGATCACCGCGCAGCAGCGCAAGGAGTCCGGAATAGACGCCAAGCCCGAGCAGGTTGACAAGCCATGACCGAAATGCCGGACACCGACACGATCAACGCGTTCAACCAGAGCATCATCGACGAGTTCCACGCCAACGCCGGCAAGGTCGGCGGCCAGTTCGAGAACGCCGACCTGCTCTTGCTCACCACGACCGGGGCCAAGTCCGGGCAGTCCCGGATCTCACCGCTGGCCTATTTCCGCATCGACGGCAAGCTGATCATCGTCGGCTCCTTCGCCGGCGCCCCGGTCAGCCCGGCATGGGTGCACAACCTGCGGGCCAATCCGCGGGCCCGAGTCGAGATCGGCACCGAGGAGTTCGCCGTCACCGCGCGCGAATTGCCGTCCGACGAGCGCGAGGACATCCTGCCCAAGATCACCGCCGCGGCGCCGGTGTTCGCCGAGTACCAGTCCAACACCAGCCGGGTCATTCCGTTGTTCGAGTTAACCCGGACGTAGCCAATGGGCACGTCGCGGCAGGCGGGGTCAGCATTGGTTCTCGCCTCCGCGCGTGCGGGCGGCAAACGGCTGCGTGCGGTGTGGTTCAACCTGGTCCAGACCGCGGTGGCGGCGGGCCTGTCCTGGTATCTCGCCCACGATGTGCTCGAGCACCCGCAGCCGTTCTTCGCGCCGATCGCCGCCGCGGTGTCGCTGTCGATAAGCAACGTGCTCCGCGCGCAACGCGCCATCCAAATGATGGTCGGGGTAACTCTGGGGATCGGGCTCGGCTCGGTGGTGCAAGGCCTGTTGGGGCCCGGAGCGGTCCCCATCGCGATCGCCGCATTGGTCGCGTTCGGCGCCGCGGTGTTCATCGGTGGTGGCTTCATCGGGCACGGGATGATGTTCGCCAACCAGACCGGGGTGTCGGCGATCCTGGTGCTGGCCCTCTACCGCAGCGGCGTCGGTTTGGAACGCATCTTCGACGCGCTGATCGGCGGGGCGGTGGCCATCGTTTTCGCCGTCTTGCTGTTCCCGGCCGACCCGCTGCAGGTGCTGCGCAATGCGCGCGTCGGCGTGCTCGGCGTGCTGCACGAGGTCTTGTCGCGTGCCGCGGAAGTCGCCGCCGGACGCAAAGCGCCGCAGCCCGACTGGCCGCTGACCGCCGTCGACCGCGTGCACGAGCAGCTCAGCGGATTGCTCGAGGCGCGCACCACCGCCCGCCACGTCGTCGCCATCGCCCCGCGACGGTGGAGCCTGCGGGAGGCGATCCAGGCCGCGGACCACCAGGCCGTGCACGTGGCCCTGCTCGCGGGTTCGGTGCTGCAACTGGCCCGCGCGGTCGCCCCCGATGCGGACGGCCGCCGCCGGGAGCTCCCGCAGCCCGTGCAGACGGTGTTGGTGGTGCTGGCGGCCGCGACCGCGCTCGCTGACCCCGATCCGGCCGGCGCCCGCGCGTACGCCGCGTCCGCGCGGCGTCACGCTTCGGAACTGCAGTCAGGCGCGCGGGAGAAATCGCAGTTGATCCTCGCCGACTCCGTCAACGCCTGCGTCGACGATCTGCAGCGGGTCATCGACCTGCGGCGCGTGTGACCCGGTTCAATGGGAGTCGGCCAGGAACTCCTGGACCAACTTCCTCGGGGCCTGCGTCAGCCACGCCTCGGTGATCAGCTCCTCGAGGTCGCGGACCGAGATCTGGTCCAGTCTGACCAGCACGGCCGGGTAGCCGTCGAAATGCGGGGTGGTGAAGTAGACGTCCGGTTCGTCGGCGATCAGCCCGAATTTGACGCCCTCGTCGGACACCCGCACGCCGAGGATGTCGCCCCCGGGCGGTTCCGATCCGCCGCGCGCCAGCGCCTCGCGTTCCGACGGGCGCAACGGCCGCTCCCAGGCCAGCAACTTCTTACCGACCCGCCAGTCATGCGGTGACGGCTCCGAGGTGAGTGCCAGCTCACGAACGATGCGGGCGACGTCGTACCACGTGGCCACATCTCGATTGTGCTCCCGGTTTGGCGCGCGTGCCCCCGTATTGGCAAACGGTTTCGCACCGTGGGCGGCGCGCAACCGGCGCCTGTGTGATGTGATCAGCCTTGTGCCTGAAGCTGACGCCGGGGCCGCCCGCCGCCATCGAGTCACCCACCGCACCGAGTACCGGTACTCCGACGTCGTGACCAGCTCGTATGGGCGCGGCTTTCTCACCCCGCGCGATTCGACGCGGCAGCGTTGCGTCGCGCACCGGCTGGCCATCGACCCCACCCCCTCCGACGTCTCCACCAGTGTCGACGTGTACGGCAACATCAGCTCCTACTTCCACGTCACCGAGCCGCACCACGGACTGACCGTCACCAGCGACTCCATCGTGGACGTGTATCCGCCGGCTGCGGAGCGCTACACCAGCGGGCCGGCGGTGCAACCATGGGAGGCCGCGCGCCCGACGGGGCGCAAGGGAGCGCTGGCCTCCGAATTCGCGCTGGACCTCAACCCGCCCGAGATCACCGACGAGATCCGCGAATACGCCGCGCCGAGTTTCGCCCCTCGGCGCCCGCTGGTCGACGTGCTGCAGGACCTCTCGTCGCGGATATTCGCCGACTTCACCTACCGCTCGGGGTCGACGACCATTTCCACCGGTGTCGACGCGGTTCTGGCGGCCCGGGAAGGGGTATGTCAAGACTTTGCACGGCTGGCGATCGCCTGCCTGCGCGCCAACGGCCTTGCGGCCAGCTACGTCTCCGGCTACCTGGCCACCGACCCGCCACCGGGGAAGGATCGAATGATCGGGATAGACGCCACCCACGCCTGGGCGGCGGTGTGGACACCGCAGGAGCCCGGCCAATTCGAATGGTTGGGGCTGGATCCCACCAACGACCAGCTGGTCGACGAGCGCTACATCATCGTGGGACGGGGCCGCGACTATGCGGACGTGCCGCCGCTGCGGGGCATCATCTACACCAATTCGGAACACAGCGTGATCGACGTGGCGGTCGACGTGGTGCCCTTCGAGGGGGATGCGCTCCATGCGTGACTTCAACTGCCCCAAGTGCGGCCAGCGCCTGGCGTTCGAGAACTCCACCTGCCTGAACTGCGGTAGCGCCCTGGGATTTTCGCTCGAGCAGATGGCCCTGATGGTGATCGCCGAGGAGAACGCCGGCGAGCACGCCGGTTTCGTGGACGCCGCCGAGTATCAGTTGTGCGCCAATCTCTCAGTGGCCGAATGTAATTGGCTCGTGCCCGTGAACAATCCCCGGCTGCTGTGCACGTCCTGCGCCCTGACCACCGTGCGGCCCAACGACGCCGACACCGCCGGCCTGGCCGAGTTCGCCCGGGCCGAGGCGGCCAAGCGGCGGCTGATCGCCGAGCTGCACGAGCTCAAGCTGCCGATCGTCGGGCGCGAGGAGGATCCCGAGCAGGGATTGGCCTTTCACCTGCTGTCGAGTGCGCACGAGAACGTGATGACCGGGCACGACAACGGCGTCATCACACTGGATTTGGCCGAGGGCGATGACGTGCACCGTGAGCAGTTGCGGGTGGAGATGGAGGAGCCTTACCGCACGCTGCTCGGGCACTTCCGGCACGAGATCGGGCACTACTACTTCTACCGGCTGATCGCCCCGTCCAGCGACTACCTGGCGCGGTTCAACGAGCTCTTCGGCGACTCCGACGCCGATTACCAGGAAGCGCTGGACCGCCACTACAGCCAGGGGCCGCCCGAGGATTGGCAGGAGACCTTCGTGTCGTCCTATGCCACCATGCATCCCGCCGAGGACTGGGCCGAGACGTTCGCCCACTACCTGCACATCCGCGACACCTTGGACACCTCGGCGTGGTGCGGTTTCGCGTCGGCGTCGGCGACGTTCGACCGGCCGGCGTTGGGCCCCAGCGCCTTTCAGACCATCATCGACATGTGGCTGCCGCTGTCGTGGTCGCTGAACATGGTGAACCGGTCGATGGGCCACGACGACCTGTATCCGTTCGTGCTGCCGGTCGCGGTGCTGGAGAAGATGAAGTTCATCTACACCGTGATCGACGAGGTGACCTCGCAGGCGCGGGGACCCGCCGCCGTCGCGGGCTAGCTGTCGTGACCTGATTGGCCGCGTCGCAAACGGGCACACTGCGGCGATCTGCTTTGCGATGACGGCCGACCTGGTGATGGGCGCCGCTGCTTCCCGCGCTGGTTCCGTGGGCCATCTTGATGCTCGAGCCGCGCGGTGCCCGGTTGCGGGTGGCACCGTTTGCGGTGCTGGGCACGGTCGTGTCGGCCTATCTAGCGGTCGTCGTCCTCACCAAACCCGGCGGAGTCACGAGGGGTCCACACGCGCTGGAATACCACACCGCCGACGGGCACCCCTACCTGAGGACGGTGCTTTACATCGTCGCGGTCATCGGGCCGACGGTGATGTCGGGCTATCGCTCCATCGTGGTGTTCGGGCTGGCGAACGTGGTGGGGCTGATCGTGGTCGCCATCCTTTACGTGCAGTCGTTCGCGTCACTGCGGTGCATCTACGCCGCCATGCTGTCGGTCCTGGTGCTGGTGCACATGGTGCGTCGTCGGCGACTGCCCGATCCGCACCGCTACCACGGTGCCGCCCGGGAACCGGCGATATCGAACGCGTGATTCCCTCCGTACTAGTTGTCTGGCGGCGGCTGCACATCAGGCCTACTCGAACGCGTGCTCTTTGTAATCCCTTGTGTCACTTTGGCTTCTGTGGTCACAAGATGGTCTTTTTTGTCGGTGGGTGTTCGTAGGGTTGGGGGCGTGGGTGCGAGCAGTCGTGAGGAGATCGTCGAGGTCTTCGACGCGCTCGACGACGACGTGGACCGGCTGTGCGCGTTGTCCTTTGACGTGCTGACCACCGCGGAGCGGTTGCGCGCCCTGGAGCGCCTGGAACGCGCTTATCGCCGGCTGCGCGCCCCCCAGCATGCGTTGATCAACCAACTCGATGCGCAGGCCAGCGCGCAGGAGTTGGGTGGGTCGCTGCGCTGCGGGTTGGCCGACCGGTTGCGCATCACCACCGGCGAGGCCGCCCGGCGCCTCGGGGAAGCCCGCGATCTTGGGGAGCGCCGGGCGTTGACCGGGGAACCGTTGGCGCCGCTGTTGGCCGCGACCGCGGCCGGGCAACGCGACGGGCTGATCGGCGACGGGCACATCAAAGTGATCCGCGGCTTTTTTGCCCAGCTGCCCGCCGCGGTGGACGTGTTCACCCGCCAAGCCGCCGAGGCTGACCTGGCTGACAAAGCCGCCGGATATCGGCCCGACGAGTTGGCCAAATACGCCCAGCGGATCATGGATTGGCTGCACCCCGACGGGGACTTCAGCGACGCCGAGCGGGCCCGCAAACGCGGCATCACCCTGGGCGCCCAGGAATTCGACGGCATGTCCCGCCTGAGCGGCCTGCTGACCCCGGAGTTGCGGGCCGCCGTCGAGGCGATGTTGGCCAAGCTGGCCGCCCCCGGGGTGTGTAATCCCGACGACCAAGCCCCGGTGGTCGACGCCACCCCCGACCAAGACGCGGTGCGCCGCGACACCCGCTCCCCGGCGCAGCGCAACCACGACGCCTTGCTGGCCGGGCTGCGCGGGCTGCTGGCCTCCGGACAACTGGGCCAACATAACGGGCTGCCGGTGTCGATCGTGGTCACCACCACACTGCAGGATCTCGAGGCGGCCGCCGGCAAGGCCCTGACCGCCGGGGGCACCCTGGTGCCCATGTCCGATGTGATCCGTTGGGCCGGCCACGCCCACCACTACCTGGCCATCTTTGAGCAGAGCAAACCCCTGGCGCTGTATCACAGCAAACGGCTGGCCTCCCCGGCGCAACGGATCATGTTGTATGCCAAGGATCGTGGCTGTACCAAGCCGGGCTGTGATGCCCCGGCCTACCACAGCCAGGTCCACCACATCACAGGCTGGCAAGCCACCGGCCGCACCGACATCGACGACCTCACCCTGGCCTGCGGCCCCGACAACCGGCTCGCCGAAAACGGCTGGACCACCCGCACCAACGCCAAAGGCGAAACCGAATGGCTCCCACCACCCCACCTCGACCACGGCCAACCCCGCACCAACAACTTCCACCACCCCGAAAGATTCCTTCGCGACAGCGACGACGACGAACCCGGTTGACGCAACGGGCATCTCGGCTCCGCCGCGCTTGCGATCACCGCTAGGCCGGCATCACCCGGCGTACGTCGGGGCCCCACAGCGGTTGCATGCCGCCGGGCAACGCCAGCTGCGTGGCCCTGATGACCTCGGCCAGCTCGCGCAGCCCGGCGTCCACCGAACCGAGCAGTTCGGCCAGCTCCGCACGCAGCCCGTCGGCGCTGACGGCTTCCAACTCGGCGGGATGCGAGCGGCGCAGGAGGGTACCGATCTCGTCCACCAACCGCTCCGGTCGTGACGACCCCGACGACCCGGGCAGGTCCTTAAGGTTGGCCCGCAGCCGCTCCACTTGACACAGCAGCGACCGCGGGTTCTGCGCGTCGAACAGCATCAGCTCGGCCACCGCGGCGACGCTGACCTTGCCCACCGTCCGGCGCCGGTAGATCACCGAGGACTCGCACGCCACCAGCGTCGCCTCGATGATCGTCTGTTCGGCGGCGGGGCGGCGGGCTTCGATCAGGGTGGCGCTCAGTAGCGCGGTCAGCCACAGGCCGCGCTCGATGCGCTTGCCGATGTCCATCATCGTCCAGCCCACGTCGCGCACCATCGACTCGGCGGCGACCCCCGCCAGAGTCAGCATCCCGGACAGCGTTTGGACCTGGGCCGACGCCAGCAGCGGGTCGGCCTCGGCGAGCGAGTCCGGCGGCTCCCGCCGCTGGGCCAGCGCGCGCTCGACACCGGCCAGCACCATCCAGGTGTCGTTGGACAGCTGGTCGCGCACCGACCTGGCGGCCAGCGCCAGACCTTCCACCGACTGCACCAGTGATCCGGCACGGTCGGGGTCCACGGTCAGCGACCACAGTGTCGAGGGGGCGATGGCGATCCTCTCGGCCCCGTCGCCGTCGGTCTCGGTCCCGGTGATCCGGCCGAGGGCCGCCATCAGCACCGGCACGCACTCGCTTTCCTCGGTGTGTTGCTGATGCCGGTAGACATGGAACCGGTCGCGGGTGACGATCAGCAGCCGCGCCATGTTCTCCGCGCGCTCGCCGTAGCGGCCGATCCAGAAGAGGTCGGACAGCACACGCGGCGAGCTGACGCCCCACGTACCCGCGGCCGTCTTCGCCGGCGGAGCGGGCGCGGGCAGGCTCACCGCCTCGGCCCGTGCGCGCTCCGTCGGGCGCACCCAAACATCCTTCGCGGCAACGGTTTGCAGCGTGTACGCGGCCGGCCCGGGCGCCAGCACGTAGCCGACACCGCCGATCATGGGGGCGTATCCGCTGCGCTGGGCGACGTTGAACAAGCGGATGCCGATGCCGGCCGACGACAACACCCCGGCATGATCGGTGGGCGCCGACGAGAACTGCGGCAACTCCTGGCCGATCCACTGCCACGGCATCTTCTCGATGCGGGCGGCCAACTGCGCCAACTGATCGGATGAAAGGGTGGGCCCGACAAGCGTTTTGCCGCCGATGGTCGACTTCACCAGTAGCGACGACAGATTCGCCAGCAGGTGTGAGCGTTCGGTGGCGATGCCACCCCAGTACACCGGCGCGGTGTGCAGCAGCGGAGCTTCGGAGAGCAGGCGCTCGGACAGCCGGGGCAAGAACCGAAGCAGCCCAGGGTTTTCCAGGATCCCGCTACCCAGCGTGTTGACGACGGTCACCGTCCCGCGATGGCACGCCTCCACCAGACCGACCACACCCAGCCTGGAGTCGGCGCGCAGATCGAGCGGGTCGGTGTAGTCGGCGTCGACCCGGCGAAGGACGACGTCGACCCGTTTCAAGGTGCCCAGCGAACGCATCCACAACTTTCCGTCGCGCACCACCAGGTCGGCACTCTCCACCAACGGGAAGCCCAGCAGCGTGGCCAGATACGCCTGATCGAAGGCGGTTTCGGAGAAGATGCCCGGGCTGAGCACCACCACCACCGGATCCTGCGCGTCGTCGGGTGCGGCGTCGATCAGCGCGAGCCGCAGCGCCTGGGCGAACGGTGTCGTCGGCCGCGGCACGATCCGTTCGTATAGCTCGGGAATCGAGTGCGCGACGACGCGCCGGTCGGCCAGCGCGTAGCCGGCACCCGACGGCGCCTGCGTCCAGTCGGCGTTGACTCCGAAGGCGCCGTCCGGTAGCCGGCTGACGTCACAGGCGTGCAAGAAAAGCTGGTGATGCCCGGGAACTTCGATGCCATTGGCCGCGCGCAAGTAACCGGGATGGGCGAACAGCAGCTCCGGCGGCAGGATGCCCTCGGTGAGCAGGCTGCGCGACCCGTACAGGTCGGTGAGCACGGCGTCGAGCAGCCGGGACCGCTGCACCAGCCCGGCCTCCAGCACCTCCCACTCCGCGGCGGACAGCACGATCGGCAGCGTGTCCAAAATCCACGGCCGCGGCTCCAGGCCGTGCCCGCCGGGTTCGACGTCGGTGTAGGTGATGCCGTCGCTGTCGATCAGGCTGCGCACCACCGAGCGCAGGCGATCCAGCCCCGCCCGGCCGCGCTCGGCGATGGTGTCGGCAAGCTCCGTCCAGGCCGCCCGCACGTTCCCGTCCGGGTCGACGAATTCGTCGTAGCCGGGTGCGGGGCCCTGCCGCGGATCGAAGAGCGCCTCCTGGGCGCGCGCGGCCCGATACCCGGCCAGCAGGCGGTCGGCGTCGTAGCGGACTTCGTGGCGGACTTCGTGGCGGTCTTCGTGGCGGTCTTCGTGGCGGCCACGAGTCGCCGGCGGGACCGCGCCGGTGCCGAATGTCATGTCCGGCAGTCCTCGATGAAGGATTCGCACGGGTTGATCACCTTGAGGTCGGCGATGGGCCGAACCGTAATCGCCAGCCGGCGCACGGGATTCGGAAAGACCAGGCGCGCAAGGCAATTGCCCTCCGCGTCCTGCTGCCAGTTGACGAAGTGCCCGTCCGGGTCGATGCGCAACGAGTAGGCATCCAGTCGCACGACCTGCGGGAACAGCAGGACCGGCCGGTCAAAGCTGTAGCTGGTGCGGTGTTCCAGCGCGACCTTGATGCTCATGACAAGGTGATCTCATCACAAGCGGCACACGGCCGCAGCGCGCCTGACAGCGCCGTAACGTCGGAGCGGGCCGGTTAGGTGTACTGACCACGGACGTTGGTGACGGCGTGGCGTGGTGACATGACGAAGACCTCCGAGTGAAGTGCGAGCTGTCAAGGAACGCACTGCTCACAATCGGAGGTCTTCGTGTCCCACCGTAATGCTCCATTGTCTGAAACCGGTCGGCTGCGGCTGGCCCGGTGTGTTGTTGATGATGGCTGGCCGCTGCGGCGGGCCGCCGAGCGGTTCCAGGTGTCGGCGACCACCGCGGCGCGCTGGGCCGGGCGGTACCGCGCCGCCGGGGCGCCGGCAATGGTTGATCGCAGTTCACGCCCGCATCACAGCCCTCGCCGCACACCCACGCGCACCGAGCGCCGCATCATTAAAGTTCGGGTGATCCGCAGGTGGGGACCCGCTCGAATCGGTTACCTACTCGGCATCCATCCCTCCACGGTGCATCGCGTGCTCACCCGTTACGGGATGGCCAGACTCCGTTGGCTAGACCGCCCCACCGGTCGGGTGATCCGCCGCATCGACTCGGCTAGGTGCGGCGAGCTAGTGCATGTCGATGTCAAAAAACTGGGCAAGATCCCCGCCGGCGGTGGTTGGCGGATGCTGGGCCGATCGCTGGGCAAACGCAATTCTCAAGCTCATCGATCGATTCGGATGACCGCGCGCCACCCCGCGATCGGGTACCACTTCCTACACACCGCCATTGATGGCCACTCGCGCCTGGCCTACACCGAGCTGCTGGCTGACGAACGCAAAGACACTGCGGCAGCGTTTTGGATCCGCGCTGATGCCTGGTTCACCGCGCACGGCATCACGGTACGGAAAGTATTGACCGACAACGGGTCCTGCTATCGATCCCAGGCCTTCACCGACGCACTCGGAGCTATCGAGCATCGCCGCACCCGCCCCTATCGGCCGCAAACCAACGGCAAAGTGGAGAGATTTCACCGCACGCTAGCCGACGAATGGGCCTACGCCCAGCTCTACACCAGCGACGCCGAACGCTGCCACGCCTTCACTGCCTGGCTCCACACCTACAATCACCACCGCGGCCACACCGCACTCGGCGGCCAACCACCCGCCAGCCGCGTACCTAACCTCTCAGGTCAGTACAGTTAGGCCTGTTGCGGCCCGGGCGGCGGGGGGCCCGGTTGGTAGCCCGGCTGCGGCGCCGGGACGACCTGCCCGCCGGTCAGCTTGCGGTAGGCGTAGGTGAGGATGAGCGCGTCGAGGGGGACCGCCACCAGCAGGCCCACGCCACACGCCAGCGCGCCCGCGAAGGTCAGCGCCAGCACCACCAGCCATACCAGCGCCGCGTTGGCGAAGTTCGACCCCACGAGCGAGAAGCTGGAAGTGAAGCCCTTGATCGCCGACTCCGAGCGGTCGACCACGAACAGGATGGTGAACTGCACGAAAAGGCTCAGGACGAGGCCCGGAACGAAGCACAGGGAATAGCCGATCGAGGTGAGCACGCCGACGATCAGCGCGGCCAGAAACGCCATCCCCAAGTTACGCGGACGGAAGAACGAGCCAACGGTCACCGGGCGTCCGTCGGCGATGTCCAGGCAGCCCGACAGGAAACCGGCTTGGGCGAATGCCGCTACCAGGTAGGTCAGCAGGGTGCCGATGATGAAGATGACCAACGGGACGCCGGTGAGATTGGCCGTGAAGTAGAAGCCGTAGTCGTTGTCGATGGTTGTCGTGTTCGGCGACATGTTTTGGGCCACGATGTCCACCGCACTGGCCGCCCCGAACAGCAGGCCATAGACCAGTGCGGGCACGATCAACGCCACGGCGTTCTGGGTGAACGTGTTCCACGCCCAGTTGAACGCGTCACCGATGCTGAAGGCGGGCTTGGGCGGGGCTCCGTACCCCTGCGGCGGGCCGTAGCCGGGTGGGGGCGGCCCGCCGTAACCGGGCGGCGCGCCATAACCGGGCGGGGGGCCGTAGCCGGGTGGCGGCTGCGGGGGCGGCGCGCCGTAGCCGGGGGGCGGGCCATAGCCGGGTGGCGGCTGCGGGGGCGGCGCGCCGTAGCCGGGCTGCGGGGGTGGCGTGCCGTAACCGGGCGGGGGCGGGTAGCCCGGAGGGTTTTGCTCGCCGCCGTGGGGATCGGCCGGGGTGCCTGGATACTCGGGAGGCTGGCTCATGTCCGTCCTAGCTGTCTGATCCGCTTCGTGGGGCACGCGCACGGAACTTGGCAAACGGCAACTTAGCAAATATGCGGCCCTGACGCGCGCGTTGCGTGCACCGGCACACCGGTCGGCTTCCCGTGGTATGCCTGAAGCCGTGTCCGACGGTCTTTTTGACCTTCCCGGCGCGCCGCCGACGAGCGATCGCGGCTTGGGCGTGTCGGCCGGTGCGCCCCTGGCGGTGCGCATGCGGCCGGCGTCGCTGGACGAAGTGGTCGGGCAGGAGCACCTGTTGGCGCCCGGATCGCCGCTGCGCCGCCTGGTCGAGGGATCGGGGGTGGCGTCGGCCATCCTGTACGGCCCGCCCGGCAGCGGCAAGACGACGCTGGCCGCGCTGATCTCCCAGGCGACCGGCCGCCGGTTCGAGGCGCTGTCGGCGTTGTCGGCCGGCGTGAAAGAGGTTCGGGCGGTCATAGAGAACGCACGGCGGGCGCTGCTGTCCGGCGAGCAGACGGTGCTGTTCATCGACGAGGTGCACCGGTTTTCCAAGACCCAGCAGGACGCCCTGCTGTCCGCGGTGGAGAACCGGGTGGTGCTGTTGGTGGCGGCGACCACCGAGAACCCGTCGTTTTCCGTGGTGGCGCCGCTGCTGTCCCGGTCGCTGATCCTGCAGTTGCGCCCGTTGAGCGCCGACGACATCCGCACCGTGGTGCGGCGCGCGATCGACGATCCCCGCGGGCTGGGCGGCCGGGTCGCCGTGACGCCCGAGGCGGTCGACCTGCTGGTGCGGCTGGCCGCCGGCGACGCCCGCCGCGCGCTCACCGCGCTGGAGGTGGCGGCCGAGGCGGTTGAGGGAGCCGCGGACGCCGTCGGCGTCGAGACCATCGAGCAGTCCCTGGACAAGGCCGCGGTGCGCTACGACCGCGACGGCGACCAGCACTACGACGTCATCAGTGCCTTCATCAAGTCGGTGCGAGGCTCGGACGTCGACGCGGCGCTGCACTACCTGGCCCGCATGCTCGTCGCGGGCGAGGACCCGCGGTTCGTCGCGCGCCGGCTGATGATCCTGGCCAGCGAGGACATCGGCATGGCCGATCCCAGTGCGCTGCAGATCGCGGTGGCGGCCGCGCAGACGGTGGCGCTGATCGGCATGCCCGAGGCGCAGCTGACCCTGGCGCACGCCACCATCCACCTGGCCACCGCACCCAAGTCGAACTCCGTCACCACCGCCCTGGCGGCGGCGATGGACGACATCAAGGCGGGGAAGGCCGGCCTGGTGCCGCCCCACCTGCGCGACGGGCACTACTCCGGCGCGGCGGCGCTGGGACACGCACAGGGCTACCAGTACTCGCACAACGATCCCGACGGCGTCGTGGCCCAGCAATATCCGCCGGACGAGCTGGTGGGCGTGGACTACTACCGGCCGACCGGCCGCGGCGGCGAGCGGGAGATGCCGGGACGGCTGGAACGGTTGCGGGCGATCATCCGCAGGAAACGGGGGCGGTCGTGAAGACCTTCACCGACGAGGAGATGGGCCGCCTGCTGGCCACCACCAAGGACTACAGCGTCGTCATCCTCAAGCAGGGGCCGCGGTTCGCCGAGGAGACTGCGGCGGCGATCGTCTGGGAGCACGGCCGCCGCAATTTCGCGCTGCGCGACGACGGGGTGCTGGCAGTGGTGTTGCCGGTCACCGACGGCTCCAGCGTCTGCGGGATCGCGGTGTTCGCGGCCGGGGTGGACGACACCGCCGCCATCATGGCCGGCGACCCCGGCGTCGCCGCGGGCGTCTTCACCTTCGAGGTGCACCCCTGCCGCGGGTTTCCCGGGGATGCGTTGCCCTAGGGCCTCGGCGATCTCGGCGCGAAAGCCGTCAGTGCGTGGCTCTAGACCAGCTCGGGCACCCGCAGGTGCGCGATCGCCAACTCGAACTCGGCCACGTCGACGACCTCGGCGCCCAGCTCGCGCACGCGCCTGCTGCGCAACTCGGTAGCCCGGTCGCGGTTGCGGGCCATCGCGTCCATCGAGTCGAACGTCGAGCAGGACACCGCTCGCCGGCACGCGGGATGGTCGACCAGGAGGCTGGCGCTGCAGAACCCGTCGAGGTCCTCCATCTCGGGAAGCACCGACATCCGATAGAAGTCCAGAGACCGGCTGAGCTGATCCGGCACCACCTTGAGCCAGGTGGCCCGCACGCACGCCCCCTGGCGGGAGGGGTGGTCACGGTGCAGCAAAGCGATGTCCCACTCCTCGACGCGCGCGCTGCCGTCGAACATCAGCGCGGCCCGGTCGCGGATCGGGGCGACCCGTTCGGCGCTGGCGCGCATCGCGTCGATGCTGTCCCACGAGCTGGTGGCGATGCAGGTCCCGGACTGCCGGTCGACCAACAGTGACAGTCCGACACATCCATCGATCTCCGTGAGGGCCGGCATGACGACGTCGCGGACGTGCGCGATCCCGATGTCGACCGACAAGGGTTGCGCCTGGATGGTGGTAGAGCGTGCGTACACGGCCGACCTCCTCTGTCGAGGGTTGATACCGAGCCGGTGGCGCCACCGGTCCCACCCGTTACCTTCCTCCTGCCCGTTGCGCGCCGCAATGCCCTAATGCCGCAATGCCTGCGCCGCAGTGCCCGAATGCCGCAGTGCCCGAATGCCGCAGTGCCCGAATGCCGCAGTGCCCGAATGCCGCAGTGCCCGAATGTGGCAGTGCCCTAATGTGGCCGCGCTCACAAACGATTGGCTGGTCGCAGCTGGTGCCCCGTAGGCTGGTCGGAATGCATACCGACGTGCTGGACGTGGACACAACCCGGCGCCGCATCGTCGATCTCACCGAGGCGGTGCGGGGCTTCTGCTGGTCGAGGGGCGACGGCCTGTGCAATGTCTTCGTCCCGCACGCGACGGCGGGCGTCGCCATCATCGAGACCGGGGCCGGCTCCGACGACGACCTGGTCGACACGCTGGAACGGCTGCTCCCGCGCGACGACCGTTACCGGCACGCGCACGGCTCCCCGGGGCACGGCGCCGACCATGTGCTGCCGGCGCTGGTCGCGCCGTCGGTGACCGTGCCGGTCTCCGGCGGCGAGCCGATGCTGGGCACCTGGCAAAGCATCGTGCTGGTCGATCTGAACCGGGACAATCCGCGACGCTCGGTTCGGCTGAGCTTCCTGGAGGGTTAGCGGACCGCTGGTCCAACATTCCAGCGAATAGGCTGGGAGTAGACGTCAACGCAAAAAAGCAACAGGAAGAAGCGGACTTCAAGTGCAGACACACGAGATCAGGAAGAGGTTTCTTGATCATTTCGTGAAGGCGGGACACACCGAGGTGCCCAGCGCCTCGGTGATCCTCGACGACCCCAACCTGCTTTTCGTCAACGCGGGCATGGTGCAGTTCGTACCGTACTTCCTGGGCGCGCGCACCCCGCCGTACAAGACCGCCACCAGCATCCAGAAGTGCATCCGAACGCCCGACATCGACGAGGTCGGCATCACCACCCGGCATAACACGTTCTTCCAGATGGCCGGCAACTTCTCGTTCGGCGACTATTTCAAGCGCGGTGCCATCGAACTGGCGTGGACCCTGCTGACCAACAGCGTGTCCGAGGGCGGCTACGGCCTGGACCCCGAACGAATCTGGACCACGGTCTATTTCGACGACGACGAGGCCGTGCGGCTGTGGCAGGAGATCGCCGGCCTGCCGGCCGAGCGGATCCAGCGCCGCGGCATGGAGGACAACTACTGGTCCATGGGGATCCCCGGTCCGTGCGGGCCGTCGTCGGAGATCTACTACGACCGCGGGGAAGAGTTCGGCGTCGGCGGCGGCCCGGTGGCCAACGAGGACCGCTACGTCGAGCTGTGGAACCTAGTGTTCATGCAGAGCGAACGCGGCGAGGGGACCGGCAAGACCGACTTCAAGATCCTCGGACCGTTGCCCCGCAAGAACATCGACACCGGCATGGGCGTGGAGCGGGTCGCCTTCGTGCTGCAGGGCGTGCACAACGTCTACGAGACCGACCTGCTGCGCCCGGTCATCGATGCCGTGGCCGCGCGCGCGCCGCGCGGGTACGACGTCGGCAACCGCGACGACGACGTGCGCTACCGGGTCATCGCGGACCACAGCCGCACCGCGGCGATCCTGATCGGCGACGGCGTCACTCCCGGCAACGACGGCCGCGGGTACGTCCTGCGCCGGCTGCTGCGCCGGGTGATCCGCTCGGCCAAGCTGCTCGACGTCGAGGGTCCCATCGTCAAAGACCTGATGACCACCGTGCGGGACGCGATGGGGCCGTCGTATCCCGAACTCGTCGCCGACTTCAAGCGGATCCGCCGTATCGCCGTCGCCGAGGAGACCGCGTTCAACCGCACGCTGGCGGCCGGCTCGAGGCTGTTCGACGAGGTGGCCGGCACCACCAAAGCCGCCGGGGCCAAAGCGATCTCCGGCTCGGACGCCTTCACGCTGCACGACACCTACGGCTTCCCGATCGAGCTGACCCTGGAGATGGCCGCCGAGGCCGGCCTGCAGGTCGACGAAATCGGCTTCCGGGAACTGATGGCCGAACAGCGTCGTCGCGCCAAGGCGGACGCCGCCGCCCGCAAGCACGCGCACGCCGACCTGACCGCCTACCGCGAGCTGGTCGACGCCGGCCCCACCGAATTCACTGGCTTCGACGAATTGACCTCGGAGGCAAGGATTCTGGGCATCTTCGTCGACGGTAAGCGCGTGCCGGTCGTCACACATGGCACGCAAACCGGAGGGGACGGGGCGCACCAGGTCGAGCTGGTGCTGGACCGCACCCCGCTCTACGCCGAGTCCGGCGGGCAGATCGCCGACGAGGGCACCATCAGCGGGACGGGGGCCGGCGAGAGCGCCCGCGCGGCGGTGACCGACGTGCAGAAGATCGCCAAAACCCTGTGGGTGCACCGGGTCAACGTCGAGTCCGGGGAATTCGTGGAGGGCGACACCGTCGTCGCGGCGGTCGATCCGGAATGGCGCCGGGGCGCCACCCAGGGCCACTCGGGCACCCACATGGTGCACGCGGCGTTGCGACAGGTGCTGGGCCCCAACGCCGTTCAGGCGGGATCGCTGAACCGCCCCGGCTACCTGCGTTTCGACTTCAACTGGCAGGGTCCGCTCTCCGACGAGCAGCGCACGCAGGTCGAGGAAGTGACCAACGAGGCCGTCCAGGCCGACTTCGAGGTGCACACGTTCACCGAGAAGCTCGAACGGGCCAAGGCGATGGGCGCGATGGCCATGTTCGGCGAGGCCTACCCGGACGAGGTGCGGGTGGTGGAGATCGGGGGCCCGTTCTCGCTGGAGCTCTGCGGCGGGACCCATGTGCACAACTCGGCGCAGATCGGGCCGGTGACCATTCTGGGCGAATCGTCGGTCGGTTCCGGGGTGCGCCGGGTGGAGGCCTACGTCGGGCTGGACTCGTTCCGCCACCTGGCCAGGGAGCGCGCCCTGATGGCGGGGCTGGCGTCGTCGCTGAAGGTGCCGTCCGACGAGGTGCCCGCCCGGGTGGCCGGCCTGGTCGAGCGGCTGAAGGCCGCCGAGAAGGAACTCGAACGCGCGCGGCTGGCGAGCGCGCGGGCGGCCGCGACCAACGCCGCGGCCGGCGCGGAGCGTATCGGTAACGTCCGTGTGGTGGCGCAACGCATGTCGGCCGGGATGACGGCCGGCGACCTCCGGTCCCTGGTGGGCGACATCCGCGGCAAGCTTGGCAGCGAGCCCGCCGTGGTGGCGCTCATCGCGGAGGGTGAGGGCGGCACCGTGCCCTATGCGGTCGCGGCGAACCCGGCCGCCCAGGAACTCGGGATCCGCGCCAACGACCTGATCAAGCGGCTGGCCGCGACCGTCGACGGCCGTGGCGGCGGCAAGCCGGACCTGGCGCAGGGTTCCGGCAAGGACCCGACCCGCATCGACGCGGCGCTCGACGCGGTCCGCTCGGAGATAGCGCGGGTCGGTTGAGTGGTTCCCACCCAGCATCGCTTGCCCGACCGGCCCGGCGACCCTGACCAGAACAGTCCAGGTCGGGGGTCCCGACCCGGGAGAAGCCTCGGCATCGACGTGGGCAGCGTGCGCATCGGCGTCGCCTGCAGCGACCCCGACGGCATCCTTGCCACCCCCGTTCAGACCGTGCGCCGCGATCGCTCCGGCAAGCACCTGCGGCGGCTGGCCGAGCTGGCCGCCGAGCTCGGGGTGGTCGAGGTGGTCGTGGGGCTGCCGCGGACGCTGGCCGACCGCACCGGCCCCTCGGCCATCGACGCGATCGAGCTGGCCGACGCGCTGGCCCAGCGGATCGCCCCGACGCCGGTACGCATGGCCGACGAGCGCCTGACCACCGTCAGCGCGCAACGATCGCTGCGTGCGGCCGGCGTCCGCGCCCGGGAACAGCGGGCGGTGATCGACCAGGCGGCCGCGGTGGCCATCCTGCAGAGCTGGCTCGACCAGCGCCGCGCCACCCCGACGCCGACGGAGCCCGCCGATGGTTGACAGCGCACGGCGGGAACGGGCCGAGCCCGAAGCCGTCGGCCCGCCCCGAAAGCGCAGCCGCGTCGCCCGGAACCGGCACGAGCGGGGGCGACGCCGGCGGCGGTTCGCCGGCAAGATCGTGCTCGCGGTCCTCGCCGTCGTCGTGCTGGTAGGAGTCTTCTTCGGCGCCAAGCTGTGGCACACGGTGTTCGTGGCCGGCGACGACTACAGCGGAAACGGCAAGCAGGACATCGTAATTCAGATCAAGGACGGTGACTCGACCACCATGGTCGGGGAGACGCTGCAGCGCGAGCAGGTGATCAAGACCATCCGGGCATTCGTCAACGCCGCGCACGGCAACAGCAAGATCTCCTCGATCCAGCCCGGCTTCTACCGGATGCGCACCGAGATCCCGGCGGCCGACGCCGTCGCGCGGCTCACCGATCCCAACAGCCGGGTGGGCCGGCTGGTCATCCCTGAGGGGCGTCAGCTCGACGACACCACCGACATGAAGACCAATAAGGTCAATCCCGGCATCTTTTCACTGATCTCCCGCGCCACGTGCGTGACCCTGGACGGCAACCAGCACTGCGTCGCGGTGGAGGGGCTGCGGGCGGCGGCGACCAACAGCACGCCCGCCGCGCTGGCCGTGCCGCTATGGGCCGTCGAGCCGTTCACCGAGCTCGGCAGGGACCATCGCCGGATCGAGGGGCTGATCGCGCCCGGAACCTTCAACGTCGACCCGTCCGCCTCGGCCGAGACCATCCTGTCCGGCCTGATCAGCGCGGGGGCCGTCGAGAACATGAAGTCCGGGTTGGTGGACACCGCCCAGGCCATGGGCCTGTCGCCCTACGACATCCTGGTGGTGGCCTCGCTGGTGGAACAGGAGTCCAGATCGCAGGACTTCGCGAAGGTGGCGCAGGTCATCTACAACCGGCTGCACGCTCACCACACGCTGGAATTCGACTCGACGGTCAACTACCCGCTGGACCGCCGCGAGGTGGCCACCACCGACGCCGACCGGGCCCAGAAGACGCCCTGGAACACCTATGTGTCGCTGGGGCTGCCCGCCACCGCGATCTGTTCGCCCGGCGTCGACGCGCTGCACGCCGCCGAGCATCCCGAACCAGGTGACTGGCTCTACTTCGTCACCATCGACGCCCAGGGGACGACGCTGTTCACCAAGGACTATCAGCAGCATCTGGCCAACATCGAGCTGGCTAAGCGCAACGGTGTCCTCGACTCCGCACGCTAGCGGCGCCGCCCGCAGGGCGGCCGGACGCGCCAGAAAAGCGGGCGTGCTGGGCAAGCCGATCGCCCACTCGAAGTCCCCGCAACTGCACCTGGCCGCCTACCGGGCCCTGGGCCTGCACGACTGGACCTACGAGCGCATCGAGTGCGACGCCGAGCAGCTGCCCGCAGTGGTCAGCGGGTTCGGGCCCGAGTGGGTCGGGGTGTCGGTGACCATGCCGGGCAAGTTCGCCGCGCTGCGGTTCGCCGACGAGCGCACCGAACGGGCCGAGCGGGTGGGGTCGGCCAACACCCTGGTCCGCACGCCGTCGGGCTGGCGGGCCGACAACACCGACATCGACGGGGTAGCGGGGGCGCTGGCGTCAACAGGGGGAGCGGCCGGGCCGGCGCTGGTGTGCGGGTCGGGCGGCACCGCGCCGGCGGCCGTCCTGGGGCTGGCCCAATTGGGTGTCGGCGCCATCACCGTCGTCGCGCGCAACCCGGACAAGGCGGCCCGGCTGGTGGACCTCGGCGCCGGGATCGGGGTGCCAACGCGGTTCGTGAGCCTGGACAGCGCCGAGCTGGCCCGCGCGGTGGCCGGTGCGGAGGTGCTGGTCAGCACGATCCCCGCGGACGTCGCGGCGCGGTATGCGGACATCTTCGCGCCGATTCCCGTCCTGCTCGACGCCGTCTACGACCCGTGGCCCACGCCACTGGCCGCCGCGGTGGCCGCCGCCGGCGGCCGCGTGGTCAGCGGCCTGCAGATGCTGCTGCACCAGGCGTTTACCCAAGTCGAGTTATTCACAGGGCTACCGGCGCCGCGAGAGGCGATGGCCGCCGCTTTGGGCTAGCGTCCCGCGTCGTGGCCGGGATCGTGGCGCTGTGGATGTGCGCCCTGAGCATCTGGGACATCCGGCACCGGCGGTTGCCCAACGCTTTGACGCTGCCCGGGGCCGGGGTGATCCTGCTGGCCGCCGCGGCGGCCGGTCGCGGCTGGCCCGCGCTGGCCGGGGCGGCGGCGCTGACCGCGACCTACCTGCTGGCGTACGCGGTCGCCCCGGCGGGGATGGGCGCCGGCGACGTCAAGCTGGCGATCGGGCTGGGCGCGCTGGCCGGCCGCTTCGGCGTCGGGGCGTGGTTCCTGGCGGCGCTGGCGGCCCCGCTGCTGACCGTGACGTGGGGCCTGCTGCGCGGCGTGCGCGAGGTCCCGCACGGCCCGTCGATGTGCCTGGCCACTGCCGCCGCGATCGGCCTGGTTCTCGGGTGACGATTGCGGGCACCGACACCTGCGGACGTGTTCGGGTCGTCGCCGCCGAACGTGCAGCCACTGCGAAATTCCGGCGCATTTTTCGCAGTAGTTACACGTTCGGCGCACCCGGCGGCTTTTGGGCGGCCCATGCCGCACATGGGAAGATGATCGGGTGTTGCGTTGGATCACCGCCGGGGAGTCGCATGGCCGCGCGTTGGTGGCCATGCTCGAGGGCATGGTCGCCGGCGTGGAGGTCACCTCGACCGATATCGCCGACCAATTGGCCCGCCGCCGGCTCGGTTACGGCCGCGGCGCGCGGATGAAGTTCGAGCGCGACGCGGTGACGGTGCTCTCCGGGGTGCGCCACGGCCTCACGCTGGGCGGCCCCATCGCCATCGAGATCGGCAACACCGAATGGCCCAAG
Source organism: Mycobacterium sp. SMC-2 (assembly GCF_025263485.1). NCBI lineage: Bacteria > Bacillati > Actinomycetota > Actinomycetes > Mycobacteriales > Mycobacteriaceae > Mycobacterium > Mycobacterium sp. SMC-2. Next base: position 2,861,477 of record NZ_CP079863.1, read on the forward strand.
TGGGAAACCGTGATGGCCGCCGACCCGGTCGATCCGTCGGAGCTGGCCAACATCGCACGCAACGAACCGCTCACCCGTCCGCGGCCCGGGCATGCCGACTACGCCGGCATGCTCAAGTACGGCTTCGACGACGCCCGGCCGGTGCTGGAGCGGGCCAGCGCCCGGGAGACCGCCGCCCGCGTCGCGGTGGGCACGGTCGCGCGGTCCTTCCTGCGCCAGGCGCTGGGTGTGGAGGTGCTCTCGCACGTCATCGCGATCGGCCCGTCGGCGCCCTACCACGGCCCCCCGCCGCGCGCCGAAGATCTGGCCGCGATCGACGCCAGCCCGGTGCGCGCGTTCGACGCAGAGGCCGAGCGGTCCATGGTCGCCGAGATCGAGGCGGCCAAGAAGGACGGCGACACCCTCGGCGGCGTGGTCGAGGTGGTCGCCCTGGGCCTGCCGGTCGGGCTGGGTTCGTTCACCAGCGGCGACAACCGGCTGGACAGCCAGCTCGCCGCCGCGGTGATGGGCATCCAAGCCATCAAGGGCGTGGAGATCGGCGACGGGTTCGAGACGGCGCGCCGCCGCGGCAGCGGCGCCCACGACGAGATGTATCCCGGGCCCGACGGTGTGGTCCGCTCGACCAACCGCGCAGGCGGGCTGGAGGGCGGCATGACCAACGGCCAGCCGCTGCGGGTGCGCGCCGCCATGAAGCCCATCTCCACCGTGCCGCGGGCGCTGGCCACCGTCGACATGGCGACCGGGGACGAGGCCGTCGCCATTCACCAGCGCTCGGACGTGTGCGCGGTGCCCGCCGCCGGCGTCGTGGTCGAGGCCATGGTGGCGTTGGTGCTGGCCCGGGCCGCGCTGGAGAAGTTCGGCGGCGATTCGCTCACCGAAACCCGGCGCAACATCGAGGCGTATCAGCGCGCGGTCGCCGAGCGGGAAGCGCCGGCCGCCCGGGGTACCGCGTGATGGCACCCAGGGCGGTACTCGTCGGGCTGCCCGGCTCGGGCAAGTCCACCATCGGGAGGCGCCTGGCCAAGGCGCTCGGCGTCGGATTCCTCGACACCGACGCGGCGATCGAGCAGCGGACCGGTCGCAGCATCGCCGACATCTTCGCCACCGACGGGGAGCAGGAGTTCCGCCGCATCGAGGAGGACGCGGTGCGCGCGGCGCTGGCCGAGCACGACGGCGTGCTGTCGCTCGGAGGTGGGGCGGTCACCAGCCCGGGCGTCTGCGAGGCGCTCGCCGGCCACACCGTCATCTACCTGGAGATCAGCGCCGGCGAGGGCGTCCGGCGCACCGGCGGCAACACCGTGCGCCCGCTGCTCGCCGGCCCCGACCGCGCGGAGAAGTTCCGCGCGCTGATGGCGAAGCGGGTCCCGTTGTACCGGCGCGTGTCGACGATCCGCGTCGACACCAACCGCCGCAATCCCGGGGCGGTGGTGCGCTACATCGTGTCCAGGCTGCAGACGCCCGAGAACACGCACGCGGAGGCCGGCACATGATCCACCCCGCGCCGGTCACCGTGCAGGTGGCCGTCGATCCGCCGTACCCGGTGGTCATCGGCACCGACCTGGGCGACCAGCTGGTCGAGTTCCTCTGCGACCGGCACCGGGTGGCCGTAGTGCATCAACCGGTGCTGGCGCAGACCGCCGAGGCGATCCGAAGCCGCCTGGCGGACAAGGGTGTTGACGCACACCGCATCGAAATTCCGGACGCCGAAGCAGGCAAGGACCTGCCGGTCGTCGGATTCCTCTGGGAAGTGTTCGGCCGCATCGGGATTGACCGAAAAGACGCGGTGGTCAGCCTCGGCGGCGGCGCCGCCACCGACGTGGCCGGGTTCGCGGCGGCCACCTGGCTGCGCGGCGTCGACGTCGTCCACATTCCCACCACGTTGCTCGGCATGGTCGACGCGGCCGTCGGCGGCAAGACGGGCATCAACACCGACGCGGGCAAGAACCTGGTGGGCGCGTTTCACCAGCCGCTGGCGGTGCTGGTCGACCTGGCGACCCTGGAAACGTTGCCGCACAACGAGCTCGTCGCCGGGATGGCCGAGGTGGTCAAGACCGGATTCATCGCCGACCCGGTGATCCTCGATCTCATCGAGGCCGACCCGCAGGCGGCCGTGGACCCCACCGGCGACGTGCTGCCGGAGCTGGTGCGGCGCTCGATCGCCGTCAAGGCACAGGTCGTCGCCGCCGACGAAAAGGAGTCGGAGCTGCGCGAAATCTTAAACTACGGGCACACTTTGGGGCATGCGATCGAGCGCAGGGAGCGCTACGAGTGGCGTCACGGCGCCGCGGTGTCCGTGGGCCTGGTGTTCGCCGCGGAACTGGCCAGGCTCGCCGGCCGGCTCGACGACGCGACCGCGCAGCGCCATCGCAGCGTCCTGTCGGCGCTTGGCCTGCCGGTCAGCTACGACGCCGACGCGCTACCGCAGCTGCTGGAATACATGGCCCAGGACAAGAAGTCGCGGGCCGGTGTGCTGAGGTTTGTGGTGCTCGACGGGCTGGCCAAGCCGGGGCGGCTGGCCGGCCCCGACCCGGCGCTGCTGGCCGCGGCATACGCGGGTGTGGCTCATGAGTAAGACGGTGAACATCATCAACGGACCGAACCTGGGCCGGCTGGGCCGTCGCGAGCCCGACGTCTACGGGGATACCACGCATGACCAACTGGCCGCGCTCATCGAGCGGGAGGCCACCGCGCTCGGGCTCAAAGCCGTTGTGCGCCAAAGTGACAGCGAGGCCGAGCTGCTGGACTGGATCCATTCGGCCGCCGACGCGGGCGAACCGGTGATCCTCAACGCCGGCGGCCTGACCCACACATCGGTGGCGCTGCGCGACGCGTGCGCCGAGTTGCGCGCGCCCCTGATCGAGGTGCACATCTCCAATGTGCATGCCCGCGAGGACTTTCGGCGCCACTCCTACCTCAGCCCGGTCGCCACCGGAGTGATCGTCGGGCTGGGCGTCCAGGGCTACCTGCTCGCCCTGCGCTACCTGGCGGAAGCCGGCAAAGCTTAAGCCGGCAAAGCTTAATCCGGCAAAGCTTAAGTCGCCCAAGCTTAATCCGCCGAAGCTTAATCCTTGCCGGGCTCAGCGCCCGGCTTGCGGATCACCTCGGTCTTGGGGTCTTCCTCCGGCTTGGCGATCGTTTCGGTGGGGGCCTCGTGCGCGGCGGCCTCGACCGTCTCGGTCGGCGCCTCACGTTCGGCCGTGGCGACCGCCGCGGTCCGCTCCTCCTGCTGGGCTCCCGCCGCGGGAATCTCACCGGTCGGCGCGTCGTCACCGCGCACCGCGGAGAACACGTCGGTGTCGGCCCGCTCGGGGGCCGCTCCCGGCTGGCGGGGCGGCGGGTTGCGGTCCACCCGCCAGCGGCCGATGGTGACGCCGACGATCCCGGGCAGGAACACGCACAGCGCGGTGAACGCCGCGAACGTGGTCACCTCATTGATCAGCCCGCCCGTGTAGAGGCCCTTGTACGCCAGCGCGATGAGCCAGGAGACGGCGCCGGACAGCACGCCCGCCACCAGGCCGGCCAGCAGCCACGTCATCGCCAAATCGCGACGACGGTCCGGGTCCGGGTTCGCGATAGCGTCCGCCCGGCCGTCGAATACCCCCCATACGGCCACGCCGATGATGAAGAGAAGCAGCAGCACCACGCTAAAAAGCCCGGCCTGCGTCTGCCACGCGTTGATCAGCGCCCCTTGGAACAAGCGAACGACGACCATCGCTGCGGCATACACCAATCCGCGCAGCATCCAGTTAGTCATGGGCAATCAGCCTAGCGAGTACCGTCAAGGGTCGTGACACATTCTCAGCGTCGGGACAACCTGAAAGCGCGGCTCAGTGCCAACGGACTGGACGCGATGCTGGTCAGCGACCTGAACAACGTGCGCTACCTGTCCGGTTTCACCGGATCGAACGGCGCGTTGCTGGTTTTCGCCGACGATCGCGGCCCGGTGCTGGCCACCGACGGTCGGTATCGCACCCAGGCCGCGGAGCAGGCGCCGGGGCTCGAGATCGCCATCGAACGCGCCCTCGGCCGCTATCTGGTCGGCCGCGCCGCCGAGGACGGGGTGGGCAAGCTCGGCTTCGAGAGCAACGTGGTGACCGTCGATGCCTTCGACGCCCTGACCGGCGAACTCGACGAACGCAAGGCGGCCACCGAGCTGGTGCGGGCCGCCGGAACCGTCGAGGCGTTGCGCGAGGTCAAGGACGACGGTGAGGTGGCGCTGTTGCGGCTGGCCTGCGAGGCGGCCGACGCCGCGCTCGCCGACCTGGTGGAGCGCGGTGGGCTGCGGCCCGGGCGAACCGAACGCGAGGTGAGCCGGGAGCTGGAGGCCCTGATGCTCGACCACGGCGCCGATGCGATCTCGTTCGAAACCATCGTGGCCACCGGGCCGAACTCGGCGATCCCGCATCACCGCCCCACCGACGCGGAGCTGGCCACGGGCGACTTCGTCAAGATCGACTTCGGCGCACTGGTGGCCGGCTATCACTCCGACATGACCCGGACATTCGTGCTCGGCAAGGCCGCGGACTGGCAGCGGGAGATCTACCAGCTGGTCGCCGACGCGCAGCGGGCCGGCCGGGAGGCGCTGCGCCCCGGCGCAAACCTGCGCGAGGTCGACGGGGCGGCGCGGCAGCTGATCGTCGACGCGGGCTACGGCGAGCACTTCGGCCACGGCCTGGGGCACGGCGTGGGGTTGCAGATCCACGAGGCGCCCGGCATCGGCGCCACGTCCACCGGCACCCTGCTGGCTGGTTCGGTGGTGACCGTCGAGCCCGGCGTCTACCTGCCGGGCCGCGGCGGCGTGCGCATCGAGGACACCCTGGTCGTGCCGGACGAGACGGCGGCGAGCCGCGGGCACGCACCGGAACTGCTGACCAGATTCCCCAAGGAGTTGGCCGTTCTCAGCTAGGCAAACGCGCCGTATGGCGGACCGGGCCCCGGGGGTAAAGTCGGGTGACGTGTACGGGGTGGGACCAATCGAGCGTAGCCTTGCGCGCTTGCGGGATTTTCGCTGGGACTTGCACGCCCAGCCCATGCGGGAGCTGCGGCTGGAGATAGACATCGTGTATTTTGGCCTGCCCGTGCCGTTTTCCGGCGGGGTCAAGCTGAATGTCCCCTTCTTGACGATGATCAAGCGGATGCCCGCATCGCACAGCGAGCCGACCCAGGCCGGCCCGTAACGCGGGAGCGGGAAAGCGGCTGCCCGTCGGTCACGGGCCGCCCGACGCGCGGGCCCCGGCCGCGGCCCGCTCTAGACTGACGAACAAATTGCAGACCGTTCGCGAACGGCTGCCCATCCCCTAGGAGATACACCGACCGTGGCAACGACTGCCGACTTCAAGAATGGACTCGTGCTGGTGATCGACGGCCAGCTCTGGCAGATCGTCGAGTTCCAGCACGTCAAACCCGGCAAGGGCCCGGCCTTCGTGCGCACCAAGCTGAAGAACGTGCTCTCCGGCAAGGTCGTCGACAAGACGTACAACGCCGGCGTGAAGGTGGAGACGGCCACGGTCGACCGGCGCGACACCACCTACCTGTACCGCGACGGCTCGGACTTCGTGTTCATGGACAGCCAGGACTACGAGCAGCACCCGCTGCCGGAGTCGCTGGTCGGCGACGCCGCCCGATTCCTGCTCGAGGGCATGCCGGTGCAGGTGGCGTTCCACAACGGGGCGCCGCTGTACATCGAGCTGCCGGTCTCGGTCGAACTCGAGGTCACCCACACCGAGCCCGGCCTGCAGGGCGACCGGTCCAGCGCCGGCACCAAGCCCGCCACCGTGGAGACCGGCGCGGAGATCCAGGTGCCGCTGTTCATCAACACCGGCGACAAGCTCAAGGTGGACACCCGCGACGGCAGCTATCTGGGGCGCGTCAACGCGTGAGCAGGCCCGCGCGACCCGTTAAAGGGCGCCATCAGGCCCGCAAGCGTGCCGTCGACCTGTTGTTCGAGGCCGAGGCGCGCGGGCTGGGCCCGGCCGAGGTCGTCGACGCGCGCGCCACGCTGGCCGCGGCCAACCCCGACGTGGCGCCGCTGCAGCCGTACACCGTCGCGGCGGCTCGCGGGGTCGGCGAACACGCCGCCCACATCGACGACCTGATCAGCTCGCACCTGCAGGGCTGGACGCTGGACCGGCTGCCGGCCGTGGATCGCGCCATCCTGCGGGTCGCGGTGTGGGAACTGCTCTACGCCGAGGACGTCCCGGAGCCGGTCGCCGTGGACGAGGCCGTGCAGCTGGCCAAGGAACTGTCCACCGACGAGTCGCCGGCCTTCGTCAATGGCGTGCTCGGTCAGGTCATGCTGGTGACGCCGCAGATCAGGGCGGCCGCCGCGGCGGTCCGCATCCGTTCCGCGGGCACGCCGGAGAACGAGGAACGCCAGGGGTGACCCGGCTGGAGATGCGCGCCGTCGTCGCGGGTTTGCTCGCCGCGACGGTGGTGCTGGGCGCCGTCATGTGCGCCGCCTTCGGGTGGACGATCGTCGCGTCGGCGCTTTCGATTTACGCGCTGGGCGTGGGCGCCTGGCTGTACCACTGCGTCGAACGGCTGATCGTGGCCCGTCGCATCAGCACGGTGCGCACGGCCGCCAGGCCGCTGCAGCCGCTGCTGCCGGTGATGGCCGCGCTCATGGGCCTGACGCAGTCCGTGGTGCGGTCGCTGTCCGACGTCACCGAGTTGCCGGCGCGCAGCCGGGAGCTCCCGGTGCTGCGATGGGTGGAGGGCACGAGGGCCAATCGGCGCGCCCTGAACGGCGACGACGGCGAGGACGAGCGGGCACAATAGGCCAGATGACTCGAGACAGCGCCCACCCGCGCCGGCTTCGTGTGTCGGCGCTGGCGGCGGTGGCCAACCCGTCGTACACGCGCCTGGACACGTGGAACCTGCTCGACGACGCGTGCCGTCACCTCGCCGAGGTCAACCGCGCCGGGCTGGACACCGAACACGACCTGTGCCGGGTGCGGCGGCTGATGGATCGGCTCGCCGCCTACGAGCGGTACTGGCTGTACCCGGGCGCGCAGAATCTAGCGAACTTCCGCGGTTACCTCGACAAGCAGTTGCCGTTGCGGCTCGCCGAGGAGGTGTCGCTGGCCGTGCGGCTGCTGAGTGAATACGGCGACCGCGCAGGGCTTTTCGACACCACCGCGCCGCTGGCCGAGCAGGAGCTGGTCGCGCAGGCCAAAAAACAGCAGTTCTACACGGTGCTGCTCGCCGACGACGCCCCCGAGAATGCCCCCGACAGCCTGGCGGAGTGCCTACGCGCGCTGCGCAACGCCTCAGACGGGGTGCAGTACGAGCTGCTGGTGGTGGCGAGCATCGAGGATGCGATCACCGCCGTCGCGCTGAACGGCGAAATTCAGGCGGCGATCATCCGCAGCGACCTGCCGCTGCGGTCCCGCGACCGGGTGCCGTTGATGAACACGCTGCTGGGTGCCGCCGGCGACGACGCGTTGGCCGCCGAAACCCACGACTGGGTCGAATGCGGCGAATGGATCAGGGAGCTGCGGCCACACATCGACCTGTACCTGCTCACCGACGAGTCGATCGCCGCGGAGACCGAGGACGAAACCGCCGTCTACGATCGCACTTTCTACCGGCTCAACGACGTCACCGACCTCAACAGCACCGTGCTCGCGGGCCTGCGGAACCGTTTCGCCACACCGTTTTTCGACGCCCTGCGCGCCTACGCGGCGGCCCCGGTCGGCCAGTTCCACGCGCTTCCCGTCGCGCGCGGCGCCAGCATCTTCAACTCCAAGTCCCTGCAGGACATGGGCGAGTTCTACGGCCGCAACATCTTCATGGCCGAGACGTCGACCACCTCCGGGGGGCTGGATTCGCTGCTGGACCCGCACGGCAACATCAAGGCGGCGATGGACAAGGCCGCGGTGACCTGGAACGCCAATCAGACCTACTTCGTCACCAACGGCACCTCGACCGCCAACAAGATCGTCGTGCAGGCCCTGACGCGCCCGGGCGACATCGTGCTCATCGACCGCAACTGCCACAAGTCGCACCACTACGGCCTGGTGCTGGCCGGGGCCTACCCGCTGTACCTGGACGCCTACCCGTTGCCCGAGTACGCGATCTATGGGGCCGTGCCCCTGCACACGATCAAGAAGACGCTGCTGGACCTCGACGCGGCCGGACAGCTGCACCGGGTGCGCATGCTGCTGCTCACCAACTGCACCTTCGACGGCGTGGTCTACAACCCGCTGCAGGTGATGCAGGAGGTGCTGGCGATCAAGCCGGACATCTGCTTTTTGTGGGACGAGGCGTGGTACGCGTTCGCGACCGCGGTGCCGTGGGCCCGGCAGCGGACCGCGATGGTGGCCGCGGAACGCCTCGAGCAGATGCTGGCGTCCCCGGAATACGCTGTCCAGTACCGTGATTGGGCCGCATCCATGGAAGGGGCCGAGCGGTCCGAGTGGGTCGAACGCCGGCTGCTTCCCGACCCGGCCCGCGCGCGGGTGCGGGTGTACGCGACACACTCCACACACAAGTCGCTGTCGGCGTTTCGGCAGGCGTCGATGATCCATGTCCGCGACCAGGATTTCAAGGCGCTCACCCGCGACGAATTCGCCGAGGCGTTCCTGACCCACACCTCGACGTCCCCGAACCAGCAGCTGCTCGCGTCGTTGGACCTGGCGCGCCGCCAGGTCGACATCGAAGGCTTCGAAATGGTCCGCCACGTCTACAACATGGCGCTGATCTTCCGCCACCGGGTCCGCAAGGACCGGCTGATCGGCAAGTGGTTCCGCATCCTCGACGAGTCCGACCTGGTGCCCGACGAATTCCGCGCGTCGTCGGTCAGCTCGTACCGTCAGGTCAGGCAGGGCGCGCTGGCAGAGTGGAACGAGGCGTGGCGCTCCGACCAGTTCGTGCTCGACGCGACCCGGGTGACCCTGTTCATCGGCAAGACCGGGATGACCGGGTACGACTTCCGCGAGAAGATCCTGATGGACCGGTTCGGCATCCAGATCAACAAGACCTCGATCAACAGCGTGCTGCTGATCTTCACCATCGGGGTCACCTGGTCGAGCGTGCACTACCTGCTCGACGTGCTGCGGCGGATCGCCGCCGACTTCGAGCGCAGCCAGAACGCGGGCGGCAAGGAGGACCGCGCCCTGCAGAAGCGCCGGGTCGAGGAGATCACCGAGGACCTGCCGCACCTGCCCGATTTCAGCGAGTTCGACGTCGCCTTCCGCCCCGTGGACGCCTGCAAGTTCGGCGACATGCGGTCGGCCTTCTACGCCGGATACGAGGGGTCCGATCGCGAGCACGTGCTGATCGGCAGGGCCGGGCGGCGGCTGAGCGCGGGCAAGACCCTGGTGTCCACCACGTTCGTGGTGCCCTACCCGCCGGGGTTCCCGGTGCTGGTGCCGGGTCAGGTGGTCTCCAAGGAGATCGTCTATTTCCTCGCCCAGCTCGACGTCAAGGAAATCCACGGCTACAACCCCGAACTCGGTCTGTCGGTGTTCACCGAGGCCGCGCTGAAACGGATGGAGGCGCAACGGAACGCGGCGTTGGCCGCGGTCGGGACCGCCTACCCGTCGTTCGAGTTGCCGTCGGATGCCTCGGGCATGAACGGGACTCGCAATGGCGACCGGTCCGGGCAAGTCGTCAGCGAAGATGCCTGAGCCTAGGGGCTCGGCGGCCCGTTGGCCTGACCCTGCAGGATCCCTCGCTCGATCTCCTCGCGGAGGGCCGCGCTGCCGGCTGGAGCCGTCTCGTGACAGCTGCAGCTGAGGGTGCTGAAGGGGCTCGGTTCGGCGCCCGCGGGTGCCGCCGCTACCAGCCCGGCTCCGAAAATGATGGCGACGTAGACCAATATTCGGGTGGTCGCCCGGTGCTGAGGACGCCTGAGGCGTGCAGTGCCAGACATGACGCTGCCAGCCTAGGAGTGGATCGCTGAGAAGCCGCTGAGAAGGCCGCTGAGCTCGGTGTTTCCCGGCGGTCCACGGGCCTGCAGAATCGAAGGTGTGCAGTGGCTTCGGCCCCGGAACTGGGGCATCCCCGCTCGGTCGGCAGCGGTGTCGGCCGTCGTCGTGCTCTGCGCACTGGCTTTCGCCGGCGCGGGGTTGGACGCGATCCTGTATCGGTCGCTGTTGGTGGGCGTCGACTACGCGTCCGCCGAACGGGTTCGCGATCTGGCGAAGGCGCTGCAGTCCGATCCGCCGGGCGGCTTGGACAGCACCCTGTTCGGCACCGACCAACGGGTGGTCGCGATCCAAGTGATCGCCCCCGACGGCACGGTGGTGAGGCGTTCGCGCTCCGCGCCCGGCAGGCCGCTCGTGTCCGTCGCGAACTTCGGCCCCGCTCTTCGTCGCGGCCTGCCCGACGACGCGGTGCCTGGTGAGAACATGCGCGTCAGCGGGCAACGGGTCGCGACCGCAGCCGGCGACTACACGGTGCTCGTGGGAGGGGGGAGCCACTCGGTCGAGGCGACGGCACGGACCGTTGCGCTGCTGTTGGCCGGGGGCGCGCCCATCGTCGTCGCGGTGGCGGCGGGCGCGACGTACTGGCTCGTGCGCCGGTCGCTGCGATCGGTCGACGCGATCCGCGCCCGGGTGGCCGAAATCTCGACATCGGGCCTGGCCGAACGGGTCCCCGTGCCGAGCGGCCGCGACGAGATCGCGGCGCTGGCCGTCACGATGAACCGGATGCTGTCCCGTATCGAGGCCGGCCACCGCGTGCAGCAACGCTTTCTCGCCGACGCGTCGCACGAACTGCGCAGCCCGCTGGCGACGATCATCTCCGGATTGGAAGTCGCCGAGGCGCACCCCGATCTGCTCGACGCGGAGTTGGCGATCAACACCCTTCTCCCCGAGGCACAACGCATGCACACCCTGATCGAAGATCTGCTGCTGCTGGCCCGCGCCGACGAGCAGAGCCTGCTGCGGCGCAAAGAAGAGCTCGCCCTCGATGACATCGCCGAGGCCGAAACCGCCCGGGCGCGCCGCGAGGCGCGCTGCGAAATCGACACCGACATCCGACCGGCGCGTTGCACCGGTGACCCGATGGCGATCTCGCGAATGATCCGCAACCTGGTGGAAAACGCCGTCCGCCATGCTGATTCGCGGGTCACCGTGGCCGTCGGCAGCAGCAACGGCGCGGCCATCCTCACCGTCAGCGATGACGGTCCCGGAATCTCGCCGGCCGAACGGGCCCGGGTGTTCGAACGTTTCGTGCGGCTGGATTCGGACCGTGCCCGCAGCGGTGGGGGAGCCGGCCTGGGGCTCGCGATCGTCGCCGAGGTCGTCGCCGCTCACGGCGGCGCGGTCGACGTCGACGACCGACCGGGCGGCGGAACGCGGATGATCGTGTCCCTGCCGCAGTGCGAGCCTCAGCACAACAGTCGGTAACCGACGCCGCGGACCGTTTCGATGGTGTTGGTACCGAAGGGAACGTCGATCTTGCGGCGCAGATATCCCACGTAGACCTCGACCACGTTGTCGGGGCCGCGATAGTGCGCATCCCAGACGTTGCGCAGGATTTCGGCCTTGGTCACGACCACGTCCTTGTTGCGCATCAGAAACTCGAGCACTCCAAACTCGCGTGGCGTCAAGGTGATTGGCGTCGAATCACGGCTAACGGAGTGCCGCGCCGGGTCCAGCAGCAGTGATCCGGCGGTCAGCACCGCCGGCCGCGCCGGCACGCCGCGGCGCACCAGCGCACGCAGCCGCGCCACCAGCACCCGGAACGAAAACGGTTTGGTCAGGTAATCGTCGGCGCCGAGGTCGAACGCGTCGGTCTCGTCGTACTCACCGTCCTTGGCGGTCAGCATGAGGACCGGTGTCCACACGTTGCGCGCCCGCATCCGGCGCAGCACCTCGTATCCGCTGTGGCCGGGCAGCATGATGTCGAGGATCACCGCGTCGAAGCTGTTCTCGAGCGCCTGCTGTAGGCCGTCGACACCCGTGCCGACCGCAACGACGACGAATCCCTCGGCCTTCAGCCCCCTGGCCAGGGTCGCCGAAAGCCGCGCTTCGTCCTCGACGAGCAGGACTCTCATGCCGTCGGGCTTACTGGCCGGCCGGGCCGCGGTCGGCGCGGCGGTCTTCCGGTGTCGTCGTTCATGTATTTCCAGGGTAGCCGCGCTGAGGAAACGCTGACTGCGTCCATGATATGTCCAGACTGTGAATCGCGCTCGCGCGGTGGACCTTCCACACTGTATCCAAACCTGCGCTCGTACAAGGTATCTCGTAACTCTGACCATGTCAGCCCGGTCCGCGCCGGCGCGGGCTTACGTACGAAGTCGCTTCGCATTCAGTAAATTACCGCGCTGCCGCGGTGTCATGGCGCCCGACGAACGTCGCCCGTCCCCCCGGGTAGCCGGCGATCGAGTGTGCGCTGACGGCTTCGCGTGTGCGCCCAGGGCGGCGATACGCCGGCGACGCCCGCCCCGGCCGCACACTCAGCGCAGGATCCTGGCGTAGAGCAGACTGTCCTGCGGCTCGATCCCCAGGTTGGGGTAGGCGGCGTGGCGGGCCAGTCGCCCCTCCAACACGAAGCCGGCGCGCTCGAGCAACCGCGCCGAGCGGTCGTTCTCGACATTGCACGTGGCCCACACCCGATACACCGCCCGGTCGGTGTCGAGGGCGGCCAGCAGCATGTCGAGCACCTCGGCCATCAAACCCTTGCCCCACCACCGCCGACCCAGGCAGTAACCGATCTCGACCGAGTGCGGCTGGGTGCGCCGGCAGCTGGTCAGCCCGACCACCTCACCGCTGTGCCGCAACTCGATCACCCAGGTCCGCTCGTCGGGGCTGACGTTGAGCTTTTCGGTGATCACCCGACGCGTCGCCGCCACGTCGGGGTGCGGCGTCCACATCAGATACTTGGTGACCTCCGGATCGCGGGCGACCCGCTGGAAGAGCGCGCCGGCGTCGTCGAGCACGGGCCGCCGCAGCACGACACGCGGCCCGGTGATGCGCTCGGGTGGGTAGTCGGCCACGTCAGAGGCCGAGCGCTTGATAGGTGCGGCGGACGAATTTCGGTTGGGCCGATCGGAGTTTCGCCAGCGACGTGTTGCCGGCTATCGCCGCTGCCGCGTCCACGGACATATCGGGCAGGTTCTGGACCAGGTACAGCAGCACCAGATCCGTGGTCGGGTCGGCCTGCCACCACGTCCCGTAGGCGCCGGGCCAGCTGAACGTCCCGAGACCGCCCGGCCCAAACAGCGGCGCGCTCTTGGCCGGATCGGTCACCACCGACAGGTTGAGGCCGAAGCCGCGACCGACCCAATACGGCGCCCCCAGAAAGTCGTGACGCTTCTGTTCGTCGGTCAGCCGGTCGGTGCGCATCAGGCGTGCGGACTCGGGCGACAGCACCCGCACGCCGTCGATGGTTCCGTCATTCAGCAGCATCCGCACGAACCGCAGGTAGTCGTCGGCCGTCGACCACAGGCCGCCGCCCGCGTTGCAGAACGAGGGCGGCTTGATGTGCGGCGGCCCCATCGCGTCGTGGTGCAGTTGGCCCCGCTCGTCGAGCCGGTACATGGTGGCGGCGCGGCCGCGCGCCTCGGGGGACACGAAGAACCCGGTGTCGGGCATGCCGACCGGGCCCAACACCCGCTCGTCGAGAACCTGGTGAAACGGCTTGTCCTCGATGCGTGACGCGATGACGCCCAGCAGGTCGATGGAATGGCTGTAGGTGAGCCGGTCACCCGGCTGATGCACCAGCGGCAGCTTCGCCAGCTCGGCCAGCCAGGCGTCGGGGCCTTGATTGAAGGGCAGCCGCACGTAGGCCTTGGCGATCGGCCCGGACACCGAGAAGCCGTAGGCCAGGCCGCTGGTGTGGGTGAGCAGGTCCTCGATCAGGATGGCCCGCTGCGCCGGATGCGTGTGGTCCAGCGGGCCGCGCGGGTCGTCGAGCACCCGCACGTCGGCCAACTCCGGCGCCCAGTGCACCACCGGGTCTTTGAGCGTCAGCTTGCCCTCGTCCACGAGGGTCATCACGGCCGCGACGGTGACCGGCTTGGTCATCGACGCGATCCGGAACAGCGTGTCGCGCTGCATCGGCAGGCCCGCGTCCGCGTCGCGGTAACCGATTTCGTTGACCTGCAACACTTGTCCGCGCTGCCAGACCATCGTCACCGCACCGGCGAGCAGGCCCGCGTCGCACACTTCGCGGATGGAGGCCGCATTGGCGTCGAGGTTCACCCGATCAGGTTAGCGGCGGGCCCGGGGGCGCCCCGGCCAAGGCTTCGTCCACCGTGGGGTAGAGGTCGATGAACTCGTCGAGGCCCACGATGCGCAGCGACCGGCCGGTGCCCGAGCCGTCGGCCGCCACCCGCAGTGAGGTCGGGCTGTTCTCGGTCAGGCGATGCACCTCGACCAGCACGGTGATGCCGGCCGAGGACAAGAAGTCGACCTCGGTGAGGTCGATGACCAGCACCGCAGGCGTGCCGGCCAGGGCGATGTCGATGTGCGTCGCGAGCGAGGGCGCGGTGATGATGTCCACCGCACCACTGACCTGCAACACCACCGCGCCATCGGCATCGCGGCGGGTTACGGAGAACTCCTCGCTCCTCACCACCCGAACGTACTGTCTCCTCCGCGGCGGCCGATGACCCGGGGCGTCGCGGGCCCCACGCCAAGAGGGGACATCGGTATCGAGGCCAAAGTTTCACGACGGTTTCGGTTGAGCAAAGGAACTGCAGCGTACCCGCGATGCGAGGGCCGATATCGCCTGTTCGACCTTAGTGTTGGCTGTTATGGCCGGACTGGACAATTCCGTGAAGCGCTGGCGCACAGCGCTTCACGTAACCGTGTCGGCATTCATAGTTGCCATCCTCGGACTCGCCGTCACCCCCGTGGCTCATGCGGCCGCGGCCGCGGCGACGTTGTCGGTGGAACATACATGGCAGACCGGTTTCATCGCCCGCTTCACCGTCACCAACTTGAGCATGGCGCCGCTAAGCGATTGGAAGCTTGAATTCGATATGCCGGCCGGACAATCCGTCTCGCACGCGTGGAACAGCACCGTTACCCAATCCGGCACGCACTATGTGCTCACCCCCGCGAATTGGAATCGCGTTATCGCACCCGGCGGTTCGGCCACCGGTGGTTTCAGAGGCGTGTTGAGCGGTACCTACTCGCCGCCTGCGAATTGCGTGCTCAACGGGCAATATCCCTGCACCTAGCGGCGTCGGCGCACGCCTACCCCCCGGGGGAGACGCGTGGGGCGGGTGGGACGCAGCGACGACGGCGCGCTCGTGCCTGGCGCCGCCGCTCTGTCGGAGAAGTGCTACGCTGCCGGGCAGTCGACATCCTTTAACGATCCGTCCAGAGAGGCGGAGAAGGAGGTCAAGTCTGGTATGTGCGCCGCGAGTGACACCGGCCGCGAATTGATGTCGGCGGCCGACGTGGGCCGCACCATTTCCCGCATCGCCCATCAGATCATCGAAAAGACCGCGCTCGACGGTCCCGACGCGCCGCGGGTGGTGCTGCTGGGCATCCCCACGCGGGGCGTGATCTTGGCCGAGCGGCTGGCCACCAACATCGCCGAATACAGCGGGGTGGAAGTCGGGCGCGGCGCCCTCGATATCACCCTGTACCGGGACGATCTGATGCAGAAGCCGCCGCGGCCGCTGGAGGCCACCTCGATCCCGGCGGGCGGCATCGATGACGCGCTGGTGATCCTCATCGACGACGTCCTGTACTCCGGGCGCTCGGTGCGCTCGGCGCTGGACGCGCTGCGCGACGTGGGCCGTCCGCGGGCGGTGCAGCTCGCGGTGCTGGTCGACCGCGGCCACCGCGAGCTGCCGCTGCGCGCCGACTACGTCGGCAAGAACGTCCCGACGTCCCGCAGCGAGAGCGTGCACGTGCTGCTGAGCGAGCAGGACGGGCGCGACGGGGTGGTGATCTCGCGATGACGCGTCACCTGCTGGCCGCCGGCGACCTGAGCCGCGACGAGGCCACCGCCATCCTCGACGACGCGGACCGGTTCGCCCAGGCGTTGGTGGGCCGCGAGATCAAGAAACTGCCGACGCTGCGCGGCCGCACCGTGATCACGATGTTCTACGAGAACTCCACCCGCACCCGGGTCTCGTTCGAGGTGGCCGGCAAGTGGATGAGCGCCGACGTGGTCAACGTGAGCGCGGCCGGGTCGTCGGTGGGCAAGGGCGAGTCGCTACGCGACACCGCGTTGACCCTGCGGGCCGCCGGCGCCGACGCGCTGATCATCCGGCATCCGGCGTCCGGCGCGGCCCACCTGCTCGCCGACTGGACGTGCGCCGACAACGACGCCGGCCCCTCGGTGATCAACGCCGGGGACGGCACCCATGAGCACCCGACGCAGGCGCTCCTCGACGCGCTGACCATCCGCCAGCGCCTCGGCGGCATCGAGGGCCGGCGCATCGTGATCGTCGGCGACATCCTGCACAGCCGGGTCGCCCGCTCCAACGTCATGCTGCTGAACACCCTGGGCGCCGAGGTGGTGCTGGTGGCGCCGCCGACGCTGTTGCCGGTAGGCGTCGACGGGTGGCCGGTCACCGTCGCAGGCGACTTCGACGCCGAGCTGCCCGGCGCCGACGCGGTGCTGATGCTGCGCGTGCAGGCCGAGCGGATGAACGGCGGCTTCTTCCCGTCCGTGCGCGAATACTCCTCCCGCTACGGGCTTTCCGATCGCCGCCAGGCCATGCTGCCCGGCCACGCCGTGGTGCTGCACCCGGGTCCGATGCTGCGCGGCATGGAGATCGCATCCTCGGTGGCCGACTCGTCGCAATCGGCTGTGCTGCAACAGGTCTCCAACGGTGTACACGTGCGGATGGCGGTGCTGTTTCATGTGCTCGTCGGCGCCGAGTCGGCCGGAAGTGAGGGGGCGGCGTGAGCGTGCTGATCCGCGGGGTCCGGTTGTACGGCGACGGCGACCGGGTCGACGTGCTGGTCGATGACGGCCAGATCGCCGAAATCGGGGCGGGACTGGCCGTCCCCGACACCGCCGACGTCATCGACGCCACGGATCAGGTGCTGCTGCCCGGATTCGTCGACCTGCACACCCACCTGCGCGAGCCGGGCCGCGAATACGCCGAGGACATCGAAACCGGCTCGGCCGCAGCGGCCTTGGGTGGGTACACCGCGGTGTTCGCGATGGCCAACACCAATCCCGTCGCCGACAGCCCGGTGGTCACCGACCACGTCTGGCACCGCGGCCAGCAGGTCGGCCTGGTCGACGTGCACCCCGTCGGCGCCGTCACCGTCGGGCTGGCCGGCACCGAGCTCACCGAAATGGGCATGATGGCCGACGGGGCCGCGCAGGTCCGGATGTTCTCCGACGACGGCGTCTGCGTGCACGACCCGCTGGTGATGCGCCGCGCGCTCGAGTACGCCACCGGCCTGGGCGTGCTCATCGCCCAGCACGCCGAGGAACCCCGGTTGACCGTCGGCGCCGTCGCCCACGAGGGACCCACCGCGGCCCGGCTGGGACTGTCGGGCTGGCCGCGGGCCGCCGAGGAATCGATCGTCGCCCGCGACGCGCTGCTGGCGCGCGACGCCGGCGCCCGCGTGCACATCTGCCACGCTTCCACCGCGGGTACCGTCGAGATCCTGAAATGGGCCAAGGACCAAGGGATCTCGATCACCGCCGAGGTCACCCCGCATCACCTGTTGCTCGACGACAGCAGGCTGGCCAGCTACGACGGGGTGAATCGGGTCAATCCGCCGCTGCGCGAAGCCGCCGACGCGGCGGCGTTGCGTCAGGCCCTGGCCGATGGGGTAATCGACTGTGTGGCCACCGACCATGCCCCGCACGCCGAGCACGAGAAGTGCGTGGAATTCGCCTCGGCGCGTCCCGGCATGCTGGGGCTGCAGACCGCGCTGTCGGTCGTCGTGCAGACGATGGTGACGCCCGGGCTGTTGACATGGCGCGATGTCGCGCGGGTGATGAGCGAGAACCCAGCGCGCATCGTCGGGCTACCCGATCACGGCCGCCCGCTGGAGGTGGGGGAGCCGGCCAACCTCACGGTGGTGGACCCCGACGCCACCTGGACCGTCGCCGGCTCCGATCTGGCCAGCCGGTCTGCCAACACGCCGTTCGAGTCGATGGCCCTGCCCGCCACCGTGACGGCGACCCTGCTGCGGGGCAAGGTCACCGCTCGAGACGGGAAGTGCCCGGTATGAATTCAGGCACGCTGGTGGGGTCGCTGATTTTCGCGGCCGCGCTGGTGGTGGTGATCGCGGTGGTGATCCAGCTGATGATGCGCAGCTGGCGGCGTCGCTCGCAGCGGCAGGCGGAACTGATCGGCGGCCTGCCCGACGTGCCCGCCCAGGTGGGCGCGGCGCTCCTCACCAGCCGCGGCCACTATTGCGGCTCGATGATGGCGCCGGGCTGGAACGAGCGGATCGCCGCCGGCGATCTGGGTTTCCGCAGCAAAGCTGTGTTGACCCGCTATTCCGGCGGAATCATGGTGGAACGCCAACGGGCCCAACCCATTTGGATTCCGCAGGACTCGATCACCGCTATTCGTATGGAGCGCGGCATGGGCGGCATGGTCGCGGCCAGGATCGGCATATTGGCAATTCGGTGGCGGCTGCCGTCAGGAGTCGAGATCGACAGCGGCTTTCGGGCAAACCACCGCGACGACTACGCCGCGTGGCTGGGGTCTGAGGAGGATCGGCGCTCGTGAGTAAAGCCCTGCTGGTGCTCGAGGACGGGCGCGTGTTCACCGGAACGCCGTTCGGCAAGGTGGGTCAAACGCTCGGCGAGGCCGTGTTTTCCACCGGCATGTCCGGCTACCAGGAGACGCTGACCGACCCCAGCTATCACCGGCAGATCGTGGTGGCCACCGCGCCGCAGATCGGAAATACCGGCTGGAACGACGAGGACGCCGAGAGCCGCGGCGACAAGATCTGGGTTGCCGGCTATGCGGTGCGCGACCCGTCGCCGCGCGCCTCCAGCTGGCGCGCCACCGGCACGTTGGAGGACGAGCTGGTCCGCCAGGGCATCGTCGCGATCGCCGGTATCGACACCCGCGCGGTGGTTCGGCACCTGCGCAGCCGCGGCTCGATGAAGGCCGGGGTGTTCTCCGGCGAGTCGCTGGCCGCGCCGGCCGAGCTGCTGGAGCGGGTGCGGGGCCAGCAGTCGATGCTGGGCGCCGACCTGGCCGGCGAGGTCAGCACCGAGCGCGTCTACATAGTGGAACCGGAAGGGCCGCAACGGTTCACCGTGGCCGCCCTGGACCTGGGCATCAAGACCAACACCCCACGCAATTTCGCCCGGCGCGGCGTGCGCAGCCACGTGCTGCCGTCCTCGGCGACCTTCGAGCAGATCGCCGACATCAAGCCCGACGGAGTGTTCCTGTCCAACGGCCCCGGCGACCCCGCCACCGCCGACCATGTCGTCACGGTCACCCGCGAGGTGCTGGGCGCCGGGATCCCGCTGTTCGGCATCTGTTTCGGCAACCAGATCCTCGGCCGGGCGCTGGGCCTGTCCACCTACAAGATGGTCTTCGGCCACCGCGGCATCAACATCCCGGTCATCGACCATGCGACCGGGCGGGTCGCGGTGACCGCGCAGAACCACGGCTTCGCGCTGGAGGGCGAGGCGGGCCAGTCGTTCGACACGCCGTTCGGCGCGGCGATCGTCAGCCACACCTGCGCCAACGACGGGGTGGTCGAGGGCGTCAAACTCGCTGACGGCCGGGCGTTCTCGGTGCAGTACCACCCGGAGGCCGCCGCCGGTCCACACGACGCGGAATACCTGTTCGACCAATTCATCGACCTGATGGCAGGTGAGCGCTGATGTTTCTCCCCGCGAGCGACCGTGTTTGTACGGCGACACGCCGGAGACGGTGTGCAAACGCGGTCGCTCGCGCCACGGAAAGGGGGAGGTAGTGCCGCGCCGCACCGACCTGCGCCACGTGCTGGTGATCGGCTCGGGGCCGATCGTCATCGGCCAGGCGGCCGAATTCGATTATTCCGGCACCCAGGCCTGCCGGGTGCTGCGAGCGGAGGGGCTGCAGGTCAGCCTGATCAACTCCAACCCGGCCACCATCATGACCGACCCGGAGTACGCCGACCACACCTACGTCGAGCCCATCACCCCGGCGTTCGTCGAGCGGGTGATAGCCCAGCAGGCCGACCGCGGCAACAAGATCGACGCGCTGCTGGCCACGCTGGGCGGGCAGACCGCGCTCAACACCGCGGTCGCGCTGTATGAGAACGGGGCGCTGGAGCGCTACGGCGTCGAACTGATCGGTGCCGACTTCGACGCCATCCAGCGCGGCGAGGACCGCCAGCGCTTCAAGGACATCGTCGCCAAGGTGGGCGGCGAATCCGCCCGCAGCCGTGTGTGTTTCACCATGGACGAGGTGCGCGAGACGGTCTCCGAACTCGGCCTGCCCGTCGTCGTGCGGCCCAGCTTCACCATGGGCGGGCTGGGCTCGGGGATGGCCGACTCCGCCGAAGCCGTCGACCGGATGGCCGGCGCCGGGCTGGCCGCCTCGCCCAGCGCCAACGTGCTCATCGAGGAATCGATCTACGGCTGGAAGGAATTCGAGCTCGAGCTGATGCGCGACGGCCACGACAACGTCGTGGTGGTGTGCTCCATCGAGAACGTCGACCCCATGGGCGTGCACACCGGCGACTCGGTCACCGTCGCGCCCGCCATGACGCTCACCGACCGCGAATACCAGCGGATGCGCGACCTGGGCATCGCGATCCTGCGCGAGGTCGGCGTGGACACCGGCGGCTGCAACATCCAATTCGCCGTCAACCCCCGCGACGGCCGGCTGATCGTCGTCGAGATGAACCCGCGGGTGTCCCGGTCCAGCGCGTTGGCCTCCAAGGCCACCGGCTTTCCCATCGCCAAGATCGCCGCGAAGCTGGCCATCGGCTACACCCTCGACGAGATCGTCAACGACATCACCAAGGAGACACCGGCCTGCTTCGAACCCACGCTCGACTACGTCGTCGTCAAGGCGCCGCGGTTCGCGTTCGAGAAATTCCCCGGGGCCGACCCGACCCTGACCACCACGATGAAATCCGTCGGTGAGGCAATGTCGCTGGGCCGCAACTTCATCGAGGCGCTCGGCAAGGTGATGCGGTCGCTGGAGACCGACCGCGCCGGCTTCTGGACCAAGCCCGACGACGAGCGGGACATCGATGAGGTGCTGACCCGGCTGCGGACCGCCACCGAGGGCCGGCTCTACGACATCGAACTGGCGCTGCGGCTGGGCGCCTCGATCGAACAGGTCGCCGAGGCCAGCGGCGTCGACCCATGGTTTCTCGCCCAGATCGCGGAGCTGGGCAAGCTGCGTACCGAGCTGCTGGACGCCCCGGTGCTCGACACCGAGCTGCTGCGGCGGGCCAAGCACAGCGGGCTGTCGGACCGCCAGATCGCCGCGCTGCGGCCCGAATTGGCCGGGGAGAACGGGGTGCGCTCGCTGCGCTCGCGGCTGGGCATCCACCCGGTGTACAAGACGGTGGACACCTGCGCGGCCGAGTTCGAGGCCAAGACGCCGTATCACTACAGCAGCTACGAACTCGACCCGGCCGCCGAGACGGAGGTGGCCCCGCAGGCCGAGCGGCCCAAGGTGCTCATCCTCGGGTCGGGGCCGAACCGCATCGGCCAGGGCATCGAATTCGACTACAGCTGCGTGCACGCGGCTACCACGCTGAGCCAGGCGGGTTTTGAGACCGTGATGGTCAACTGCAACCCGGAGACGGTGTCCACCGACTACGACACCGCCGACCGGCTGTACTTCGAGCCGCTGACGTTCGAGGACGTCTTGGAGGTCTTCCGCGCCGAACAGCAGTCGGCACAGGGCGGCCCGGGAGTCGCGGGCGTCATCGTGCAACTGGGCGGCCAGACCCCGCTCGGGTTGGCCCAGCGCCTGGCCGACGCCGGGGTCCCGATCGTGGGCACCCCGCCGGAGGCGATAGACCTGGCCGAGGACCGCGGCGCTTTCGGTGACGTGCTGGCCGGCGCCGGATTGCCGGCGCCGAAATACGGCATGGCAACGACTTTCGCGCAGGCCCGCCGGATCGCCGAGGACATCGGTTATCCGGTGCTGGTGCGGCCGTCCTACGTGCTGGGCGGCCGCGGGATGGAGATCGTCTACGACGAGGAGACGCTGGAGGGCTACATCACCCGCGCCACCGCGCTCTCGCCCGAGCACCCGGTGCTGGTGGACCGATTCCTCGAGGACGCGGTCGAGATCGACGTCGACGCGCTGTGCGACGGCAGCGAGGTCTACATCGGCGGCATCATGGAGCACATCGAGGAGGCCGGCATCCACTCCGGCGACTCGGCGTGCGCGCTGCCGCCGGTCACGTTGGGCCGCAGCGACATCGAGAAGGTGCGCCGTGCGACGGAGGCCATCGCGCACGGCATCGGCGTGGTCGGACTGCTCAACGTGCAGTACGCCCTCAAGGACGACGTGCTCTATGTCCTGGAGGCCAACCCGAGAGCAAGCCGTACCGTCCCCTTCGTATCCAAGGCCACCGCCGTCCCGCTCGCCAAGGCGTGCGCCCGGATCATGTTGGGCGCCAACATCCCGCAACTGCGCGCCGAAGGCATGCTGGCGGCTTCCGGGGACGGCGCGCACGCGGCCCAGAACGCCCCGATCGCGGTCAAGGAGGCGGTGTTGCCGTTCCACCGCTTCCGCCGCGCCGACGGGGCCGCCATCGATTCGCTGCTGGGCCCGGAGATGAAATCGACCGGCGAGGTGATGGGCATCGACCGCGACTTCGGCACCGCCTTCGCCAAGAGCCAGACCGCCGCCTACGGCTCGCTGCCGGCCGCGGGCACCGTGTTCGTGTCGGTCGCCAATCGGGACAAGCGGTCGCTGGTGTTCCCGGTCAAGCGCCTCGCCGACCTGGGCTTCCGCGTCCTGGCCACCGAGGGCACCGCGGAGATGTTGCGCCGCAACGGGATTCCCTGCGACGAGGTGCGCAAGCACTTCGAGCCGCCGCAGCCCGGGCGCCCGGCCGCCTCCGCCGTCGACGCGATCAGGGCAGGCGAAGTCGACATGGTGATCAACACGCCGTACGGCAACTCCGGTCCACGCATCGACGGCTACGAGATCCGTTCGGCCGCGGTGTCGGTCAACATCCCGTGCGTCACGACGGTGCAGGGCGCCTCCGCCGCCATCCAGGGCATCGAGGCGGGCATCCGCGGACACATCGGCGTCCGTTCCCTGCAAGAGCTGCACAGCCTCATCGGCCAGGGCCCCGCGCCCGACGGAGGCGCCCGGTGACACGGTTCGGCCTCCGGCTGGCCGAGGCGAAAGCGCAACGCGGCCCGCTGTGCGTGGGCATCGACCCGCATCCCGAGCTGCTCCGCGCCTGGGACCTGCCGACGACGGCCGACGGGTTGGCCGCGTTCTGCGACGCCTGCGTCGAGGCGTTCGCCGGCTTCGCCGTCGTCAAGCCCCAGGTGGCCTTCTTCGAGCCTTACGGCGCCGCCGGGTTCGCGGTGCTGGAACGCACGATCGCGGCCCTGCGATCGCTCGGCGTGCTGGTGCTGGCCGACGCCAAGCGCGGTGACATCGGCACGACGATGGCCGCCTATGCCGCCGCCTGGGCGGGCGACTCGCCGCTGGCCGCCGACGCCGTGACGGCCTCGCCGTACCTGGGCTTCGGCTCGCTGCGGCCGCTGCTGGAAGCCGCCGCGGCGAACGACCGGGGCGTGTTCGTGCTGGCGGCGACATCCAATCCCGAGGGCGCGACCGTGCAGCGCGCCACGTTCGACGGCCGCACGGTGGCCCAGCTGGTCGTCGACCAGGCGGCGGTGGTGAACCGGTCCGCCACGCCGTCGGGGCCCGGGTACGTCGGCGTGGTGGTGGGCGCGACGGTGCTCGAGGCCCCCGACCTCAGCGCGCTGGGCGGGCCGGTGCTGGTGCCGGGGCTGGGTGTGCAGGGCGGACGGCCCGAGGCGCTCGCCGGGCTGGGCGGGGCGGATCCCGGCCAGCTGCTGCCCGCGGTGGCCCGCGAGGTGCTGCGCGCCGGGCCGGGGGTGCCCGAGCTGCGCGCGGCCGGCGAGCGGATGCTGGACGCCGTCGCCTATCTGGCAGCCCCGTAGGCGCCTGTCGGGCGCCGACTGTGCGCCCCAGGCACCGAAAACGCCCCAGATTCGTCCATAGGGCCCACGCTCGCGGGGCCTAGCAGCCCCTCAGTCCGACGCGAGCGCGGTGCCGGGCCTGGCGGTCTCCACGATCACGGTGGTGGCCTTGACGACGGCCACCGCGACGCTGCCGGGCCGCAGCTGCAACTCCTCGGCGGCCTCGGTGCTCATCAGCGACACGACGGTGAAGGGACCGCACTGCATCTCCACCTGGGTCATCACCTTGTCGCTGGTGACCTTGGTGACCAGCCCGACGAACCGGTTGCGGGCCGAGCTGCCGATGCTGAGCGGGTCCGGCGGCGGGGCGGGGGCGTTGGTCCGCGAAAACCGGGCCAGGTCCTCGCTGGCGATGACCTTGCGGCCGGCCGCGTCGTGACCGACCGCCAACGAGCCCTGATTGATCCATCGCCGGACGGTGTCGTCGCTGACTCCGAGCAGCTCAGCGGCCTGACGAATCCGCAGGTTCGACACCGCTAGATGGTAACCCGGCGGGTCTTCGCTGCGGGCCGTACCAGCAATCGCGCGTGATCGCGCCGCGACGGGCGGCGCAGGCGCGACACGCGCGACACGCGACGAAAAATGCGCGATCCCCGACACGAGGCGTTTCGCGCCGCCGTCGCCGCCCTGCGGCCCCGTGGCGGCGGCAAGCAACGCGCCGACCCGACGCATTAAAACCGCTGGTCAGGGCAGCAATTTCGGCGGCCCACACGGCGAGGGTGCCGTCCCGATCTCGCCGCGTCGGGCCGTCGCCGGCCATGCTCGAGGCGGCGGATTTTGGGACCATTCGCCCGGCTCATGCTGGGAGTTTGTCCCCTGAACGAGGGGGTCGGGTTAGATTTCGTCAGAAGGCCTGAGTACGGTCGTCTCCGCTGGCTGAAGTACCCGGCAGAGACAAAAAGCGATCGATTGAGATTGATTGATCAGATACGGAGGAATCGTGGCCCTTCCCCAGTTGACCGACGAGCAGCGCGCGGCCGCGTTGGAGAAGGCGGCTGCCGCACGTCGAGCGAGAGCAGAGCTCAAGGACCGGCTGAAGCGCGGCGGCACCAACCTCACCCAGGTGCTCAAGGACGCCGAGACCGACGAAGTCCTGGGCAAGATGAAGGTTTCCGCGCTGCTTGAGGCGTTGCCCAAGGTTGGCAAGGTCAAAGCGCAGGAAATCATGACCGAGCTGGAGATCGCCCCCACCCGCCGCCTGCGCGGCCTCGGCGACCGCCAGCGCAAGGCCCTGCTGGAAAAGTTCGGCTCCTAGCCAGGCCTCGGCCAACCCGCCCCGTGGGCGCACCGGCCCAGGAGTGCCAGTGAGCGCTGGCGGGGGACCGGACGTCGAGCACGGGACGCGTCCCGCACCACCAGGTAAGGGGCGTGTCGTCGTGCTGTCCGGTCCCTCCGCGGTCGGCAAGTCGACAGTGGTCCGGTGCCTGCGCGAGCGGATTCCGGACCTGCATTTCAGCGTGTCGGCGACGACGCGGGCGCCACGGCCGGGCGAGGTCGACGGTGTCGACTACCACTTCGTCAGCCCCGCCCGCTTCCAGCAGCTCATCGACGACGGCGCGCTGCTGGAGTGGGCCGACATCCACGGCGGGCTGCACCGATCGGGCACCCTGGCCGAGCCGGTGCGAACCGCCACAGCCGCCGGGAAACCCGTGCTCATCGAGGTCGACCTGGCCGGCGCCAGGGCGGTCAAGAGGGCGATGCCCGAGGCCATCACCGTGTTTCTCGCGCCACCCAGTTGGCAGGACCTGCAGGCCAGGCTCGTCGGCCGGGGCACCGAAACGCCGGAGGCCATGCAGCG
This sequence comes from Mycobacterium sp. SMC-2, assembly GCF_025263485.1. Taxonomy (NCBI): domain Bacteria; kingdom Bacillati; phylum Actinomycetota; class Actinomycetes; order Mycobacteriales; family Mycobacteriaceae; genus Mycobacterium; species Mycobacterium sp. SMC-2. The sequence continues at coordinate 2,887,329 of NZ_CP079863.1, forward strand.
TCGCCTGGAGACCGCCCGCGTCGAAATGGCGGCCCAGGACGACTTCGACGAGGTCGTGGTCAACACGCAATTGGAGTCTGCGTGCGCCGAATTGGTATCCTTGCTGGTGGGAACTGCGCCGGCTCGGCACGACCCGGCTGGCCAGACCGAAAGCCAGACCACATCGAATCCAGATTGAGCATCCGAATTGCCAGCGGTACCAGCCGCTCTAATCCGCCAGGGAGATTGACCTCAGTGACTATTCCGCAGTCCGACGCGGCGTTGGCCGCCGTCCCCGACCGGTTCGACCCATCGGCGGGAGGGCACGGCGCCTACGACACCCCGCTGGGCATCACCAACCCGCCCATCGACGAGCTGCTGGACCGCGTGTCGAGCAAATACGCCCTGGTGATCTACGCGGCCAAGCGGGCCCGCCAGATCAACGACTACTACAACCAGCTCGGCGAGGGCATCCTCGAATACGTTGGGCCGCTGGTCGAGCCGGGACTTCAGGAGAAGCCGCTGTCGATCGCGCTCCGCGAAATCCACGCCGACCTGCTCGAGCACACCGAGGGCGAGTAACAGGGCAGGGGCCGGCGCTGTGAACGACCGCGATCGGGTCGCGAAAAATGTCATCGTCGGCGTCTCCGGTGGCATAGCCGCCTACAAGGCGTGCACGGTCGTTCGCCAGCTCTCCGAGGCCGGCCACCTGGTCCGGGTCATCCCCACCGAATCCGCGCTGCGGTTCGTCGGCGCCGCCACGTTCGAGGCGCTCTCCGGCCAGCCCGTGCACACCGGGATATTCGAGAACGTCCCGGCGGTGCCGCACGTCCAGCTCGGCCAGAAGGCCGACCTGGTTGTGGTCGCGCCGGCCACCGCGGATCTGCTGGCCCGGGCGGTGCACGGCCGCGCCGACGACCTGCTGACCGCGACCCTGCTCACGGCGAGATGTCCGGTGCTGTTCGCGCCGGCGATGCACACCGAGATGTGGTTGCACCCGGCCACCGTCGACAACGTGGCCACCCTGCGGCGCCGCGGCGCGGTGGTGCTGGAACCGGCGTTCGGCCGGCTCACCGGCGCCGACAGCGGCTCCGGCCGGCTGCCCGAGGCCGAGGAGATCACCACCCTGGCCCAGCTGCTGCTGGAACGCCACGACGCGCTTCCCTACGACCTCGCCGGCTGCAAGATGCTGGTGACCGCCGGCGGCACCCGCGAACCGATCGACCCGGTGCGCTTCATCGGCAACCGCAGTTCCGGCAAGCAGGGCTACGCGGTGGCCCGCGTCGCCGCCCAGCGCGGCGCCGAGGTGACGCTGATTGCCGGGCACACCGCGGGGCTGATCGACCCGGCCGGCGTCGAGGTGGTCCATGTCAGCTCCGCGCAGCAGCTCGGCGACGCGGTGGCCAAGCACGCCCCCGCGGCCGATGTGCTGGTGATGGCCGCGGCGGTCGCCGACTTCCGCCCCGCTCGGGTTTCCGCCGCCAAGATCAAGAAGGGCCCGAACGACCAGGACGGGCCACCGGCCATCGAGCTGGTGCGCAACGACGACGTACTGGCCGGCGCGGTGCGGGCGCGCGCCAGCGGCGAGCTGCCCAACATGCGGGCCATCGTCGGGTTCGCCGCGGAAACGGGCGACAGCAACGGCGATGTCCTGTTTCACGCCCGGGATAAGTTGCGCCGCAAGGGGTGTGACCTGTTGGTGGTCAACGCGGTGGGCGACGGCAGGGCGTTCGAGGTGGACAGCAACGACGGGTGGCTGCTCGCGTCCGACGGCACCGAGTCCGCGCTGCAGCACGGCTCCAAGACGCTGATGGCCAGTCGTATCGTGGATGCGATCGCCGCGTTCCTGCACGGCGGCGGCTAATCCGGTTCGGTTTCCCCGCGGCGCCGGGCCGGGTGCCGGCCGGCCCGATGCCAGCCGATAAAATTCGGTTTACTAACTATTCGGAAGGAATTGAGACTGTGAGCCAAAAGGGTCGCCTGTTTACCAGTGAGTCGGTGACTGAGGGACATCCCGACAAGATCTGTGACGCGATCAGCGACTCGGTCCTCGACGCCCTGCTGGCGCAGGACCCCCGCTCACGTGTCGCGGTCGAGACGCTGGTCACCACCGGTCAGGTGCACGTCGTCGGTGAGGTGACGACGACGGCGAAGGAGGCGTTCGCCGACATCACCAACACGGTGCGCGCGCGCATCCTCGACATCGGCTACGACTCCTCGGATAAGGGCTTCGACGGGGCGTCGTGCGGGGTGAACATCGGCATCGGTGCCCAGTCGCCCGACATCGCCCAGGGCGTGGACACCGCCTACGAGGCGCGCGTCGAGGGCGAGCAGGACCCGCTGGACGCGCAGGGCGCCGGCGACCAGGGGCTGATGTTCGGCTACGCGATCAACGACACCCCCGAACTGATGCCGCTGCCCATCGCGCTGGCCCACCGCCTGTCGCGGCGGCTGACCGAGGTGCGCAAGAACGGCGTGCTGCCCTACCTCCGTCCCGACGGCAAGACGCAGGTCACCATCGAATACGAGGACGACGTCCCGGTCCGGCTCGACACCGTGGTGATCTCCACCCAGCACGCGGCCGACGTCGACCTGGACAACACGCTCACACCCGACATCCGGGAAAAGGTGCTCAACACCGTGCTCAACGACCTCGCGCACGGCACGCTGGACACCTCGTCGACGCGGCTGCTGATCAACCCGACCGGCAAGTTCGTGCTCGGCGGCCCGATGGGCGACGCCGGGCTGACCGGCCGCAAGATCATCGTCGACACCTACGGGGGATGGGCCCGCCACGGCGGCGGCGCCTTCTCCGGCAAGGATCCGTCCAAGGTGGACCGGTCGGCGGCCTACGCGATGCGCTGGGTGGCAAAAAACATCGTCGCCGCCGGGCTGGCGCAGCGGGTGGAGGTGCAGGTGGCCTACGCCATCGGCAAGGCCGCCCCCGTCGGCCTGTTCGTGGAGACCTTCGGCACTGCCACGGTCGACCCGGTCAAGATCGAGAAGATCGTCCCGGAGGTGTTCGACCTGCGGCCCGGCGCCATCATCCGCGACCTGGACCTGCTGCGCCCGATCTACGCGCAGACCGCCGCCTACGGTCACTTCGGGCGCACCGACATCGAGTTGCCGTGGGAGCAGCTGAACAAGGTCGACGACCTCAAGCGCGCGGTCTAATCCCGCCGAGCAGACCGAGCAGACCGAGCAGACGCAAAATCCCCCGACGCGCCGGTCCGTCGGGGGATTTTGCGTCTGCTCGCGCCAACTAACCGGTGAATCGGTAGTCGTCCAGGTCGAAGCGCCGGCTGCGCCAGTAGGCCTCCACCGTGGTGGCGGGGCGCAGCGGCACGTCGCCGTTCTTGTCGAAGTAGTAGCTGTTGGCCAGCCGGCAACTGTCCTGCCAGAAGATCCGCCGGTGCCGCTTGCGCATCATCTCGGCGAAATACCGGTCGTTGGCTTCCTCGGTGACCTCGACGCGCGTCGCGCCTTTGCGCTCGGCGCGTTTGAGGCACCGCACGATGTGGTGAGTCTGCGTCTCGATCAGCGCGAAATACGACGAGCCGACGTAGCCGTACGGGCCGAAAACCGTGAACAGGTTGGGGAAATCGGGAATGCTGACGCCCTCGTAGGCCTGCAACCGGTGCTCGTCCCAGAACCGGCTCAAGGACTTGCCGCCGCTGCCGGTGACCGCAAACGTCGGGACGTCGTCGGGGTCCATCACCTTGAAACCGGTGGCCAGGATCAGGACGTCGACCTCGTGGTTTTCGCCGTCGGTGGTGGCCACCGCCGTGGGCGTGATCTTGGCGATCGGCTCGGTGACCAGTCGCACGTTGTCGCGGTTGAAGGTGGCCAGATACTCGTTGTGAAAGCCGGGGCGTTTGCAGCCGACCGCGTAGCGCGGGGTGAGTTGTTCGCGCACCCTCGGGTCGTGCACCTGTTTGCGCAGATAGGCCAGTCCCGCCTTCTTCATCCTCTTGGCCAGCGGCATGACCGTGAAGTAGTGCGCGGAGATCGGGAAGGTGACCTCGACGAAGGCCTGGCTGAGTAGCCGTTGCACGATCTTGCCGCCGGGAATCCGCATCGCCCAGCGGGCCGGCGCGGGCAACGCGACGTCCAGCTTGGGGAAGCACCAGATCGGGGTGCGCTGAAAAACGGTGAGCTGCTTGACGATCGGCGCGATTTCGGGGATGACTTGCACGGCCGAGGCGCCGGTGCCAATGATCGCGACGCGCTTGCCGCTCAGGTCCTGGTCGTGGTCCCAGCGCGCGGTGTGCATCGTGACGCCGCCGAAGGCGTCCACGCCGTCGATGTCGGGCAGTTTGGGGACGGTGAGCACGCCGCAGGCGCTGATCAGGAACCGGGCTGTGACCGTGCCGCCCGGGTCGGTCTGCACCCGCCACAGGGACTGCTCGTCGTCGAACTCAGCCGATTGCACCTTGGTGTTCAACCGGATTCGCGATCGGAGGCCGTATTTGTCCACGCAGTGCTCGGCGTACGCCTTCAGCTCGCCGCCCCGCGCGTACGTTCGCGACCAGTCCGGGCTCTGCTCGAAGGAGAACTGGTAGGAGAACGACGGGATGTCCACGGCGATACCGGGATAGGTGTTCCAGTGCCACGTCCCGCCGACCCCGTCGCCCGCCTCGACGACGAGATAGTCGGACAGTCCGGCGTCGTCGAGCTTGATGGCGGCGCCGATCCCCGAGAAGCCGGCACCCACGATCAGCGTGTGGTAGTCCGGAGTGCTGTTCATCGGTTCCCCCTAGGCGTGAAGCGCCTTCTTCAGCGCGGCCAGCCCGCGGTCGGTGGCGTCGGCGGCCGCGGGTATCACCAGAGCGAAGCTGGCGTAGCCGTGCACCAGCGTGGGCTCGTTGCTCAATTCCGCGGGCACACCGGCGGCGTCCAGCAGCTCGGCATAGCGGGCCCCGTCGTCGCGCAGCGGATCATGTTCGGCGGTCCCGATGTAGGCGGGCGGCAAGCCGGACAGATCCGTCGCATTCGCCGGCGCGAGGGTGACCGGCAGGGCGCCCGGGTCGCTGATGTCGATGTCGGGCAGATACCAGGACAGAAAGGCGTCGATCACGTCGCGGTCCAGGATGGGCGCGTCGGCGTTCTCGATGAAGGACGGCAGCGACAGGTCGGCGGTCACGACCGGATACCACAGCAGCTGGAACCTGAGCTCGGGCCCGGCGTTCTCGTTGGCCAGGTGCGCCATCACGGCGGCCAGGTTGCCGCCGGCTGAGTCACCCGCGACGGCGATCCGGTTCGGGTCGCCGCCCAGCTCCGCGGCGTGCTCGGCGACCCACTGCAAGGCCGCCCAGGCGTCGTTGACCCCGGCCGGGAACGGGTGTTCGGGGGCCAGCCGGTAGTCGACGGACACCACGATGGCCTCGGCGCCCACGGCGTGCGCGCGGGCGAGGGGGTCGTGGGTGTCCAGGCCGCCGAGGCAGAAACCGCCGCCGTGGTAGAAGACGACGACGGGCGACGCCTCCGCCGGCTCCAGGGGCGGCCAGTAGATCCGCACGGGAACGTCGGCGATGTCGCCGTGACCGATCGTGCGGTCCTCGAATCGCAGGTCGGGCAGCATTTCGGGCGGCACCTTGAGCAGCCGCAGCCGCGAGCGCGCGACCTCCACGCCGTCGGCTGCGTTGAAGGTCATCGGGAAGGCGTCGAGCAACGCCTTGAATGTGGGATCGATGCCCGGTCGGGCGAAATTGGGCTCGGTCATGGATTCACCGTACGCCCGGATTCACCCGCGCAGCCCGGTTCGCAGAGCCCTCAGGCCGCGTTCCATCGCGGCGGTCGCCGCGGGCACCACGCCCCCGTAGCCGAGGTAGCCGTGCACCAGGGTCTCGGCGTTGTGCACCTCGACGGTCACGCCGGCCGCGGCCAGCCGTTCGCCGTACCGGATGCCGTCGTCGCGCAGCGGGTCGTAACCCGCGACGGCGATGTAGGCGGGCGGCAGGTTGGACACGTCTTGGGCCCGCCCGGGCGCCATACCCGGCGGCGGGGCGGACAAGTCGACTTCGCCTGCGTACCAACGGGAGAACTCGGCGACGGCCTTGACGTCGAGGATCGGCGCGCCGGCATTCTCGGTGAAGGACGGCAGGGAGGCGTCCCACATCGTGGAGGGATACCACAACAGCTGAAACGCGATGAGCGGTGCGCCTTGATCGCGTGCGCGCTGTGCCATCACGGCGCTGATGGTTCCGCCGGCCGAATCGCCGGCCACGGCGACCCGGTTCGGGTCACCGCCCAGCGCGTCGGCGTGCTCGGCGGCCCAAAGCGTTGCGGCCCAAGCGTCTTCGACGGCGGCGGGGTAGGGGTGCTCCGGCGCCAACCGATAGTCGACGGACACCACGATCGCGTCGGCGCCGACCGCGTGTTGGCGAGCCGTCCCGTCATAGCTGTCGAGGTCGCCCACGACGAAGCCGCCGCCGTGAAAATACAGCACGACGGGCGGCGCGGCGCTGTCGGAATCTATTGGCGGCCAATAGATCCGGATGCCGATCGACCCGGCCGGTCCGGGGATGGCCCGGTCCTCGACGCGCAGCTCGGGATGCAGCGGCCGGCGGGGCAGGTCGCGGAACCGCTGCCGCGCCGCATCGACGCCGTCGTCGGTGGATAGCCGGAAGGGAACCGCATCCAGTACCTTCTGCAGGATGGGGTCGATACCGGGCTTTTCGTCGGCTGTGTTGTCCAAGCTGGGCATGGAGGTACCGTACGCACCTCGTCTGGTGCTCGGCGGCTGGGTGGTGGCCGGCTGGGCCGCCCTGGGCTACGGCGTGTACCTGACGGTGCTGGCTTTGGGCTCACCGCCGGGCACCGAGCTCACCGGGCATTGGGCGTTGCAGCCGCTGTTCAAGGCGTCGATGGCGTTGTTGCTGACGGCCGCCGCGGTGGGCCACGCCGTCGTCCGCGAGCGGCGATGGCTGATGCCGGCGCTGCTGCTGTCGGCCATCGGCGACTGGGCGCTGGCGATCCCGTGGTGGTCCCAGTCCTTCGTCGTGGGCCTGGGTGCATTCCTGTTGGCGCACTTGTGTTTCCTGGGCGCGCTGCTGCCCCTGGCGGCGAGGCGCCCCTCGAGGCCGCGCATCGCCGCCGTGGTCGCGATGTGTGTGGCCACCATCGCGCTGCTGGTCTGGTTCTGGCCGCACCTGGACAAGCTGACGCTCCCGGTGACGGCCTACATCCTGGTGCTGACCGCGATGGTGTGCGCCGCCCTGGTGGCGCAGCTGCCCACGATCTGGACGGCGGTGGGGGCGGCATGTTTCGCGGCGTCCGATTCCCTGATCGCCATCGGCCGCTTCATCCTCGGCAACGAGGCGCTGGCCGTGCCGATCTGGTGGTTGTACGCCGCGGCGCTGATCCTGATGACAGCCGGGTTCTTCTTCGGTCGTGAGGCACCGGTGGACCAGCCAGGGCCGGCCGAAAGCTGACCCGGACGTTAAGGCATTGAACAGCAACGTATTTCGGCGCATGAGGCCGATTTGAGCACCCCCGCGCGCACCCATGTCCAGGTCGAACCCATCGCCCGGGTGCTGCCGATGCTCTCGGTGCCGCACCTGGACCGCGAGTTCGACTATCTAGTGTCGGCCGAGCAGTCCGACGATGCCCACCCGGGTGTGCGGGTGCGGGTGCGGTTTCACGGGCGGCTGGTCGACGCGTTCGTGCTGGAGCGCCGCAACGACACCGACCATCAGGGGCAACTCGGTTGGCTGGACCGCGTCGTGTCGCCCGAACCGGTGCTGACCCCCGAGATACGTCGGTTGGTCGACGCGGTGGCGGCGCGCTACGCCGGAACCCGGCCGGACGTGCTGCGCCTGGCGGTGCCGCCCCGGCACGCCCGGGTGGAGGCGGAACCGACGGCCGTCCTGCGGCTGCCGGTGCCCGCGCCCGTCGATCCGTCCGCGTGGGAGGCGTACGGGCGGGGTGCCCAGTTCCTGGACGCTCTGGCCGAGTCTCGGGCCGCGCGGGCCGTCTGGCAGGCCCTGCCGGGGGAGTCGTGGGCGGACCGATTCGCCGAGGCCGCCGCGCAGACCATCCGCGCCGGGCGGACGGCCCTGGCGATCGTGCCCGACCAGCGCGACCTGGACACCTTGTGGCGGGCCGCGACCGCGCGGATCGACGAGAACGGTGTGGTGGCGCTTGCGGCCGGACTCGGGCCGGCCGCTCGCTATCGCCGGTGGCTTGCCGCGCTGCGCGGTCATGCGCGGCTGGTAATGGGCACTCGCAGCGCGGTTTTCGCGCCGCTGAGCGATTTGGGCCTCGTCATGGTGTGGGCCGACGCCGACGACAGCCTGGCCGAGCCCCGGGCACCGTACCCGCACGCGCGGGAGGTGGCGATGCTGCGCGCGCATCAGGCGCGGTGCGCCGCGCTGATCGCGGGGTACGCGCGCACCGCCGAGGCGCAGGCGTTGGTGCGCAGCGGATGGGCGCACGACATCGTCGCGGCCCGGGCGGTGGTGCGCGCCCGCACGCCGCGCGTGGTCGCCCTCGACGACACCGGCTACGCGGACGAACGCGACCCGGCCGCGCGCACCGCGCGCATCCCGTCGATCGCGCTGCGCGCCGCCCGTTCGTCGCTGCAGGCCGGGGCGCCGGTGCTGGTGCAGGTGCCGCGGCGCGGGTATGTCCCGTCGCTGGCCTGCGCGCGCTGCCGCACCATCGCCCGGTGCCGGCACTGCACGGGCCCCCTCTCACTAGCCGAGCCGTCGCAGGAGGGCGGCCAGGCGCTGGTCTGCCGGTGGTGCGGGCGAATCGACCCGACGCGGCGGTGCGCGCGCTGCGGGTCGGACGCGGTGCGCGCCGTCGTCGTGGGGGCGCGCCGCACCGCCGAGGAGCTCGGGCGTGCATTTCCCGGTACCGCGGTGATCACCTCGTCGGGTGACGGCGTCGTGCCGGAGGTCGCCGCCGGCCCGGCCCTGGTGGTGGCCACCCCGGGGGCGGAACCGGTCGCGTCGGGCGGCTACGGGGCGGCGTTGTTGTTGGACACCTGGGCGCTGCTCGGACGGCAGGACCTGCGTGCCGCCGAGGACGCGTTGTGGCGCTGGATGACCGCCGCGGCGCTCGTGCGTGCCCGCGGCGACGGCGGAGTCGTGCTGGCGGTGGCCGACTCGTCTATCCCCACGGTGCAATCGCTGATCCGCTGGGATCCGGTGGGTCACGCCGACGCCGACTTGGCGGCCCGAACGGAGTTGGGCCTGCCGCCGAGCGTGCACATCGCGGCCCTGGACGGCGCCGCCGATGCGGTGGCGGCGCTGCTCGAAGAGGCCGGCCTGCCGGAGGGGGCCGACGTGCTGGGACCCGTGGATTTGCCGGCGGGCGTGCGCCGCCCGGCGGGCACCCCGGCCGACGTGCCGGTGACCAGGATGCTGGTGCGCGCGCGCCGGGAGCAGGGCCTGGCGCTGGCCGCGGCGCTGCGCCGCGGCGTGAGCGTGCTGTCCGCCCGCCAGACCCACGAGCCGGTCCGGGTACAGATCGATCCACTGCATATCGGATGACCTGGCCAAATCCTGCCCGAGGCGATAGTATGCATCGGAAACAATTCCTGACTACGACATTGGGAAGGTTGTTACACTTCCTGTTCTCCGGCCGCCGGTAGCCGGAGGCGATCCCTAGAAGGGGCCAGATGGCAACGGACAACGCGACGACAGCGGACGAGTCGCTGGATGTAATCACCGACGCTTTGCTGACGGCTTCCCGCCTGCTGGTTGCCATCTCGGCGCGCTCGATCGAACAGGTGGACGAGACCATCACGATTTCGCAATTCCGGACGCTGGTGATCCTGTCCAATCGGGGCCCGGTCAACCTGGCCACACTGGCCGGGCTGCTCGGGGTGCAACCATCGGCCACCGGGCGGATGGTCGACCGGCTGGTCGCGGCCGGGCTGATCGACCGCCTCCCGCACCCGACCTCCCGGCGCGAGCTGCTGGCCGCGCTGACCAAGCGGGGGCGCGAGGTCGTTCGTCAGGTCACCTCGTTCCGGCGCGCGGAGATCGCGGCCATCGTGGGGAAGATGCCGCCGCCGGAGCGGCGCGGGCTGGTGCGGGCCCTGACCGCGTTCACCGCGGCCGGCGGTGAGCCCGATGTGCACCTGGACGCCGACATCGACCTTTAGCGCTTCTGGGCGGTGACCAGCAGGTACTCCCAATTCATGGTGCCGTCGGAGAGGTATTGCTGGGCGAGTTCGACGAGTTGGGCGTCGAGCTCGGCGGCCAACACGCGGTTGTGGCCGATGTTCGCGTAGGCCTCGATCGTCGGGCCGTAGTGGTTCTTGAAGTAGGTGTGCACCGCGTCGGCGCTGTCGAACCGGTTCACTTCCAGCATTCCCCGCACCGCGGTCATCGGGCCGACGCGGTCGCCGAGCAGTCTGGTGACATAGCCCTCCCGCCCCCACAGCGGGGCGGGTGGTACGGCCGGCGACAGGCTGGGCCGATAGGGCCTGATGGTGGCAAGCATCCGGCCGAAGAACCCGGCCGGTGTCCAGCTGATCACGCCGATCGTTCCGCCCGGCCGGCAGACCCGGACCAGTTCGTCGGCGGCCCGCTGTTGGTCCGATGCGAACTGCACGCCGATCGCGGAGACGACGACGTCGAACTCGCCGTCGCCGAAGGGCAGCGCGTGCGCGTTGGCTTCCCGGTAGTCGATGGTCACGCCCTGTGCGGCGGCCCGGGCCTGCGACCGCTGCAACAGCTCGGGGGTGAGGTCGCTGGAAACCACGGTGGCGCCCGTCGCGGCGGCCGGTATTGAGATGTTGCCCGAGCCGGCGGCGACGTCGAGCACCCGCACGCCGGGGCCGATGCCGGTGGCCTCGACCAGGATCGGGCCCAGCGGGGCCATCACTTCCTCGGCCATCCGGGGGTAGTCACCGAGCGCCCATATCGCTCCATGGGGAGCCGCGTCGCCGATCGCGGTGTCGAGAGTCATCAGACCTCCGTCAAGACAGGACAGGGCTGCCCACTCGACCTCGTTGTCTTTAGCGCGGCAGTGCGGTCACAACAGCAGATAGTGCTCCATAGCAATAGTAAGCAGTAGCAATAATACACATGCGCAACTTCGGATCGGGCGGCGGCCGCGGCTTTCTAGACTGGGCCGGTGCGTCTCGTCTTCGCCGGCACCCCCGAACCCGCGTTGCCCGCGCTGCGCCAGCTCATCGACTCGCCCCGTCACGAGGTGATCGCCGTGCTGACCCGGCCCGACGCCGCCGTCGGCCGGCACGGCAAGCCGCAGCCCTCGCCGGTGGCCCGCGAAGCGCTCGACCGCGGCATCCCGCTGCTGCGACCGGCGCGGCCGAATTCGGACGAGTTCGTCGCCGAACTGTCGGAGTTGGCGCCGGACTGCTGCGCGGTCGTGGCCTACGGCGCGTTGCTGCGCGAGGCGCTGCTGGCGGTGCCCCCGCGTGGGTGGATCAACCTGCACTTCTCGCTGCTGCCGGCCTGGCGTGGGGCGGCACCGGTGCAGGCGGCGATCGCGGCCGGGGACACCGTCACCGGGGCGACGACGTTCCAGATCGAACCCAGCCTGGACTCCGGCCCCATCTACGGCGTGGTCACCGAGACGATCCGGCCGACCGACACCGCGGGCGAACTGCTTGAGCGGCTGGCCGTTTCGGGTGCGGCGCTGCTATCGACCACACTGGACGGCATCGAAGATCAGACGTTGACGCCCCGACCGCAGCCCGCCGACGGGGTGAGCATCGCGCCGAAGATCACCGTCCAGCAGGCCCGCGTGCGCTGGGACCTGCCGGCGCACGTCGTGGAGCGCCGGATCCGCTCGGTCACACCCAGCCCGGGTGCCTGGACGCTGATCGGCGACCTGCGCATCAAGCTCGGCCCGGTGCGCATCGAGGCGGATGCGCCAAAGGGCTTGCAGCCCGGCGCGATCCACGTCGACCGCAAGAACGTGTGGATCGGCACCGGATCGCAAGCCGTGCGGCTGGGCCAAATGCAGCCGCCCGGAAAGAAACTCATGAATGCCGTCGACTGGGCCCGGGGCGCACGACTCGACCCCGCCGCGCGGGCGACATGAGCCCGCCCCGACCGCCGGACCGCGGGCGCGGCAAGCGGCGCCGGCCGCTCGACCCCGCGCGCGCCGCCGCGTTCGACGTGCTGCGCGCGGTCAGCGAGCGCGACGCCTACGCGAACCTGGCCCTGCCCGCCCTGCTGCGCGAACGCGGGATCAGCGGTCGCGACGCCGCGTTCGCCACCGAGCTGACCTACGGCACCTGCCGCACCCGGGGCCTGCTCGACGCGGTGATCGGCGCCGCCGCGAGGCGCTCGCCGGACACCATCGACCCGGTGCTGCTCGACCTGCTACGTCTCGGCACTTACCAGCTGCTACGCACCCGGGTCGACACGTACGCCGCGGTATCCACCACGGTGGAACAGGCCGGTATCGAATTCGATTCGGCCCGAGCGGGTTTCGTCAACGGCGTGCTGCGCACCATCGCCGCCCGGGACGAGAAGTCCTGGGTCGAGGAGCTGGCGCCCGACCCGGCGCGGGATCCGGTCGGGCATGCCGCCTTCGTGCACGCCCACCCCCGCTGGATCGCCCAGGCCTTCGCCGACGCGCTCGGGACGGCCGCGGACGAGCTCGAGGCGGTGCTGGCCAGCGACGACGAACGGCCGCAGGTGCACCTGGCGGCCCGGCCCGGGGTGCTGACCGCCGCGGAGCTGGCCGACGCGGTCGGCGGCACGGTCGGCCGGTATTCGCCCTATGCGGTGTACCTGCCGGGTGGGGATCCCGGGCGGTTGGCGCCGGTGCGCGACGGCGCCGCCCTGGTCCAGGACGAGGGCAGCCAGCTGGTCGCGCGGGCGCTGACGCTGGCGCCGGTCGAGGGCGACACCGGCCGGTGGCTGGATCTGTGCGCCGGGCCGGGCGGCAAGACCGCGCTGCTGGCCGCGGTGGCGGCCGGGTCCGGGGCCCGCGTCACGGCGGTGGAGCCGGCCCCGCGCCGCGCCGACCTGGTGGCCGAGAACGCCCGCGGTCTCCCGGTCGACGTGCTGCGCGTCGACGGGCGCCAGACCGGACTCGAGCCGGCCTTCGACCGGGTGCTGGTCGACGCGCCGTGCACCGGGCTGGGCGCGTTGCGGCGCCGGCCCGAGGCGCGGTGGCGGCGCCAGCCGGCCGACGTGCCGGCGCTCACCAAGCTGCAACGCGAGCTGCTGGGCGCCGCGATCGCGCTGACCCGGCCGGGCGGTGTGGTGCTCTATGCGACCTGTTCGCCGCACCTCGCCGAAACCGTCGGGGTGGTCGCCGACGCGCTCCGCCGGCACCCGGTGTGCGCGTTGGACGCCCGGCCGCTGTTCGAGCCCGTCACCGGGCTGGGGGACGGGCCGTACGTCCAGCTCTGGCCGCATCGGCACGGCACCGACGCCATGTTCGCCGCCGCGCTGCGCCGCGAGGCGGGGTAGCGGGGCGGCGACTCAGCGGACCCGGCCGCCGCCACGCTGCGCCGCCTAGCGTGAACGGGGGCGCGACGCTCAGTAGTGTGGCGCACATGCCTGGCAACACCGGTAGGCCGCTGATCGCGCCGTCCATCCTCGCCGCCGATTTCGCGCGGCTGGCCGATGAGGCGGCCGCGGTGGGGGGCGCCGACTGGCTGCACGTCGATGTGATGGACAACCACTTCGTGCCTAACCTGACCATCGGGCTGCCGGTGGTCGAGAGCCTGCTGGCGACCACGACCATCCCGATGGACTGCCATCTGATGATCGAGGACCCCGACCGTTGGGCGCCCGGCTACGCCGAGGCCGGCGCCTACAACGTCACCTTCCACGCCGAGGCCACCGACAACCCGGTCGCGGTGGCGCGCGACATCCACGCCGCGGGCGCCAAGGCGGGGATCAGTGTCAAGCCGGGAACCCCGCTGGAGCCGTACCTGGAAATCCTGCCGCACTTCGACACCCTGCTCATCATGTCGGTCGAGCCCGGCTTCGGCGGCCAGAGCTTCATCCCCGAGGTGCTGAGCAAGGTCCGCGCCGTGCGCAAGCTAATCGACGCTGGAGAGCTGAGGATCCTGGTCGAGATCGACGGCGGCATCAACGACGAAACCATCGAGCAGGCCGCCGAGGCCGGCGTCGACTGCTTCGTCGCCGGGTCGGCCGTCTACGGCGCCGAGGACCCGGAGGCCGCCGTGGAGGCGCTGCGGAGGCAGGCCGCCGCCGCGTCACCGCACCTGCGCCGATGAATCGACCCGACGGCGGCCTCGACGCGGCCATGCGCCTGGCGATCGAACAGTCCAACCAGGTCAAGGGCACCACCTATCCGAACCCGCCGGTGGGGGCGGTCATCCTCGACGCCGGCGGCGTGGTCGTCGGCGTCGGCGGCACCGAACCCGCCGGTGGGGACCACGCCGAGGTATTGGCATTGCGGCGAGCCGGCGACCTGGCGGTCGGCGGGACGGCGGTGGTCACCCTCGAGCCCTGCAACCACTACGGCAAGACCCCGCCGTGCGTGAACGCCCTTCTGGAATCGAAGGTGGCGGCGGTGGTTTACGGCGTCGCCGACCCGAACCCGGCCGCCGCCGGTGGCGCGGCCCGGCTCACGGAGGCCGGCGTGCAGGTGACGCCCGGAGTGCTGGCCGACGAGGTGGCCGGCGGGCCGCTGCGGGAGTGGCTGCACAAACAGCGGACCGGGCTGCCGCATGTGACCTGGAAATACGCCAGCAGCGTCGACGGCCGCAGCGCGGCCGCCGATGGCACCAGCCAATGGATTTCCAGCGAGGCCTCGCGGCTGGACGTGCATCGCCGCCGCGCGGCCGCCGATGCGATCGTCGTCGGCACCGGCACCGTGCTGGCCGACGACCCGGCGTTGACCGCCCGGTTGCCCGACGGCTCGCTGGCCGCTCGGCAACCGCTGCGCGTGGTGGTGGGCCTACGCGAAATACCGTCGGAGGCAAAGGTTCTCAACGACGATTCACGCACCATGGTGATCCGCACGCATGATCCGATGGAGGTGATCAAGGCGCTAACGGATCGCACCGACGTCCTGCTGGAGGGGGGTCCAACCCTCGCCGGCGCCTTCCTGCGGGCCGGGGCGGTCAACCGCATCCTGGCTTACATCGCGCCGATGCTGTTGGGCGGGCCAGTTTCCGCGGTCGACGACGTCGGCGTGCCCACCATCGCGCGGGCGTTGCGCTGGCAGTTCGACGGAGTCGACCGCGCCGGGCCGGATCTGGTGCTCAGCCTGGTGCCGCGTGGCGACTAAGAGCGCTTAGCGCTCTCCCAACGAGACCTTTTGCGGCTCAGCGACTTCCGGTTCCTCGGCGTGTTCCTTGCGGCCGCCGATGAACAGGCCCAGCACTGCTCCCACGATGCAGATGACCACGGTGGCGCTGAAGATGTCGCCGTACATCATGGCGAACGCCTTGAGGTACATCGTCCCCTGCGCGGCGATCCGCTCCAATAGCGAAGCGTTGGGGGGTATCGCGGCCGTCAACCCCGCCACGATCTGGTTGAACCGGTACAGGCCCCACGCGCTGAGCGCGGCCACACCGATCAACATGCCCGTCATCCGGGCCACCACCACGGCCGCCGAGGCAATGCCATGCTGGGCGGACGGGACAACCCGCAGCGCCGCGGAGGTCAGCGGCCCGATCACCAGGCCGAGGCCCACACCGGCCACCAGCAGGTCGGCGTGCAACACGGGGACGCTGAACACCCCGAAAATGTCGTGCTTCTGGCTCAGTACATCTTGGCGCCAGTAGTGAATCAGCCAGTAGCCGTATGCCGCGATCAGCAGCCCGATGAAGGTCATCACCCGGTCGCCCACCCGGGTGGCGATCCAGCCGCCCAGCACGGCCCCGACCGGCAGCGCGATCAAGAACCACAGCAGCAACCCGGCGGCCTGCGTCTGGTCCATCTGCAGCACGCCCTGGCCGAACAGCTCCACGTCGACCAGGGTCACCATTAGCGCCGCGCCCGCGGCCAACGATGCGCCCAACGCGGCCAGGAAGGGGCGGAAGTGCACCCCCGCCGGCTCGATCAGCCGGGTGCGCGAGAACCGTTCCCAGAGCATGAACAGCACCGCCACCACGACCGC
This sequence comes from Mycobacterium sp. SMC-2, assembly GCF_025263485.1. Taxonomy (NCBI): domain Bacteria; kingdom Bacillati; phylum Actinomycetota; class Actinomycetes; order Mycobacteriales; family Mycobacteriaceae; genus Mycobacterium; species Mycobacterium sp. SMC-2. The sequence continues at coordinate 2,903,346 of NZ_CP079863.1, forward strand.
CCCGATGACCAGGGGCAGCCCGTAGCTCGGCAGGATCTGCTTGCCGTCGGGTTGCGGGTTGTACAGGCCGATGACCGCGAGGCCGAGGGCGACCGCGAGCAGCACACCACCGACCAGGTCGACCCGCTCGGGTTCTTCCACGCGCTCGTGCGACGGCAGGCTGAACTGGATCATCGCCATCGCGATCAGGGTCAGCGGGACGTTGATCCAGAACACGTAGCGCCAGTCGTGGAACAGGTACACGATGAAGATCCCATACAGCGGGCCCAGCACGCTGCCGAGTTCCTGCGCGGCGCCGATGCCGCCCAGCACGCCGGCGCGGTTGCGCTGAGCCCACAGGTCGGCGCCCAGCGCGAGCGTCACCGGCAGCAGCGCGCCGCTGGCCACGCCCTGGATGGTGCGGCCGCCGATCAGCAGGTGGAAGTCGCCCCAGTGCCCGGCGAGCGCGGTCACCACCGACCCCACCATGAACAGGGCCAGGCTGACCTGCAGCACCAGCTTGCGGCCGAACCGGTCAGACGCCCGCCCCAGCAGCGGCATGGCGGCGATGTAGCCCAGCAGGTACATCGTGATGATCCAGGTGATGCGCTGCAGCTGGTTAATCGGGATGTGAACGTCGCTCATGATGTCGCGCATGATCGTCACGACGACATAGGCGTCCAGCGCGCCCAACAGCACCGCCAGGCTGCCGGCGCTGATCGCGACGCGGCGCCCGGCCTGCGAACTCATGAACTCACCGGGGGCTTGGTGACCTGAACCTGCTCCCCCCAATTGGACAACGTGACTTGGACGGAATTGCCCGAACTCTTCTGCAGGTTAGCCTGCACCAGCTGGTGCTCACCGGTCTCCTGAACCCACACGGTGCTCGGCACCGGCTGAGTCGCGTTGAACTGCGGCATGATCTTGTTCACCGCATCCGCCGACACGTTCCCGCTGATGCGAATGGTGTTCTGCCCGTTGATGGTGTCGCGGCCCTGGGCCTTGGCGTTGCTGAAGTTGGCCAGCGCGTTGGCCAAGCCGGTGTCCGGGTTCAGCAGCACCGAGACGTCGTAGATGTCGGACGCCTTGCCGAAGTCGCTCCACTTGTTCGGCGTGAGCGTGGCGTACAGGTTGCCGTCGACGACCACGAAGTTGGCGTCGATGTCGGATCCGCCGAGGGTGATCATGGCGTTGCCCGACGCGGCGGTGGCCGGTGTCGTGGTGAGGTCACCGGTCAGCGTCTTGATGGGCAGCCCCTGGATCTTGCCCTGGATCGACAGCACGAGGTGCACGCTCTTGACGGACCTGGTGGCGTCGGCGGACTGCTTGACCAAAGTCGTTGCGTCGGGTAGCGGTCCGCCGCTCTGCTTTGAGCCCGACGAGCAGCCGGCGATCAAAGCGGTGGCGAGGGTCAGTGATGCGAGGACGGCCGAAAGGCGGCGGCGGGTCTGCATACCTTGCATCGTAGAGGGTTCCGCTGACGGGCTTTGGGGACGCGGCGCCGTGGTGTCCGCCCGGCGACGACGCTTTGGCGTGCTCACCAGCGCGGCCGCCGCGTTTCGGCGGCGGATTAACCTGATGGGATGTTCACCGGAATTGTCGAGGAACTCGGGGAGGTGACGGGCCGCGACGTGCTGGCCGACGCCGCACGGCTGACCATCCGCGGACCCGTCGTGACCTCCGACGCCGGGCACGGCGATTCGATCGCCGTCAACGGCGTCTGCCTGACCGTCGCGGAGCTGCTACCCGACGGGCAGTTCACCGCCGACGTGATGGCCGAGACCCTGAACCGGTCCAACCTGGGTGCCCTGCAGGTCGGCAGCCCGGTCAACCTGGAGCGCGCCGCCGCGGTCAACAGCCGGCTCGGCGGGCACATCGTGCAGGGGCACGTGGACGGGACCGGCCGGGTGGTGGGCCGGGCGCCGTCGGAGCACTGGGAAGTGGTGCGGATCGAGATCCCCGCGGCGGTGTCCCGCTACGTCGTCGAAAAGGGATCGATCACCGTCGACGGCATTTCGCTGACGGTCTCCGGGCTCGGCGCCGGACCGGAGGACTGGTTCGAGGTCTCGCTGATCCCCACCACCCGGGAGCTGACGACCTTGGGCCGCGCCCCGATCGGCACGCAGGTAAACCTCGAAGTCGACGTGATCGCGAAATACGTCGAGCGGTTGATGGCGCGTTAGTCCGGCGAGGTGCGCCCCATGCCGGTTCGGTCAGCAGGGCTGGCCGGGCGGCGTCCAGTACGGCTCGCCGGACGGTGTGTAGCACGGCGGTGGCGCGTCGGGGGGTGGGGCCGTCATCGCGTCCGCCGGAAGGACCCAGTTGCCCCAGCGCCCCGGATCGGTGCACCCACCGACGCTCGCATGCCGACCGCCGACGTCGGCGCACGCGTCCGCCCTCGCCGGTTGCGGGCAGGCGATACCCGCTGCAATTCCGGCCGCAAACGTCAAGGTCACAGCCGGTACCGCCAGTCTCACTGCGATTCTCATGCCGCTCAGCGTAGATTGCCAGCACCGGATCGGGAGTCGTTTCGCCGCGCCGGTCCGCCACGACAGTCTGGTCGCCGGCTGAAGCGCTCGGGCGGGTTATTGCTGCGGGGCGCCCGGGGCGGGGGGCGCGGGTGTGGACGACCGTGTGCGGTTGCGAAGTTGCCCACAGTTCAGGCCGATTATGCAGTGCCAGCCGGCGGCCTGGGGTTGGACCGGGTCGCAGCATTGGTCGTCCGGCGCCGGGGGCGCCGGGTCAACGGTCGGCGAAGGGTCCGCCTGTGTGCGCGGTACACCAGCGCCGCCGACACCGAGTGCTCCGACGACGCCGCCGAACGCCAGGGTTAGCGCTGCGGCACTACCACACGCTGCGGCGATTAACCTGGCGGTTCGATCCGCCATGACAGCCATCCTTCACCTCGCCGCGCCGGATGTACATAGCCGCGGCGCGGCATTATGCCGGGGCGGTGCCGATCTCGCGTGAAAGCCGCCGCAAATAGTGGCCCGCGCGGTGGTTCATACTGAATGCAACACTTGGGGTCTTCCTGTGGACCCCTGCGACAGCAAGGTAGCGACGATGACGAGGTTGGACTCCGTCGAGAGGGCGGTTGCCGACATTGCGGCCGGTAAGGCCGTGGTTGTCATCGACGACGAGGACCGCGAGAACGAAGGCGACCTGATTTTCGCCGCCGAGAAGGCGACCCCGGAGATGGTGGCGTTCATGGTCCGTTACACCTCCGGGTACCTGTGCGTCCCGCTGGACGGCGCGATCTGCGACCGGCTCGGGCTGCTGCCCATGTACGCGGTGAACCAGGACAAGCACGGGACCGCCTACACCGTCACCGTCGATGCGAAAAACGGTGTGGGCACCGGGATCTCGGCCTCCGATCGGGCCACCACCATGCGCCTGTTGGCCGATCCCGCTAGCGTAGCCGACGATTTCACGCGCCCCGGCCACGTGGTTCCGTTGCGCGCCAAGGACGGCGGCGTGCTGCGCCGCCCCGGCCACACCGAGGCCGCCGTCGACCTGGCCCGGATGGCGGGGTTGCAGCCCGCGGGCGCGATCTGCGAGATCGTCAGCCAGAAGGACGAAGGCTCGATGGCGCAGACCGATGAGCTACGGGTTTTCGCCGACGAGCACGACCTCGCGCTGATCACCATCGCCGACCTGATCGAGTGGCGGCGCAAGCACGAGAAGCACATCGAGCGGATCGCCGAGGCCCGTATACCGACTCGGCACGGTGAGTTTCGTGCGATCGGCTACACCAGCATCTATGAGGACGTCGAACACGTCGCGCTGGTTCGCGGCGAGATAGCCGGGCCGAACGCCGACGGCGACGACGTGCTGGTCCGCGTGCACTCCGAGTGCCTGACCGGCGACGTGTTCGGTTCCCGTCGCTGCGATTGCGGACCCCAACTGGACGCCGCGATGGCGATGGTCGCGCGGGAGGGGCGTGGCATCGTGCTGTACATGCGCGGCCACGAGGGCCGCGGCATCGGCCTGATGCACAAACTGCAGGCCTACCAGCTGCAGGACGCCGGCGAGGACACCGTCGACGCCAACCTCAAACTCGGATTGCCGGCCGACGCGAGGGATTACGGCATCGGGGCGCAGATCCTGGTCGACCTCGGGGTCCGCTCGATGCGGTTGCTGACCAACAACCCGGCCAAGCGGGTCGGCCTGGACGGGTACGGGCTGCACATCATCGAGCGGGTGCCGCTTCCGGTGCGCGCCAACGCCGAGAACATCCGCTACCTGATGACCAAGCGCGACAGGATGGGCCATGACCTGGCCGGGCTCGACGACTTTCACGAATCGGTTCATCTGCCAGGCGAATTCGGCGGGGCTCTATGAGTGGCGCAAGTGAGTGGGGCAAGTGAGCGGCGCAAGTGAGCGGTAGCGGGGAGCCGGAGATCCCGGCGCTCGACGCGTCCGGCCTGCGGCTCGGCATCGTGGCGAGCACCTGGCACAGCGAGATCTGCGAAGCACTGCTGCAGGGCGCCCGCCGGGTGGCCGCCAAATCGGGCATCGACGATCCCACCGTGGTGCGCGTCCTCGGCGCGATCGAGATTCCCGTGGTGGCGCAGGAGCTTGCCCGCAACCACGACGCGGTCATCGCCCTGGGTGTCGTGATTCAGGGCGAGACACCCCATTTCAACTACGTCTGCGACGCGGTGACCCAGGGCCTGACGCGGGTCGCGCTGGACGCGTCCACACCCGTTGCCAACGGGGTGTTGACCACCAACACCGAGCAGCAGGCGCTCGATCGCGCCGGGCTTCCGGAATCGGTCGAAGACAAGGGCGCCCAGGCGGCCGGGGCGGCCCTGACCGCGGCGCTGACGCTGCGTGAGCTGCGCGCCCGGCCGTGACTGAGCACGAGCAATGGGACGTCGAGTTGCGTCCCCACCGCACACCGATATTCGTCTACGGGGCGGCGTTCATCATCGCCGCGGTGCACATCGCGATCGGCTTGCTGCTCAAGGTCGGATCCAGCGGGGTGGTTTTTCGGACCACCGACCAGGTGGCGATGGCGCTGCTCGGTCTGGTGCTCGCCGGAGTGGTGCTGCTGTTCGCCCGGCCCCGGTTGCGGGTCGGGCCGGCCGGGATTTCGGTGCGTAACCTGTTGGGCGACAAGCTAATCGAGTGGCCAGACGTTACCGGCGTCTCGTTCCCGCAAGGCAACCGCTGGGCGCGCATCGATCTGCCCGACGATGAATACATTCCCGTGATGGCCATCCAGGCCGTCGACAAGGAACGCGCGGTCGACGCGATGGACACCGTCCGGTCGCTGCTGGCGCGCTACCGGCCGGACCTGCGCACCCGCTGAAAACGGGCTATCCGTGCTCGGACGGATAGCCCGTTTTCAGGTGGACGACTCAGAAGTTCTTACAGTCGGTCATCATTTGCTGGAAGATCGGCAAAGCCTGCTGCGCGCCCTGGTTGTGCTCGATGGCGTGCAGCAGGTTCACGCGCTGATCCGGTGTGGATGCCAGGTACTGCTGCAAGAACTGCTGGTTCGGCGGCGACTGGTCGAGGTACTGAGCGGCCATTGGGTTTTCCGCGTGGACCGCCCGCATCGCCTGGTCATAGCTGCAGGTTGTGTGGATCATCGGGCCGTAGTCGGGCGCAGCGGATGCGACCCCGGCCGCGGCGGTCGACACCAACGCCAGACCGCCGACCCCCATCGCGAGCCTGGTCAACGAGCGCTTGAACATCTGTGGACTCCCTCCATTGATTACCAGCCACTGTAACGTCTGCTCCGTCATTGGTAACCGGATCGGGAATCGTCCAAACCGCCCGCACCGCCGGTGAGTCGCCGTTCTTACTGGTCACCTGCCCTTTCGCCGGTTTCGGGCGTCCGGTCGCTCGGCAGCATCGGCACGGTCGGACCGGCGCGGGAATGCTCCCCGGCCAGGGTGGTCAGGCCGGCCGCCGTCCCGGCGCGCGCCGGCCGAGCGGCGCCGGACGAGCCGATGGTCCCGGCGCCGTGCGTTGAGGCGGCCGGATCGCCGGCGTCGAGGTATTCGTCGAGGTATTCGTAGCGGTATCCCGGGTCGATCTGGGCCGGCCGGGGGCTTCGGCGCCGGCGGGCCCGTTCCCCCGTGGCCGCGGCGGCCGCCGCCGGGACGCTGTCGGGCTGGGGTGACCTCTGCTCCGCCCGGCTGCGGGTGCTCATCTCGCCGCCGGTTCCCACGCCGGGCGGGCCCACGACGTAGGGGTAACCGAAGCTGTGGGTAGCGGCGGGCGGCGTCGGGGGCGCGGCGGCGCCGGGTGCGGGGGCGGTCGTGGACGCGGGCGCTGGCGCCGGGGACGTGGCCGGGGTGGCCGCGGGCGCCAACGCGGCGGGCGCCATCGCAGCGGGCGTCCCGGTGCCGGACGGGACCGGCGTTGTCGCGCCGGGCAGGGCGGGTGCGGCGGCGGGGACGGGTTGCGACAGGCCGGCCAGCCCGGCGAGCCCTCCGCCACCCGCCAGGGGAATGAAGGGAGCGATCAGGCCGTACGACAGCTGCGTCAGTTGCGGCGCCTGCGGGATGAACGTCAGGAGCGATTCGCCCGCCCAGTGCGGAACCTCGGTCACCAGGAGGGGGTCGCTGGCCAGCTGCGTCAGCGCCCCGGACGGATCGGACGACGATTGCGCCAAGTCCCCGCTGATTGCCCTGTCGACCTCCTCGACCCGAGTTACCCACCAGCTCAACTGCGTTGGCCCTCCGCCCTCGTCGTGGTTCGCGACGTTGGTCTTCTGGATCGGCGGTGGCGGGGTCGCCGGCGGCGTCCAGGTGAGCGCGGTCTCGGACACCGCTTCATACATCGCCATCACGGTGGCCGCCTGCAGCCACATCCGTAGGTAGTCGATCTCGTTGAGGGCGATCGGAACCGTGTTGACGCCAAAGAAATTGGTCGCCACCAATTGCGCGTGGAGGGCGTGGTTGGCCTCCAGTTCGGTGAGGGTCGGCATGGCCGACAGCGCCGCCGTGTAGGCCGCGGCGACGGTCTCCTGCTCGGCGGCCGCCGTGCTGCTATTGGCGCTGTTCTGCAGCAGCCAGGCCAGATAGGGAACGTGGGCCGCCACGAACGCCTCCGCGCTGGGGCCCTGCCAGGTACCGGCCTGCACCGCGGCCAGCAACGAACTGAGTTCCGCGGCCGCCGAGTCATATTCGGCCTTCAACGCCTGCCACGCCTGCGCCGCCGCGAGCAACGATCCCGGCCCGGGGCCGCTGGAGAGCGCCGCCGAATGGACCTCCGGAGGGAAGGCCGCCCAGATCGGCATGCTCACCGCCGTGGCCCCGCGCCGGCGGCCGTCAGGGGCACAGATGAACGCATATGAGGAAAATTACGCTCAAAGAAACCGTAAGTAAGGAGTCAAATGCGCACTCACCGGAAACGCGAAGGTGGCTCTCAGTCGTCGGACAGCCGGACCAGGAACCCGTTCAGGATCAGCGTCCTGGCCAGCGCCGCCTGCTGCGCCGCGGTCAACCCCGGCAGATCGCCCACGCGAAACCGCCCAGTGCTTCCCGAGAGGAACCGCAGCGCTTCCTCGTGGTCGGCGCTCGCGCGCATCGACAGCTGTGCGAACTGCAGGGCCACACCGTCCGCCACCTGCGTCACCCGCGAATAGAGCGGTTGGTGTTTCGCCACCAGGGTCCGCCCGTCGATCCCGTCGGTTTCCGAGAGCTGTCCGACCGGCGGGCATCGGCCGCGCCGGACCAGGACTTCTGCCATGGCGTCGAGGCCCGCAGCGATGACGCTCGGGTCCTCGAGGTCGCGCAGGGTGTCGCGCACGAGGCCGGCCAGGCCCGCCCGCGCACCCGCGTCGTCGAGGTGCCGGGGCGACAACCGGGCGTGCACCCGGTCATCCCGCAGGCTCAACGCGTGCAACAGGTGGGTGAGGAGCGTCAGCACGGTGGGCGCGTGCATGCCGACCGTCAAATGGACCGATGAACCCGCGTCTGTTTCGGCCGAATGCACTTGGCCGCGTGGCACGTACAGCGTGTCGCCGGCCTCCAGGGTCACCTCGGTCGGCGGCGCGACCCAGTCCGAACCGACGCCCTTCCTGCGTTCCATCTCGTGTGGTGGCACGGCCGCGTCGTTGGACAACCGCCACGTCTTGGAGCCGTGGATTTGCAGGACCAGCACGTCGTGCGGGTCGTAGTGCGGGACGAAGCCCCTCGACCCGGGGGGCGTGACGTAGGCGTTGACCCGCGTCGGGTAGTTCAACTCGACCTCGATCGAGTGGGACAGCGACGCGATCCCGCGCACGTACCGTTCGAGGCCGTTCAGGACGATCGTGTAGCCATCGGCAAGGCCCCCGCGAACCCGTTCCAAGTCGAGGGTGCCGTCGGCGAGCCGGTAGGTGCCGGGGTCCTTGTCCGCGCCACCCCGCACCAGCCGCACCGCCGATGGCTCGGGGCGCACGTGTTCCAGGAGCGTCTCGGCGGCCGACGGGCCGGGCAGGAGGCGATCGAAGTAGTCCGGCTGGCGCCGCTTGACGTGATAGCGCGTCGCCCCCCAGATCTCGTCGAGGAAGGTTTCCACCGAGAGGGGGCGAAGCAACCAGGCTAGCGAGGACTCGACGGCGACCCCCTTGCAAAGTTCGTGACCACCCGTAGGCCTCACAGTAGACGGGCCGCTCCCGCGCGCGCCCGTGTTGTTCCGACGGGCAAGTGGCAGCGTCGGTTCGGGCCACTAGCCTGGACTCGTGCCAGATCCCGCCACGTACCGACCGCCACCCGGGTCGATCCCGGTCGAACCGGGCGTCTACCGATTCCGGGACGTGCACGGGCGGGTCATCTACGTCGGCAAGGCCAAGAGCCTGCGCAGCCGGCTGACGTCATACTTCGCCGACGTTGCCGGTCTGCACCCGCGGACGCGGCAGATGGTGACCACCGCCGCCAAGGTGGAGTGGACGGTGGTCAACACCGAAGTCGAGGCGTTGCAGCTCGAATACAACTGGATAAAGGAATTCGATCCGCGCTTCAACGTCCGCTACCGCGACGACAAGTCATACCCGGTGCTGGCTGTCACCCTGGGCGAGGAATTCCCCCGGCTGATGGTCTATCGCGGCCCGCGCCGCAAGGGCGTGCGCTATTTCGGGCCCTACTCCCACGCCTGGGCGATCCGGGAGACGCTGGACCTGCTTACCCGGGTCTTCCCGGCCCGCACCTGTTCGGCCGGTGTGTTCAAGCGGCACAAGCAGATCGACCGTCCGTGCCTGCTCGGCTACATCGACAAATGCTCGGCGCCGTGTGTCGGCAGGGTCAGCGCCGAGCAGCACCGCCAAATCGTCGACGACTTCTGCGACTTCCTGTCCGGCAAGACCGACCGCTTCGCGCGCGAGTTGGAACACCAGATGAACGGCGCGGCCGAACAACTCGACTTCGAGCGTGCCGCGCGGCTGCGTGACGACCTGTCCGCGTTGAAGCGCGCCATGGAGAAGCAGGCCGTGGTGCTCGGTGACGGCACCGACGCCGACGTGGTCGCCTTCGCCGACGACGAGCTGGAGGCGGCGGTGCAGGTGTTCCACGTGCGCGGTGGCCGGGTGCGTGGCCAGCGTGGCTGGATCGTCGAAAAGTCCGGCGACCCCGGCGATTCCGGCGAGGAACGGTTGGTCGAGCAATTTCTGACCCAGTTCTACGGCGAGCAGGCCGAATTGGATGGCGCGGCGGACGAATCCACCAACCCGGTGCCCCGCGAGGTACTGGTGCCGTGCCTGCCGTCCAATGCCGAGGAGCTGACCAGCTGGCTGTCGGGCCTGCGCGGGTCACGGGTCGCGCTGCGGGTGCCGCGCCGCGGCGACAAGCGAGCGCTGGCCGAAACGGTGCAACGCAACGCCAAAGAGGCTCTGCAGCAACATAAGCTGAAGCGGGCCGGCGACTTTAACGCCAGATCGGCTGCGCTGCAGAACATTCAGGAAGCCCTCGGCTTGGCCGATGCGCCGCTGCGCATCGAATGCGTCGACATCAGCCACGTGCAGGGCACCGACGTGGTGGGCTCGTTGGTGGTGTTCGAGGACGGCCTGCCGCGCAAGTCGGACTACCGCCACTTCGGGATCCGCGAAGCCGCCGGGCAGGGCCGCTCCGACGACGTCGCCTCGATCGCCGAGGTGACTCGCCGCCGGTTCGCGCGACACCTGACCGAACAGAACGACTCGAATATGCTGTCCGCCGAAGGCAAGTCGCGCCGGTTCGCCTATCCGCCCAACCTCTACGTCGTCGACGGCGGCGCGCCGCAGGTCAACGCGGCCAGCGCCGTGCTCGAAGACCTCGGCATCACCGACGTCGCGGTGATCGGCCTGGCCAAGCGGCTGGAAGAGATATGGGTGCCGTCCGAACCCGATCCCGTCATCATGCCGCGCAACAGCGAGGGGCTTTATCTGCTGCAACGAATTCGTGACGAGGCGCACCGGTTCGCCATCACCTACCATCGCAGCAAGCGATCCAAGCGAATGACCGCCTCGGCACTGGATTCGGTGCCAGGATTGGGGGAACATCGCCGCAAGGCGCTGGTGACCCATTTCGGATCGATAGCCCGCCTCAAGGAGGCCACCGTCGACCAGATCACGGCCGTTCCCGGCATCGGTGTGGCCACGGCCACCGCCGTGCTCGAGGCGCTGCGACCCGAGGCGCTGCGACCCGAGCAGTCCGGAGAACACCAATGACGGGTGAGTTGGCGGAGGGCCGTCCGATGGAGGCACGTCCAGACGGCGGGGCCGGCATCGACGTCGTTCTGGTCACCGGACTGTCGGGGGCCGGGCGGGGTACGGCAGCCAAGGTGCTCGAGGACCTCGGCTGGTACGTGGCCGACAACCTGCCGCCCCAGCTGATCACGCGCATGGTCGATTTCGGCATGGACGCGGGGTCGCGCATCACCCGGCTGGCGGTGGTGATGGACGTGCGGTCGCGCGGCTTCACCGGCGACCTCGATGAGGTGCGCACCGAGCTCGCCACCCGCAACATCACCCCGCGCGTCGTGTTCATGGAGGCATCCGACGACATGCTGGTGCGGCGCTACGAACAGAACCGCCGCAGCCACCCGCTGCAGGGCGACCAAACCCTGGCCGAGGGCATCGCCGCCGAGCGCCGCATGCTCGCCCCGGTGCGCGCCACGGCCGACCTGATCATCGACACCTCCACGCTGTCGGTGCGCGAGTTGCGGGAGAGCATCGAGCGCGCGTTCGGCGGCGACGCCACCACGTCCATCAGCGTCACCGTCGAGTCGTTCGGGTTCAAGTACGGCCTGCCGATGGACGCCGACATGGTGATGGACGTGCGGTTCCTGCCCAACCCGCACTGGGTCGACGAGCTGCGTCCGCTCACCGGACAGGACCCCGCGGTCAGCGAATACGTGTTGAGTCAGCCCGGCGCCGCGGACTTTCTCGACGCCTACCATCGGTTGCTGTCCCTGGTCGTCGACGGCTACCGCCGGGAGGGCAAGCGCTACATGACGGTCGCCATCGGCTGCACCGGCGGCAAGCACCGCAGCGTCGCGATCGCCGAGGCGCTGATGCGGCTGCTGAAGGCCAATCCTCAACTGTCGGTGCGGGTGCTGCACCGGGATCTGGGCCGCGAATGAGCGCGCCGACGAATCGGGGCATCGTAGCGCTGGGCGGTGGACATGGCCTGTACGCGACGCTGTCCGCGGCACGCCGGCTGACTCCTCACGTCACCGCAGTGGTGACCGTCGCCGACGACGGTGGCTCGTCCGGGCGGCTGCGCAGCGAATTAAATGTGGTGCCGCCGGGTGACCTCCGAATGGCATTGGCGGCCTTGGCATCTGACAGCCCGCACGGCCGGCTGTGGGCGACCATTCTGCAGCACCGGTTCGGGGGCAACGGGGCGCTGGCCGGGCACCCGATCGGCAACCTGCTGCTCGCCGGGCTGTCGGAGGTGCTGGCCGATCCGGTGGCCGCCCTCGACGAGTTGGGCCGCATCCTCGGCGTCAAGGGCAGGGTGTTGCCGATGTGCCCGATCGCGCTGCAGATCGAGGCCGACGTCTCGGGGCTGGAGACCGATCCGCGGATATTCCGGCTGATTCGCGGCCAGGTCGCGATCGCCACCACACCGGGCAAGGTGCGGCGGGTGCGGCTGCTGCCGTCCGATCCGCCGGCGACCCGGCAGGCGGTCGACGCCATCATGGCCGCCGACCTCGTGGTGCTGGGTCCCGGCTCGTGGTTCACCAGCGTGATCCCGCACGTGCTGGTGCCGGGGCTGGCGGCGGCGCTGCGGGCCACCACCGCCCGTCGGGCGCTGGTGCTCAATCTGGTGGCCGAACCGGGGGAGACGGCCGGCTTCTCCGTCGAGCGTCATCTGCACGTGCTGGCGCAACATGCGCCGGGATTCACGGTGCACGACATCATCATCGACGCCGAACGGGTGCCCGGCGAGCGGGAGCGGGAGCAACTGCGCCGGACCGCGACGCTGCTTTCCGCCGAGGTCCACTTCGCCGACGTGGCCCGACCTGGTACACCTTTACATGATCCAGGCAAGCTCGCGGCGGCCCTGGACGGCGTCCGGGCGGCCCACAAGGGCACGGGAGCGCCTCCGTTCACAGCCACCGCGGATATTCGGGTCGACGGTGCAAGTCCACAACCCGGTGGAAATGGACCGGGCGGCAGCGGACCGAGGAGTGACGACGCGTGGCGATGACGACCGAAGTCAAGGACGAACTCAGCCGCCTGATCGTGAAGTCGGTCAGCGCGCGCCGCGCGGAGGTCACGTCGCTGCTCCGGTTTGCCGGCGGGCTGCACATCGTCGGCGGCCGGGTGGTCGTGGAAGCCGAGGTGGACCTGGGCAACGTCGCGCGCCGGCTGCGTAAGGACATCTTCGAGCTCTACGGCTACAACGCGGTCGTTCATGTGTTGTCGGCCAGCGGGATTCGCAAGACCACCCGCTACGTGCTGCGGGTGGCCAACGACGGCGAGGCGCTGGCCCGCCAGACCGGGCTGCTCGACAACCGCGGCCGGCCGGTGCGCGGCCTGCCCGCCCAGGTGGTGGGCGGCAGCGTCGCCGACGCCGAAGCCGCCTGGCGCGGTGCCTTCCTGGCGCACGGGTCGCTGACCGAGCCGGGACGCTCGTCGGCCCTGGAGGTCAGCTGTCCCGGACCGGAGGCCGCGCTGGCGTTGGTGGGCGCGGCCCGCCGGCTCGGGGTGAGCGCGAAGGCCCGCGAGGTGCGCGGCGCCGACCGGGTGGTGGTGCGGGACGGCGAGGCGATCGGCGCATTGCTGACCCGGATGGGCGCCCAGGACACCCGGCTCATCTGGGAGGAGCGCCGGATGCGCCGCGAGGTGCGTGCGACGGCCAACCGGCTCGCCAACTTCGACGATGCCAACCTGCGCCGCTCGGCGCGGGCCGCGGTCGCGGCGGCCGCCCGGGTGGAGCGCGCGCTGGAGATTCTCGGCGACACCGTCCCCGACCACCTCGCCTCGGCCGGCAAGCTGCGCGTCGAGCACCGGCAGGCCTCACTGGAGGAGCTCGGCCGGCTCGCCGACCCGCCGATGACGAAAGACGCTGTGGCCGGGCGTATTCGGCGGTTGTTGTCGATGGCCGACCGCAAGGCCAAGATCGAAGGCATTCCCGACACCGAGTCGGCGGTGACGCCGGACCTGCTCGAGGACGCCTAACTGGTCGCGCGAATCGCTGTTCGCAACAGTCACGGGGGGCTACGGTCGGGGGATGAAACGGCTTTCGAGCGTTGATGCGGCGTTTTGGTCGGCCGAAACCGCGGGCTGGCACATGCACGTGGGCGCACTTGCGATTTGCGACCCGAAGGACGCGCCCGAGTACAGCTTTCAGCGGCTGCGCGAACTGATCATCGAGCGGCTGCCCGAGCTGCCGCAGCTGCGCTGGCGGGTCGCCGGGGCGCCGCTCGGGTTGGACCGGCCGTGGTTCGTCGAAGACGAGGAGCTGGACATCGACTTCCACATCCGGCGCATCGCCGTCCCGTCGCCAGGGGGTCGCCGCGAGCTCGAGGAGCTGGTGGGCCGGCTGATGTCCTACAAGCTGGACCGCTCCCGGCCGCTGTGGGAGATGTGGGTGATCGAGGGCGTCGAGGGCGGCCAGGTCGCGTCGCTGACCAAGATGCACCACGCCATCGTCGACGGCGTCTCGGGCGCCGGCCTGGGTGAAATCCTCTTGGACGTCACGCCGGAACCCCGCCCGCCGCAACGGGATACAGTGGGATCGCTGGTGGGATCGAAGATTCCGGGCATCGAACGGCGGGCGGTGGGCGCGCTGATCAACCTCGGCGTCAAGACGCCCTTCCGCATCGCCCGGCTCGTGGAGCAGACCGTGCGCCAGCAGGTCGCCGCGCTGGGCGTGAGCGGCCGGCCCCCGCGTTACTTCGAAGCGCCCAAGACCCGGTTCAACGCGCCCGTGTCGCCGCACCGGCGGATCACCGGCTGCCGCGTCGAGCTGGCCCGGGCCAAGGCCGTCAAGGACGCCTACGGCGTCAAGCTCAACGACGTCGTGCTGGCGCTGGTGGCCGGCGCGGCCCGCGAGTACTTGCAGAAGCGCGGCGAGCTGCCCGCCAAACCGCTGATCGCCCAGATCCCCGTCTCCACCCGCACCGATGACAACAAGGACGACGTCGGCAACCAGGTGAGCTCGATGACGGTGTCGCTCGCCACCCACATCGACGATCCGGCCGAGCGGTTGCGGGCCATCCACGAAAGCACCCAGAACGCCAAGCTGATGGCCAAGGCGTTGTCGGCCCACCAGATCATGGGGCTGACCGAGACGACGCCGCCGGGGCTGCTGCAGTTGGCCGCCCGGGCCTACACGGCCAGCGGGTTGTCGCGAAACCTGGCCCCCATCAACCTGGTTGTCTCCAATGTGCCGGGCCCGCCGTTCCCGTTGTACATGGCCGGCGCCCGACTGGCTTCGCTGGTGCCGCTCGGGCCGCCCGTCATGGACGTCGCGCTGAACATCACCTGCTTCTCCTACACCGACTATTTGGACTTCGGCTTCGTGACCACGCCCGAGGTGGCCAACGACATCGACGACATGGCCGACCGCATCGAGCCGGCGCTCACCGAGTTGGAGAAGGCCGCCGCGCGGGAGTGAGCGGCTCGCGGCGATCGCGAGCGCGGCGAAGCCGGGCGAAGCGTCGTCGTGCCATGGCCGACGCCGAGCCCGGCTGCGGGTGAACTCCGGAACAGATTTGGGACTTTCTGCCCTAGCGCGGGCCCGCAGTGAGGCCATAACTAGAACGAGTTACAGTGCGCGGGTTATTGCCTCTGTACAGCAAAAACAATAAAATACTCGACGCTAGTTGCAACGTGCTCTAGTCTTGTGATCGAGTGCACGTCTGGAGGTGAGCAGTGACGTCCATTCAAGAAATCGGTGCCCAGTCCGTGTTGGCCGCCATCGACGATCTTTTGCCCAAGCTGCGGCAGCGGGCACAGGAAACCGAGGAACTGCGCCGGCTGCCCGATGCCACCGTCAGCGAGCTCCAAGAAATCGGCTTCTTCCGGCTGCTGCAGCCGGGGCAGTGGGGCGGGATGCAATGCGATCCAACGGTGTTCTTCGAGGCCGTCCGGCGCCTGGCCAGTGCGTGCGGGTCTACCGGGTGGGTGGCGTCGATCCTCGGCGTGCACAACTGGCACGCGGCGCAGTTCGACCAGCAGGCCCAGGAGGACGTGTGGGGCAAGGACACGGGCGTGCGGATCTCCTCGTCATACGCCCCGATGGGCGCCGGTCAGGTGGTCGACGGTGGTTACCTGGTCAATGGATCGTGGAACTGGTCGTCGGGTTGCGACCACGCCACGTGGACCTTCGTCGGTGGCCCGGTGATCAAGGACGGCCAGCCGGTCGACTTCGGCAGCTTCTTGATCCCGATAAGCGATTACCGCATCGACGACGTCTGGCATGTTGTCGGCCTGAAGGGCACCGGCAGCAACACCTTGATAGTCAAGGACGTGTTCGTGCCCCGGCACCGGTTCCTGTCCTACAAGTCGATGAACGACCACACCGCCGGCGGGTTGGCGGTCAACACCGACCCGGTTTACAAGATGCCTTGGGGCACTATGCATCCCACCACGATCACAGCCCCCATCGTCGGCATGGCCTACGGCGCCTACGAATCCCACGTCGAGCATCAAGGCCAGCGGGTGCGCGCCGCGTTCGCGGGCGAGAAGTCGAAAGACGACCCCTTCGCCAAGGTGCGTATCGCCGAGGCGGCCAGCGATATCGACGCTGCGTGGCGACAGCTGATGGGCAACGTCCGTGATGAGTACTCGTGTCTGGTGGCGGGTCAGGAGGTCCCGTTCGAGCTGCGGGCCCGGGCCCGTCGTGACCAGGTGCGTGCCACCGCCCGCGCCATCGCCTCGATAGACCGTCTATTCGACGCCTCGGGTGCCACCGCGTTGGCCAATAGTGCTCCGCTGCAACGGTTCTGGCGCGACGCACACGCCGGCCGCGTGCACGCGGCCAACGATCCCGAGCGGGCCTACATGATCTTCGGTAACCACGAGTTCGGGCTGCCGCCCGGCGACACGATGGTCTGAATCGCAGAGGAGCCACCGATGACCTGCCCCCACCTTCCCCCCGGCTTCGACCCGACCGACCCGGACATCTACGCCAAGCGCTTACCCGTCGAGGAGCTCGCCGAGCTGCGCCACAACGCGCCCATTTGGTGGTGTGACCAGCCGATCGGCAAGGGTGGCTTCAACGACGGCGGCTTCTGGGTGGTGACCAAGCACAAGGACGTGAAGGAGGTTTCGCTGCGCAACGACGTCTTCTCCAGCTGGCTCAACGGTGCCATTCCGCGCTTCGCCGACGACATGAAGCGCGAAGACATCGACCTGCAGCGGTTGGTTCTGCTCAACATGGATCCCCCGCAGCACACCCGGCTGCGGAGGATCATCTCGCGCGGATTCACGCCGCGCGCCATCGGCAGGCTGCGCGACGAGCTCAACGAGCGTGCGCAGGCCATCGCCAAGGCCGCCGCCGCCGGGGGTTCCGGCGATTTCGTCGAGCAGGTCGCGTGCGAACTGCCGCTGCAGGCCATCGCCGGGCTGCTCGGTGTGCCCCAGGAGGACCGCGGCAAGCTGTTCCGGTGGTCCAACGAGATGACCGGCGCCGAGGACCCCGAGTACGCGCACATCGATCCCAAGGCGTCCTCGGCGGAGGTGCTGGCCTACGCCATGAAAATGGCCGAGATCAAGGCCGAAAATCCCGGCGACGACATCGTTTCCACGCTGCTGCAGGCGGATATCGACGGCGAGAAACTCTCCGACGACGAGTTCGGCTTTTTCGTCATGATGCTGGCGGTCGCCGGTAACGAGACCACCCGCAATTCGATCACCCAAGGCATGATGGCGTTCGTCGACTTCCCCGACCAGTGGGAGCTGTACAAGAAGGAGCGCCCGGAGACTGCGGCAGACGAGATCGTCCGGTGGGCCACCCCGGTTACCGCGTTCCAGCGCACCGCCAACCAGGACACCGAACTGTCGGGGGTGACGATCAAGAAGGGCCAGCGGGTGTTGATGTTCTACCGCTCAGCCAACTTCGACGAGGACGTCTTCACCGATCCGTTCAAGTTCGACATCTTGCGTAACCCCAACCCGCACGTCGGATTTGGCGGCACCGGCGAGCACTACTGCATCGGCGCCAACCTGGCCAAGTTGACGATCAACCTCATGTTCAACGCCATCGCCGACCACATGCCGGACCTCACGCCCATTTCGAAACCGGAGCGGATCCGGTCGGGGTGGCTCAACGGCATCAAGCACTGGCAAGTCGACTACACCGGCAAGTGTCCAATCGCCCACTGAATGGCGCGACGAATCCGCTTGCCGGTGTAGGCAATTGACGCGGCCTCCTATTGGGGCTGCTCTATCTTGGGCCGCAGATTCTCTTCCACCTCGGCGCGCCAGTGCTCGTTCGCGGCGGTGGTGTCGACCTCATACTCGAAGCGGTCGGTCATCTGTGGCGTGACGTCGGCGGCATCCTCATAGAACTGCTGATACCAGCGGCGCAGCTGATAGACCGGGCCATCCTCTTCGACCAGCAACGGGTTTTCGATCCGAGTCTTGTGCTTCCAGATCTCGACATCCTGCAGGAAGCCCATGCTGACGCCATCGGTGAACGCTTTGGACAGCCTCTCGGTTGCGGCCTCGTCCATGCCCTCGGGCTTCCGCACGATGATGCCCCACTGCAGCATGAAGGAGTCCTGCGTGACCGGGTAGTGGCAGTTGACGAGGATCGACTCCACTTTGTAGCCGCCGTAACTGTTGTGTAGCCAGTTGATCATGAACGACGGGCCGAAGTAGGAGGCCTCGGAATCCAGAGTTTGTTCACCGGTGTAGTGCGAACCGCCGAGCAGCACATCGGGCCGGCCGACGGTGCGCAGGTATTGCGAAGCGATATGGCCCTCGAAGACGTTCTTGAAGTACGTCGGGAAGCCGTAGTGGATGTAGAAGAAGTGCGCCATGTCGACGATGTTGTCGACGATCTCGCGGCAGTTCGAACCCTCGATGAGCTCACTGCGCCACCGCCAGTCGGTCCATGCGGGGCTAGCGGCCTCGGGAATGTCGGGGATCTGTAATTCCGGTGACGGCAAGTTGCCTTCGTGGTCGTGCCAGACGAACAACAGACCGTTGTGCACCTCGGTAAGCCAAGAGCGGGTGCGTGCCATTTTTGGTGTGCGCTTGGCGTACGGCACCTGCTTGCACCTGCCGTCGCCGCCCCACCGCCAGTCGTGAAACGGGCATGCGACCGTGTCGCCCTTGACCATGCCCTGCGACAGGTCTCCGCCCATGTGCCGGCAGTACGCGTCGAGGACTCGCAGATTGTGGTCGGTGTCGGCGAAGACGACCAGCTTGGTGCCGAAGATGTTGACCGGGTGTGGCTTGCCGTCGAGGAAGTCCTTGGCCACACCCAGGCAGTGCCACCCGCGGGCGAACCGGGTCGGCAACGTTCCGACGTCTATTTCCCGGACGCCGACCCCAGCGGTGTCGATACTCACTCCGCGCCTCCACTAGCTGACTAGTCCGAACTAGAACACGTTACAGTTTCCGCCCACCAGCCGTGCAGGAATGCAGGCTAAAGCCACTAAATATGTGACTTATTGCCCTAGTCGAACTAGCCTTGCTCGATCTCGCGCCCTGAGCTGATCAGTGGCCGGGATGCACACCACGCCCGCGCGGAGCCGGGCGCTTGCGGCTCGCGGCCGGACGTCAATCGGGTTCGTCGTCGTCGCTGTCGTTGAGGAGTCGTTCGGGGTGGTGGAAGTTGTTGGTGCGGGGTTGGCCGTGGTCGAGGTGGGGTGGTGGGAGCCATTCGGTTTCGCCTTTGGCGTTGGTGCGGGTGGTCCAGCCGTTTTCGGCGAGCCGGTTGTCGGGGCCGCAGGCCAGGGTGAGGTCGTCGATGTCGGTGCGGCCGGTGGCTTGCCAGCCTGTGATGTGGTGGACCTGGCTGTGGTAGGCCGGGGCATCACAGCCCGGCTTGGTACAGCCACGATCCTTGGCATACAACATGATCCGTTGCGCCGGGGAGGCCAGCCGTTTGCTGTGATACAGCGCCAGGGGTTTGCTCTGCTCAAAGATGGCCAGGTAGTGGTGGGCGTGGCCGGCCCAACGGATCACATCGGACATGGGCACCAGGGTGCCCCCGGCGGTCAGGGCCTTGCCGGCGGCCGCCTCGAGATCCTGCAGTGTGGTGGTGACCACGATCGACACCGGCAGCCCGTTATGTTGGCCCAGTTGTCCGGAGGCCAGCAGGCCGCGCAGCCCGGCCAGCAAGGCGTCGTGGTTGCGCTGCGCCGGGGAGCGGGTGTCGCGGCGCACCGCGTCTTGGTCGGGGGTGGCGTCGACCACCGGGGCTTGGTCGTCGGGATTACACACCCCGGGGGCGGCCAGCTTGGCCAACATCGCCTCGACGGCGGCCCGCAACTCCGGGGTCAGCAGGCCGCTCAGGCGGGACATGCCGTCGAATTCCTGGGCGCCCAGGGTGATGCCGCGTTTGCGGGCCCGCTCGGCGTCGCTGAAGTCCCCGTCGGGGTGCAGCCAATCCATGATCCGCTGGGCGTATTTGGCCAACTCGTCGGGCCGGTATCCGGTGGCTTTGGCGGCCAGGTCGGCCTCGGCGGCTTGGCGGGTGAACACGTCCACCGCGGCGGGCAGCTGGGCAAAAAAGCCGCGGATCACTTTGATGTGCCCGTCGCCGATCAGCCCGTCGCGTTGCCCGGCCGCGGTCGCGGCCAACAGCGGCGCCAACGGTTCCCCGGTCAACGCCCGGCGCTCCCCAAGATCGCGGGCTTCCCCGAGGCGCCGGGCGGCCTCGCCGGTGGTGATGCGCAACCGGTCGGCCAACCCGCAGCGCAGCGACCCACCCAACTCCTGCGCGCTGGCCTGCGCATCGAGTTGGTTGATCAACGCATGCTGGGGGGCGCGCAGCCGGCGATAAGCGCGTTCCAGGCGCTCCAGGGCGCGCAACCGCTCCGCGGTGGTCAGCACGTCAAAGGACAACGCGCACAGCCGATCCACGTCGTCGTCGAGCGCGTCGAAGACCTCAACGATCTCCTCACGACTGCTCGCACCCATGCCCCCAACCCTACGAACACCCACCGACAAAAAAGACCATCTTGTGACCACAGAAGCCAAAGTGACACAAGGGATTACAGAGGACTGAAAGCCCCACCCTAGTGGCCACCGCGAGGCGGCTAGTCGCGATCGGGCGGGTTCGTCGCGTACACCCAGGACAGGAACCGCGCGACGGCCTCCGCGGATCGATGCGCCCGCGGGGAACTGAAGATGTCGAAGGCGTGTTGCGCGCTGGGCAATTCGGCGTAGGCGACCGGGGACTTGGACACCGCCCGCAGTTCTTCGATGAACTCCTGGGCCTCGCCGACGGGGATCAGCGAATCGTCGCGGCCGTGCAACACGAAGAACGGCGGCGCGTCGGCCCGCAGTCGCCGGATAGGCGAGGCATCGACGTAGACGTCACGGTGCGACGCGAATCCCCGCTTCACCACGAATTTTTCGAGCAGCGAGACGAATTCGGGCCGGCCCTCGCCGTCGGTGGAGAACCAGTCGTAGCGGCCGTAGATCGGGACCGCGGCCGCCACCGACGTGTCGGCGTCTTCGAAGCCCGGCTGGAATTGCGGGTCGTTGGGGGTGAGCGCGGCCAGCGCGCACAGGTGTCCGCCCGCCGAGCCGCCGGTGACCGCGACGAAGTCGGGGTCACCGCCGTAGTCGGCGATGTTCTCTTTGACCCACGCCAGCGCCCGTTTGACGTCGACGATGTGGTCGGGCCAGGTGTGGCGGGGGGAGACGCGATAACCGATCGACACGCACACCCAGCCGCGGGCGGCCAGGTGGCTCATCAGCGGGTAGGCCTGCGGCCGGCGCATCCCGATCATCCAGGCGCCGCCCGGAACTTGCAGCAACACCGGCGCCTTGGCGTCGCGCGGCAGGTCGCGGCGGCGCCAGATGTCGGCGAGGTTGGCGCGGCCGTTCGGGCCGTAGGACACCACATTCGTCTTCTCGACGTACCGCCGGCGCGCCACGGTGTTGGCCAGCGGCAGGCTGCGCCGTCCGCTGCGCGTGGGCTTGGTGCGGGGCAGCTTGTGCAGCGCCTCTTCGTAGTCGTGGCCGAGCTGCTCGCGCAGGCCGGCCTCCAGCACGGGGCCCGGGGTGGTGACGCCGCGGTAGCGGATCACCGCCAGGACGGCCCACGACGCGGCCGTCATGGCCAGCGCCGCCTTGCCGCGCCGTCCAGAGAAGTGGCCGCGCCGCCCGCGCCGCAGCGCGTCCAGCAGCGAGACGGTGAAGTAGACGCCCGGCACCTCCGACGTCGGCCAGCCGAACCAGAAGACCAGCACGGTGCTGTAGCCCTTGCGGGCCAGCGGCCGTAATCCGTTGGCGGCGTTGGCCAGTTCCAATGCGGCGCGCGCCAGAGGCCGGGGGCGTACGAGGCGACTCATCAGCCGTTGACCTGAGATTGCAGTTCGTTGCGCAGGATTTTGCCGGTGCTGCCGCGCGGGAGTTCGTCCAGCACAGTGATCTCGCGGGGCACCTTGTAGTTGGCCAGGTTTTGCCGGACGTGCTGTTTGAGGGTATCGGGCGTGGCCCGGGCGCCCGGGCGCAACACCACGAACGCCGCCAGGCGCTGCCCGTACTGCTCGTCGTCGACGCCGATCACCGCGGCCTCGGCCACGTCGTCGTGTGCCGCCAGCGTCTTCTCCACCTCGATCGGATAGACGTTCTCGCCGCCGGAGACGATCATCTCGTCGTCGCGGCCGACCACGAACAACCGGCCGGCCTCGTCCAGGTAGCCGACGTCGCCCGACGACATGAACCCGGCGTGAAAATCCTTGGTGGTGCCCGACGTGTAGCCCTCGAATTGGGTGTCGTTGCGGACGTAGATGGTGCCCACCTCGCCGGTCGGCATCTCGTTGAAATTCTTGTCCAGGATCCGGATTTCGGTCCCGCCTGCCGCCCGCCCCGCGGTGTCGGGCGCCGCGCGCAGGTCTTGCGGGGTAGCGGTGGCGATCATGCCGGCCTCGGTGGCGTTGTAGTTGTTGTAGATCACGTCGCCGAACTCGTCCATGAATGCGGTGACGACGTCGGGCCGCATTCGGGAACCGGATGCCGCCGCGAATCGCAATGACTTGCAGCTGTACCGCTTTCGCACCGCGGGCGGCAGCTCCATGATGCGGTCGAACATCACCGGCACCACCGCCAGGCCGGTGGCGTGGTGCCGGTCGATGAGGTCCAGCGTCGCCTCCGGGTCGAACATGCGCCGGGTGACCACCGTGCACGCCATCGACGCCGCGAAGATCAACTGGGAAAAGCCCCAGGCGTGGAACATCGGCGCGACGATCACGATCGTCTCCTCGGCACGCCACGGCGTGCGGTCCAGGATGGCCTTGAGCGTGCCGACGCCGGCGTTGCCGCCAGTTTGGTTGGCGCCCTTGGGTGTTCCGGTGGTGCCGGAAGTCAGCAGGATCATCCTGCCCTTGCGGCCCGTGAGCTCGGGCCGTTGGCCGGTGTGATCGGCGATGAGCTGCTCCACCGTCGCCTCGCGCTGGCGGTCGGAGGTCCAGGCCAGGATGCGGGTGGCGTCCGGTTTGTCGGCCAGCGCGCGGTCCACGGTTTCGGTGAATTCCTCGTCGTAGACGACGGTGTCGACGCCTTCGCGGTTGACGACCTCGGCGAGCGCCGGACCGGCGAACGACGTGTTGAGCAGCACGACGTCGGAGCCGAGCCGGCTGGCGGCCACCACCGCCTCGACGAAGCCACGGTGGTTGCGGCACATGACCCCGACGACCCTCGGCCGGCCCGCGGGCAGGTGCTGCAGCGCCGCGGCGAACGCGTTGATCCGGTCGTCGAGCTCCCGCCAGGTCAGTGTGCCGAGCTCGTCGATCAGGCCGGGCCGGTCCGGGCAGCGTTGTGCCGCACTGGCGAAGCCCACGGTCATCCCCAGGCCCTCGCGGCGCATGGCCGCGGCGATCTTGAGGTAGCGGTCGGGTCGCATCGGCGCGATCATGCCGGCGCGCCTCAGGGTGGTGATGACGCCGAGAGCTTGGTTGATGGGACGCAACAGAGAAGCCACGGCTCAGCCCAGGATCGGGAAACGTCGCTTGGCCGCCAGCCCGTTGAGGGCCTCCTGCATCACCGACCGGACGTGCTCGTCGACCTCGTCGACGTCCGGGTCGTCACCGAATTGCGCGGCGATGTGGATCGGCTCCAGCACCTGGGTGACGATCTTGGTGGGCAGCGGCAGGTTGGGCGGGATCACCGCGCTGAAGCCGAAGGGGAAGCCGAACGACAGCGGCAGGATGGCGCTGCGCAGCAAGCGCTTCACCCCCAGCCGCTCGGCCAACCAGGTGCCGCGGGACAGGTAGAGCTGGGTCTCCTGCCCGCCGATGGACACCGCAGGCACGATGGGAACGCCGGCCTCGATCGCCGTCCTGACGTATCCCTTCCGGCCATCGAAGTCGATGACGTTCTCCGAGAGCGTGGGCCGGTACGCGTCGTAGTCTCCGCCGGGGAAGACGATCACCACCCCCCCGGACCGCAGGGCCTGGGCCGCGTTCTCACGGTTGGCCCGGATGTATCCGGTGCGCCGGAAGAACTCGCCGGTGGGACCGGTCATCAGGATGTCGTGGCTGAGCGTGTAGACCGGCCTGTCGTAGCCGAATTTCTCGTAGAAGTGGACGCTGAAGATGGGGACGTCCATCGGGAACATGCCGCCGGAGTGGTTGCCGACCACCAGCGCACCACCGGGCGGGAACGAGTTGAGGCCGTGCACCTCCGACCGGAAGTAGGTCTTCAGGACCGGGCGCATCACCGCCATCAGGCGCTGGGTCAAGACGGGGTCGAATTTGCCGATGTCGCCGACATCGGGATGGTCGTCGTCGGTCACGTTCCTCCCTTGACGCTCCCGCGAGGCTGCCTCAGGTCTAAAGAGCCGCGTCGAGTTCCTCGATGGTAGCGATCGGGGCGCGGCGGCGGTCATGGCGACTGTCTCTTTCCTGGTCTGCGGATATGGTGCCGGCGGGGCGCGGGCGCTATTGTTACGACGCCCTGCGTGAATCCTCGAGCAAAGGGGAATTCGATGGACCTTGCCGGCTTGTCCCATGAGCCCATCGCTCGCCCGGGTACCGCACGTGGCATTAGCTCTCTTGATCGACGTGCCCGCAGGCCCCGCGCCGGCGTCCTCCGCCCGGAACCGGCCCAGCTCGATCAGGGGCCCCCGCCGTCCGGTGACGCCGATCCGGCCGCACCGGACGAGGCGGACCAACGCCAGGCCGACTACTTCGTTCGGCTGCTCTCCCAGAAGCTTCGGCTCATCGGCCAGCGGATCGACGACTACCAGAAGGCGCTCGGCGCCGCGCAGGCCAACGGCGACGTCGACGCGGTAGCCAACCTTCGGCGCATGGCGCGGATCGAGGAACAGGATCGGGAAATTCTTAACGCCATGCTCGAGAAGTTGCGGCGCCGATTCGCCCGCCGGACCCCGGGTGGGCCGCCCGCGCCTTCCCCGCGGTCCGCGGTCCGGTAGCTCCTGGACGATCAATTCAGCTCAGTGGCAGAGCTTTTGGCCGCTCGGGCGGCCGGCGAAGGGTTGAGGCGCGCGGAATCGGCCACGCCCGCATCGCGGTGCCGATACATTTGACGGGCCACCTGGTTTCTACCGACACCGAATGAGGCCGCCCATGGGATTCATGACCCCGGACCTTCCCGACGTCGACCCCGAGAGTTGGCCCGGTCTGCCCCGATCGAGAAGGCGACAGATCATGACCCGGCACTGGGTTGAGCATGGCTTCGGCTCGCCGTACGCGGTCTATCTTTTCTATGTCGTCAAGATCGCCCTGTACGTCGTGGGCGCCGCCGCGGTGATCTCGCTGACGCCCGGGCTGGGCGGGCTCGGGCGCATCGCCGACTGGTGGACACAGCCGATCGTGTATCAGAAGGTGGTCATCTTCACGCTGCTGTTCGAGATCCTGGGATTGGGCTGTGGATCGGGTCCGCTGACCGCCCGATTCTGGCCGGTGTTCGGCGGCTTCTTGTATTGGTTGCGGCCCAACACAATCCGGCTGCCGCCGTGGCCCGGCAGGGTCCCGTTCACCGGTGGTGACAACCGCACCCTCGTCGACGTGGCGCTATACCTGGTCGTGCTGGTCTCGGGCGCCTGGGCTTTGCTGTCGCCCGGGCGGGGCGGGCCGGTGACCGCCGGCGGCGACGTCGGCCTGATCAATCCCGTTCTCGTGGTGCCGACCATCGTCGCGCTGGCCCTGCTGGGGCTGCGCGACAAGACCGTCTTCCTCGCGGCGCGCGGCGAACACTACGGGCTGACCCTGCTGGTGTTCTTCTTTTCGTTCACCGACCAGATCGCCGCCTTCAAGATCATCATGCTGGCGCTGTGGTGGGGGGCGGCGACGTCGAAACTCAACCACCACTTCCCGTACGTTGTGGCGGTCATGATGAGCAACAGTCCGCTGTTGCGCAGCAAGGCGTTCAACTGGTTCAAGCGCAGGCTCTACCTCGACCCGGTCGACGACCTGCGCCCGTCGTGGATTCCGAAGGTGATGGCCCATGTCGGCGGGACGACGGCCGAATTCCTAGTGCCCTTGCTGCTGGTCTTCTTCGCCGACGGGCACCGGTGGGCGTGGTTCCTCATCGGCTTCATGGTCCTCTTCCACCTCAACATCACCTCGACCATTCCGATGGGAGTGCCCCTGGAGTGGAACGTGTTCTTCCTCTTCTCGCTGTTCTACTTGTTCGGGCACTATGCCGGTGTCACCGCCACGGGGCTACGCTCGCCGCTGCTGCTGGCCATCCTGATCGCCGCGCTTGCGGTGGTCCCCATCGTGGGAAACCTTTTCCCCAAGCAGGTTTCGTTCCTGCCCGCGATGCGCTATTACGCTGGAAACTGGGCCACCAGCACCTGGTGCCTGCGCGCGGGTGCCGAGGAGAAGATGGACGCCAACATCACCAAGGCCTCGGCGCTGGTGCCCAAACAGCTTGCCCGGCTTTACGATCCGAGCACCGCCGAGATGATGATCGACAAGTTGATGGGGTGGCGCTCCATGCACACCCACGGGCGGACGCTCAACGGCCTGGTGGCCCGCGCCCTGGACGGCATGAACGAGGCGGACTACAAACTGCGTGACGGCGAGATCATCGCCGGACCGCTGATCGGGTGGAACTTCGGCGAGGGCCACCTGCACAACGAGCAGTTGCTCGCGGCGGTGCAGCGGCGCTGTCAGTTCGAGGACGGGGACGTCCGGGTCATCATCCTGGAAAGTCAGCCGATCCACGTCCAGCGCCAGGAGTACCGCATCGTCGACGCGAAAACCGGCCTGATCGAAGAGGGTTACGTCGACGTGGAAAGCATGCTGGCCCGTCAGCCATGGCCGGAGCCGGGCGACGAGTACCCGGTCCACGTCACCGATGGCGGCGACCCGCCGCGCCCGGCTTCGCCGCGCTCGCGATCGCCGCGCCTCGATGGCGGCGACCCGCCGCGCCCGGCTTCGCCGCGCTCGCGATCGCCGCGCCTCGATGGCGGCGACCCGCCGCGCCCGGCTTCGCCGCGCTCGCGATCGCCGCGGACCACCCGGCGCGCCGATCGATGACCAGGGCGGTGGTGGTCGGTGCCGGCCCCAACGGCCTGGCGGCGGCGGTGCACCTGGCCCGCCACGGTGTCGACGTTCAGGTGCTCGAGGCGCGCGACACCGTCGGTGGGGGAGCCCGCTCGGGCGAATTGACGATGCCCGGCGTCATCCACGACCACTGCTCGGCGTTTCACCCGCTGGGCGTCGGTTCGCCGTTGTGGAAGGAGATCGACCTGCAGCGCTACGGGCTGCAGTGGAAGTGGCCGGAGGTCGACTGCGCGCACCCGCTCGACGATGGCACCGCCGGCGTGCTCTACCAGTCGATCGACGAGACGGTGGCGCGGATGGGGCCCGATGGCGCCCGGTGGCGGCGGGCGATCGGCGACCTGGCGACGGGCTTCGACGAGCTGGCCGAGGATCTGCTCGGCCCGGTGCTGGGCATCCCGCGTCACCCGGTGCGCCTGGCCGGCTTCGGGCCGCGGGCGCTGCTGCCGGCCACCACCATGGCCCGCTGGTTTCGCACCGAGCAGGCCCGCGCGTTGTTCGGCGGCGCCGCCGCGCACGTCTACACCCGGCTGGACCGCCCGCTCACCGCGTCCCTGGGGCTGATGATCCTGGCCAGCGGGCACCGGTACGGCTGGCCCGTCGCGCAAGGGGGCTCCGGGTCGATCAGCCAAGCCCTGACCGCCGCCCTGAAGGAGTACGCCGGCAGCATTACCACCGGGGTGACCGTCGCCAGCCGCAAGGATGTCCCGGACGCCGACATCGTCATGCTCGACCTCAGCCCGGCCGCGGCACTCGCCCTCTACGGCGACGCGATGCCCGCCCGGATCAGGCGGTCGTATCGGCGCTACCGCGAGGGTTCCTCGGCGTTCAAGGTCGACTTCGCCATCGAGGGCGACATCCCGTGGACGAACCCCGACTGCGCCCGGGCCGGGACCGTGCACCTCGGCGGGACGTTCGCCGAGATCGCGGACACGGAACGCCAACGCGCACAAGGCAAGATGCCCGAGCGGCCGTTCGTTCTGCTCGGCCAGCAATACCTGGCCGACCCGTCCCGCTCGGCGGGCAGCGTCAACCCGATCTGGGCGTACGCGCACGTGCCGTTCGGCTACGACGGGGACGCCACCGCCGCCGTGGTCGGCCAGATCGAGCGGTTCGCGCCGGGATTCTCCGAGCGCGTCCTCGCGACGGTCAGCAAGGGGACCGCCGAACTGCAGGCCTACAACGCCAATTTCATCGGCGGCGACATCATCGGCGGCGCCAACGACGGGCTCCAGGTCATCTTCCGTCCCCGCATCGCCCTCGATCCGTACGCGACCGGCGTGCCGGGCGTCTATCTGTGTTCGCAGTCCACGCCGCCGGGGGCCGGCGTCCACGGCCTGTGCGGCTACCACGCCGCCGAGTCGGCGCTGAGGCGGCTTAAGAAGCAGAACAAGAAGAAGAGGAAGCCGGGCGGCGGGCTGACGTCACATTGGTCGCGGGAACCGGGGCGGCAACCGCGCATGCTGCTCATCTAGGCTGACCACGAGCGCGAAATCAGCGGACTCAGGAAAGACATCACCAAGACAGGGAGAGATCAAGTGACGGTCCGAGTAGGCGTCAACGGCTTCGGCCGAATCGGACGCAACTTCTACCGGGCCCTGCTGGGCCAACAGGAGCAGGGCACCGCTGACATCGAGGTGGTGGCGGTCAACGACATCACCGACAACCACACACTGGCGCACCTGCTCAAATTCGACTCGATCCTGGGCCGGCTGCCCTTCGACGTCAGCCTGGAAGGCCAGGACACCATCGTCGTGGGCCCGCACAAGATCAAGGCGCTCGAGGTCCGGGAGGGCCCGGCGGCGCTGCCGTGGGGCGACCTGGGTGTGGACGTCGTCGTGGAGTCCACCGGCCTGTTCACCAACGCGGCCAAGGCCAAGGGCCACCTGGACGCCGGCGCCAAGAAGGTGATCATCTCGGCGCCCGCCACCGACGAGGACATCACCATCGTCCTGGGCGTCAACGACGACAAGTACGACGGCAGCCAGAACATCATCTCCAACGCGTCGTGCACCACGAACTGCCTCGGGCCGCTGGCCAAGGTTCTCAACGACGAGTTCGGCATCGTCAAGGGCCTGATGACCACCGTGCACGCCTACACCCAGGACCAGAACCTGCAGGACGGCCCGCACAAGGACCTGCGCCGGGCGCGCGCCGCGGCGCTGAACATCGTGCCGACCTCGACCGGTGCGGCCAAGGCCATCGGGCTGGTACTGCCCGAACTGAAGGGCAAGCTCGACGGTTACGCGCTGCGGGTGCCGATCCCCACCGGCTCGGTGACCGACCTCACGGCCGAGTTGTCCAAGGCCGCCAGCGCCGAAGACATCAACGCGGCCTTCAAGGCCGCCGCCGAGGGCAAGCTGAAGGGCATCCTGAAGTACTACGACGCCCCGATCGTCTCCAGCGACATCGTCACCGATCCGCACAGCTCGATCTTCGACTCCGGTCTGACCAAGGTGATCGACAACCAGGCCAAGGTGGTGTCCTGGTACGACAACGAGTGGGGGTACTCCAACCGCCTCGTTGACCTCGTCGCGCTGGTCGGCAAGTCACTGTAGTCGTGGCCGTTCCGACACTCGAAGACCTGCTGGCCGAGGGGGTTTCGGGGCGGGCCGTGCTGGTGCGCTCCGATCTGAACGTGCCGCTCGACGACGGCGCCATCACCGACCCGGGCCGGATCACCGCGTCGGTGCCGACGTTGCAGGCGCTCGTCGACGCCGGCGCGAAGGTGGTGGTGACCGCGCACCTCGGCCGGCCCGAGAACGGGCCCGACCCGAAGTTGTCGCTCGCGCCGGTCGCGGCGGCGCTCGGTGAGCGACTGGGCCGGCACGTGCAGCTGGCCGGTGACGTCGTCGGCGGTGACGCGCTGGCCCGGGCCGAAGGCCTCACGGACGGCGACGTGTTGCTGCTGGAGAACATTCGCTTCGACCCGCGGGAAACCAGCAAGGACGACGGCGAGCGCCTCGCGCTCGCCCGTGAACTCGCCGAATTAGTCTCGCCCGGAGGGGCTTTCGTCTCCGACGGCTTCGGGGTGGTGCACCGCAAGCAGGCCTCGGTGTACGACGTGGCCACGTTGCTGCCGCACTACGCCGGCACGCTGGTGGCCGACGAGATCCGGGTGCTGGAGCAATTGACCAGTTCGACCACCCGTCCCTACGCGGTGGTGCTCGGCGGGTCGAAGGTGTCCGACAAGCTCGGCGTCATCGAATCGCTGGCGACCAAGGCCGACAGCATCGTGATCGGCGGCGGGATGTGTTTCACCTTCCTTGCCGCGCAAGGATTTTCGGTGGGCAAATCGCTGCTGGAAACCGAGATGGTGGACACCTGCCGCCGGCTGCTGGACACCTACGTCGACGTGTTGCGACTTCCGGTGGACGTCGTGGTGGCCGAGCAGTTCGCCGCCGACTCGCCGTCGCAGACAGTGGCCGCCGACGCCATCGGAGACAACATGATCGGGCTGGACATCGGGCCGGGATCGGTCAAACGCTTTGCGGCGCTGCTGTCCAACGCCCGGACCGTCTTCTGGAACGGCCCGATGGGCGTGTTCGAGTTCCCCGCGTTCGCCGCGGGCACCCGCGGTGTCGCCGAGGCCATCGCCGCGGCCACCGGCAAGGGTGCGTTCAGCGTGGTGGGTGGCGGCGACTCCGCGGCCGCGGTGCGTGCGCTGGGCATCCCGGAGGGCGACTTCTCGCACATCTCCACCGGCGGGGGCGCGTCGCTGGAATACCTCGAGGGCAAGACGCTGCCGGGCATCGAGGTGCTGGGCCGTCCGCAACCAAGTGGAGGAGACGCGTGAGCCGCAAGCCACTGATCGCCGGCAACTGGAAGATGAATCTCAACCACTTCGAGGCGATCGCGCTGGTGCAGAAGATTGCGTTCGCGCTGCCGGACAAGTACTACGACAAGGTCGACGTCACGGTCTTGCCGCCGTTCACCGACCTGCGCAGCGTGCAGACCCTGGTCGACGGCGACAAGCTGCGGCTGACGTACGGCGGCCAGGACCTGTCCCAGCACGACTCCGGCGCCTACACCGGTGACATCAGCGGGGCGTTCCTGGCCAAGCTCGGCTGCAGCTTCGTCGTGGTCGGCCACTCCGAGCGGCGCACCTACCACAACGAGGACGACGCGCTGGTGGCCGCCAAGGCCGCCGCGGCGCTCAAGCACGAGCTGACGCCCATCGTGTGCATCGGTGAAAACCTGGAGGTACGTGAGGCCGGCGGGCACGTCAGCCACTGCGAGGAGCAGCTGCGCGGCTCGCTGGCCGGCCTGTCGGCCGAACAGCTGGACAAGGTCGTCGTCGCCTACGAGCCGGTCTGGGCGATCGGAACCGGACGGGTGGCCAGCGCGTCCGATGCTCAGGAGGTGTGCGCCGCGATCCGCGCGACGTTGGCGTCTCTCGCCTCGTCGAAGGTTGCCGAGGGCGTGCGGGTGCTCTACGGCGGCTCGGTGAACGCCAAGAACATCGGCGACATCATCGCCCGCGAGGACATCGACGGGGCGCTGGTCGGTGGGGCGTCTCTGGACGGTGAGCAGTTCGCGACGCTGGCGGCCATCGCCGCCGGCGGGCCGCTGCCGTAACGCGGCAGGCGTCAGCAGACCTGCGGGCCGACCCGCAGATGAGCGGTCAGCACGATGTCGTCGTAAGCGGACCGAAGGGGGTGGGAGTCCCTGCGCGACAAGGCCAGAAACTCGGTGACGATCTGTCGTGCCAGCGGGCGCAGCTTGACGTTGTGCTGCTGGGATCGCCACCTCAGCAACCCGAACGCTGTCTTGTCGTCGATCCCGTAGATCACCATCAGCATGCCCTTGGCCTGTTCGATGACGGCGCGGTTCTTGCTGAACTTCGCCACTTCGGCGGTCAGGGCCTCCTGGTCCACGTGCTCGGTGGGCGTCACGTCGACGTAGAAGCCTTCCGTGCCGACGACCTTGCCCGCCGCATCCAGGAGCCGGTTGCCGATCACGACGACGTCGTGGACGTGGCCCTGCACGTCGATGATCCGATGCCGCGTGCCGAACGCACCCTGGGTGCGGCGGATGTCATCCAGCGTGGCCGCGATCTGCTTGCGGTCGTCGGGATGCTTGTGCGATAGCACCAACTCCGTTGTCGGTGTCACGGTGCCCGGCTCGTAGCCGTGTAACCGTGCCACCTGTTCGCACCACTCCCAGCGTTCGCCGTCGAAGTAGAAGCGGAACGTCCCCATGCGTTGCGGCGAACCGGCCGCCAACGCCTGAACAACCGGGTCGGCGGGCTTCGGTCTGCTGAAATCCGTAACCATCGCTACGTCCAATGTTGTGGCACGTAGCAAGGGTGCAAAGGAACAAACAGCGATGGTTGCAAGGAATCGCTCAACGCCGGCGCCGACTTCGTCAGCGGAGCATCTATCGCTGATCCTCGCATGCACCCACTGGGAGTACAAGGCATCGGCTACGAGCATCCAGGCCATTTGCGGCCGATTGAGCGCCGCCCGGTAAGCTGCCGGTCATGGAGTTGGCTCTGCAGATCACCCTGGTGGTCACCAGCGTGCTGGTGGTGTTGCTGGTGCTGCTGCACCGCGCCAAGGGTGGCGGCCTGTCGACGCTGTTCGGTGGCGGTGTGCAGTCCAGTCTTTCCGGCTCGACGGTCGTGGAGAAGAACCTGGACCGGTTGACGCTGTTCATCACCGGCATCTGGCTGGTTTCCATCATCGGGGTGGCGCTGCTCATCAAGTACCGGTGACCCGTCGGCGGGCGGACCACGTGATCCGCGCCGATACTGGGACGCATGGTTGACGTTTCCGACATCGCGCTGGAACCGATCGGCGCCGTGCAACGGACGCTGGTCGGTCGCGAGGCGACCGAGCCGATGCGTGCCGACATCAGGCTGCTGGGCGCGATCCTCGGCGACACCGTGCGCGAGCAGAACGGCGACGAGGTTTTCGACCTCGTGGAACGCGCCCGAGTCGAATCGTTCCGGGTGCGCCGCTCCGAGATCGACCGGGCCGACCTGGCGCGGATGTTCTTTCGCATCGACATTCACCAAGCGCTCCCGGTCATCCGTGCGTTCAGCCACTTCGCGCTGCTGGCCAATGTGGCCGAGGACATCCACCGGGAGCGCCGCCGTGCGATCCACGTCGCCGCAGGCGAGCCGCCGCAGGACAGCAGCCTGGCCGCCACTTACGCGAAACTCGATGGGGCCGAACTGGATTCGGCCACGGTTTCCGATGCGCTGCGGGATGCCCTGATCTCCCCGGTGATCACCGCGCACCCCACCGAAACCCGGCGGCGCACCGTCTTCGTCACCCAGCACCGGATCACCCAGCTGATGCGGTTGCACGCGGAGGGGCACACCGAAACCGACGACGGCCGCAACGTCGAGCGCGAGTTGCGCCGCCAGGTCCTCACCCTGTGGCAGACCGCGCTGCTCCGGTTGTCCCGGCTGCAGATCACCGACGAGATCGAGGTGGGGCTGCGCTATTACCCCGCCGCCTTCTTCCAGGTCATCCCGCAGGTCAATGCCGAGGTGCGCGACGCGTTGCGGGCGCGCTGGCCCGACACCGATCTGCTCGCCGCCCCGATCCTGCGGCCGGGCTCCTGGATCGGTGGCGACCGCGACGGCAATCCGAACGTGACGGGCGATGTGGTGCGCGAGGCCACCGGCAGCGCCGCGTTCACCGCGCTGTCGCATTACCTGGCCGAACTCACCGCCCTCGAGCAGGATCTATCGATGTCCGCCCGACTCGTGGCCGTGACCCCCGGGCTGGCCGAACTGGCCGAGGGCTGCCAAGAGAAGGCCCGCGCCGACGAGCCGTACCGGCGGGCGGTGCGGGTGATCCGCGCCCGGCTGACCGCGACCGCCGCCGAGATCCTGGACCGCCAACCGCAGAACGAGCTCAACCTCGGCCTGACACGGTATTCCGACCCGGCCGAACTGCAGGCAGATCTGGACACGATCGACCAGTCGCTGCGCACCCACGGCAGCGCGCTGCTGGCCGACGACCGGCTGGCCCTGTTGCGAGAAGGCGTGAGCGTCTTCGGGTTTCACTTGAGCGGGCTGGACCTGCGGCAGAATTCCGACGTCCACGAAGAGGTGGTGGGGGAGTTGCTGGCGTGGGCCGGGGTGCACCCGGACTACGGCTCGCTGCCCGAGGACGAGCGCGTCGAACTGCTGGTCGGCGAACTGGCCACCCGCCGTCCCTTGGTCGG
This sequence comes from Mycobacterium sp. SMC-2, assembly GCF_025263485.1. Classification (NCBI taxonomy): domain Bacteria; kingdom Bacillati; phylum Actinomycetota; class Actinomycetes; order Mycobacteriales; family Mycobacteriaceae; genus Mycobacterium; species Mycobacterium sp. SMC-2. The sequence goes on from NZ_CP079863.1 coordinate 2,937,594, forward strand.
CGATCGGGTGCTGGGGGTGCCGCCCGCGTGCGGGGGCCTGTCCGACCTGGCCCGCAAGGAGCTCGAGGTCGTCAGCGCCGCGGCGCACGCCGTCGGGCGCTACGGTGCGGCCGCCGTCCCGAACTACGTCATCTCCATGTGCCGCTCGGTGTCCGACGTCTTAGAGGTGGCGATCCTGCTGAAAGAGGCTGGGCTGCTGGACGCCTCGGGGCCGGAACCGTATTGCCCGGTGGCCATTTCGCCGCTCTTCGAGACGATCGAGGACCTGCACAACGGCGCGGCCATCCTGCAGGCGATGCTGGAGCTTCCGCTGTACCGGGCGGTCGTCGACGCGCAGGGCGGACGCCATGAGGTGATGCTCGGCTACTCCGACTCGAACAAGGACGGCGGTTACCTGGCCTCCAGCTGGGCGGTCTACCGAGCCGAGCTGGCCCTGGTCGAGGTCGCGCGCAAAGCGGGAATCCGGTTGCGGCTCTTCCACGGTCGCGGCGGCACCGTCGGCCGCGGCGGTGGGCCGAGCTACCAGGCCATCCTGGCGCAACCGCCGGGCGCGGTGAACGGCTCGCTGCGGCTCACCGAGCAGGGCGAGGTGATCGCCGCCAAGTACGCCGAACCCCAGGCGGCGCGGCGCAACCTGGAGAGCTTGGTGGCGGCCACGCTGGAGTCGACGCTGCTCGACGTCGAGGGCCTCGGCGACGCGGCGGAGCCGGCCTACGCGGTGCTCGACGAAGTCGCCGGCCTGGCGCAGCGCGCATACACCGAATTGGTGCACGACACACCGGGTTTCGTCGAGTACTTCATGGCTTCCACGCCGGTCAGCGAGATCGGTTCGTTGAACATCGGCAGCCGCCCGACGTCACGCAAACCGACGTCGTCGATCGCGGACCTGCGCGCCATCCCGTGGGTGCTCGCGTGGAGCCAATCCCGCGTCATGCTTCCCGGCTGGTATGGCACCGGCTCGGCGTTCGAGCAGTGGATCGCGGCTGGCCCGGAAAGCGAAGACGAGCGCGTGGCGGTCCTGCACGGACTGTACGAGCGGTGGCCGTTCTTCGCCAGCGTGCTGTCCAACATGGCGCAGGTGCTGGCCAAGAGCGACCTCGGCCTGGCGGCCCGGTACGCCGAACTGGTGGACGACGAGGAACTGCGGCGCCGGGTGTTCGACAAGATCGTCGACGAGCACCGGCGAACCATCGCGATGCACAAGCTCATCACCGGTCAGGACGATCTGTTGGCCGACAACCCGGCGCTGGCCCGTTCCGTGTTCAACCGGTTTCCGTATCTCGAACCGCTCAACCACCTGCAGGTCGAGCTGCTGCGCCGCTACCGCTCCGGCGATGACGACGAACTGGTGCAGCGCGGCATCCTGTTGACGATGAACGGGCTGGCCAGCGCGCTGCGCAACAGCGGGTGACGCCCCGCCGAATCCGGGCCGAATTCGACGCGTGTTGAGCAAGACGCGAATATGATGACGGCCAGCCCCAGGCGGAAGCCGCCCCGGACGCCGGTGAGCGATGCCTGGCAGGAGGCCGATGCGCGGATCCGGACCACCTCTGTGGCAACTTCTGGTTCTGGTCGTCGTCGCCGCCATCGCGCTCGCGCTCGGCGGCATTTGGGTGGCAAAACGCACCCTGCGGACCGTCGATCCCTTGCACAACCCGTCGGTGTCACCGTTCATCGCCATTGTCGCGCTGGTATACGGGGCTCTGCTCGGATTCACCGTGGTCGTCTCCTGGCAACAGTTCTCCGCGGCCGAGGCGATTGCCGCCAACGAGGCCTCGGCGCTGACGACGATGTACCGGCAGACCGTCGCCATGCCAGAACCGGAGCGGACGCAGCTTCAACAGCTGCTGCGCCAGTACGCGACCGCGGTCGCGGATTCCGGACGGAAGCCAAGCAATGGCGGCAACGACGGCGCCCGAGCCGCAATCACCAACATGTACCGCATCGTCGGTCGTCAGCCGCCTGGCGTCGCGTCTAGCCCGATCAATGCCGAGTTCGTCGGCCAGTTGACCGTGTTGGCGTCCGACCGCACCCAGCGCATCATCGACACCAGGCCGCGCATACCGCCGTTGCTATGGCTGGGGCTGGTGTTCGGTGGGACCGTGTTGGTAGCGTTCACCGGTTTTCTGCGCCTGGGCAGCACCATCGGTCACGCGCTCGTTTCCAGCGCGATTGCAGTCCTTCTCGGCCTGCTGCTGTCCATCGTATTCTCGCTGGACCATCCGCTCTCCACGGACCCGGGAATCACCTCGGCGCCGTTTCGGCATGCGATGGAGGTTTTCGACGCCGTCGACCGTGGGACCTAGACGCGGCGAATCCGGTGCGTCGTCACTCCGCCGTCCGGTTGCGCAGCCGGTCCAGAACGCCGCGCACGGCGTGCTCGGTCATCGCGACCGGCGTCATCATCGTCTCGCCCACCTTCACCATGCCGTCGATCCGCCCGACGATCGCCTCGATGGGCTCGACCAGGACGATCAGCCGCCTGGCCAGATCGTCGAGCCGCGACAGGGTGCCGTCGAGGTGGTCCAGGCCGCTTTCCATGCGCTCGACCGTGGCGTTCAGGGCTGAAAGGGACGTGTTCAGCTCTTTCATGGTCGTGCTCAGGCCGTCGAGGACGTCTTCGACCTGCTCCACCGTCTTGTCGGCGTTCAACGCGGCCTGGGTGAGGGTTTTGAGCCGGCTTCGCTCCTGCCCTCCGCGCACGGTTCTGTCTGCCATGACCGTCATTATGGCCCGGATCACACCGGGCCGGGGCTAGGCCGGCTGACCCGGGCGAGCGGGCAGTTTGGCCGCCGCCTCCTCGTCGAGCAGCCACAGCGTGGTTTCCTGGCCGATCGCGCCGGCTGCGGGCACCGAAACCGGGGCGGCGCCGCCGATGGCCGCGGCCACCGCGTCGGCCTTCGACGCTCCCGACACCATCAGCCACACCTCGCGTGAACGCTGAACCGCGGGCAGGGTCAAGGTGATTCGCTGGGGAGGCGGCTTCGGGGAGTCCTCGACCGGGACCACCATGCGGCTGGTTTCCAGCACGGCGGGGGTATCCGGGAACAGCGAGTTGATGTGGCCCTCCGGCCCCATGCCCAACAGGTGCACGTCGAAATTCGGAACCGGCTGGCCGGGTTCGGCGTTGGCCGCCAGCAGCTGCTCGTAGGCCAGTGCCGCGGCGGCGATGTCGGTGCCGAATTCGCCGTCGCTGGCCGGCATCGTGTGCACATGGCTGGACGGAATGTCGATCCGGTCCAGCAACGCCTCGCGCGCCTGCTTGTCGTTGCGCTCGTCGTCGTCCTCGGGGACGTAGCGTTCGTCACCCCAGAACAGGTGCACCTTGGGCCAGGCGATCTCGCGCCCCGCCAACGACTTGAGCAACCCGATGCCGTTACTGCCGCCGGTCAGCACGACGAGTGCCCGGTCCCGGGCCGCCACGGCGGTGCGGATGGTCTCGGCCAGCCGGGCGGCGGCCGCCTCGATCAGGGCGTGACCTTCCGGAAAAACTTCGATGATGGTGCTCACACGTACTGCACTTTCTCAATGCCTTCCAGCGCTGTCTGATAAATCTCGTCGGGGTCCAGCCGCCGCAGGTCCTCGGCCAGGCATTCGCCGGTTTCCCTGCGCGCCAAGGGAAGCAGCGCCTCCGGCTTGGCGGTGCGGCTCAGTGTCGCCGTCCTGCCCTCTTGGGGCCGGCTCAAGACGATGGTCTCGCTCTTGCGTACGAGTTCCACCTTGAGTTCGCCGACCGCCCGGCGCACCGGGCCATCGATGCGGCTGGCCAGCCAGCCCGCCAGGATGTCAAGCGCCGGTTCGGTTTTCAAGCCGGACACCAGGGCCGACTCGATCGGTTCGTGGGGCGCCAGGTCGACCGCGGAGGTCAGCAGCGCCCGCCAGTAGGTGATGCGGGCCCAGGCCAGGTCGGTGTCGCCGGCGGTGTACCCGCGCAGCCGGCTCTTGATGGCCGACAGCGGGTCGGTTCCGTTGGTGGCGTCGGTGATGCGCCGAATCGCCAGCCTGCCCAACGGGTCTTGCGCCGGGACGGCCGGGGCGATGTCAGGCCACCACGCCACCACCGGGATGTCGGGCAGCAGGAACGGGGTCACGACGCTGGAGGCGTGCCCGGCCAGCGCCCCCGACAGGTTCAGGATCACCACCTCGCTGGCGCCGGTGTCGCCGCCCGCGCGCAACTGCGCATCCAGGCGCGGTTTGTCGGCGTACGGGTCGCCCCGCATCGTGACGATGATCCGGCTGGGATGCTCGTGGCTGGCGTCGTTGGCCGCTTCGAGCGACTCCTCCAGGATGGCCTCGCTGTCCGGCGCGATGATCAGCGTGAGCACCCGGCCCATCGTCACGGCGCCGACCCTCTCCCGCAGTTCGTCGAGCTTCTTGTTGACCGCGGTGGTGGTGGTGTCCGGCATGTCGATAATCATCAGGGCCGCCGCCATTCGCGGCCCGTCCGGCGCAGCATCTCGAACGACGACTCCGGCCCCCAGGTGCCCGCCTCGTACGGCTCGGGTTTGCCGTCGGCCGCCCAATTATCGAGGACGGGATCCAGTATCTGCCAAGCCAATTCGACCTCTGCGTTGACCGGAAACAGGGACGGCTCGCCCAGCAGCACGTCGAGGATCAGCTGTTCGTAGGCTTCCGGCGACTCCTCGGCGAACGCCGAGCCGTAGGAGAAGTCCATGTTGACGTCGCGGACCTCCATCGCGGTGCCGGGTACCTTGGAGCCGAACCGCAGCGTGATGCCCTCGTCGGGCTGCACGCGGATGACCATGGCGTTGGCGCCCAGCTCGTCGGTCATGGTGGCGTCGAACGGCAGGTGCGGCGCGCGTTTGAAGACCAGCGCGATCTCGGTCACCCTGCGGCCCAAGCGCTTCCCGGTCCGCAGATAGAACGGCACGCCGGCCCAGCGGCGGGTGTCGACCTCGAGCGTGATGGCGGCGAACGTCTCGGTGGCGGAGTCCTTGGCGAACCCCTCCTCGTCGAGCAGTCCGACGACCTTCTCCCCGCCCTGCCAACCGCCGGTGTATTGGCCGCGGCTGGTCGTCTCGTCGAGCGGCTGGGCCAGCTGGGTCGCCGAGAGCACCTTGATCTTCTCGGTCTGCAATGCCGCCGGGTTGAAGCTGACCGGCTCTTCCATCGCGGTCAGCGCCAGCAGCTGCATCAGGTGGTTCTGGATGACATCGCGGGCGGCGCCGATGCCGTCGTAATAGCCGGCCCGCCCGCCCAATCCGATGTCCTCGGCCATGGTGATCTGCACGTGATCGACGTAGTGCGAGTTCCAGATCGGGTCGAACAACTGATTGGCGAACCGCAACGCCAGGATGTTGCGCACGGTCTCCTTGCCCAGATAGTGGTCGATGCGGAACACCGCCTCCTCCGGGAAGACGGCGTTGACCGCATGGTTGAGGGCCTGCGCGCTCTCCAGGTCGTGCCCGAACGGCTTCTCGATCACCACCCGGCTCCATCGATCACCCTGCGGGCGGGCCAACCCGGACTTGTGCAGCTGGTCGCACACCACCGGAAAGGACCTGGGCGGGATGGCCAGGTAGAAGGCGTGGTTGCCGCCGGTACCGCGCTCGGCGTCCAGCTTGTCCAGGGTTTCGGCCAGCCGGCCGAACGACTCGTCGTCGTCGAAAGAGCCTGGCACGAAACGGAACCCCTCCGCCAGCCGCTCCCAGTTTTCCTCCCGAAAGGGCGTGCGGCAGTGCTCCTTGACGGCCTGGTAGACCACCTTGCGGAAATCCTGGGTTTCCCAGTCGCGACGGGCGAAGCCCACCAGCGAGAAGCTCGGCGGCAGCAGCCCGCGGTTGGCCAGGTCGTAGATGGCCGGCATCACCTTCTTGCGGGCGAGGTCGCCGGTGACGCCGAAGATCACCATGCCGCAGGGGCCGGCGATCCTCGGCAGCCGCTTGTCCCGCTTGTCCCGTAACGGGTTATGCCATTGTGCAGCGGTACGAGCCGGGCTCATTTCGAGGCGGAATCCAGCTGCTTCTGCGTCTCCTCCGCCAGCTCGGCCCACGAATCCACGAACTTCTCGACGCCCTCGTTCTCCAACACCACGAACACGTCGGCCAAGTCGATCCCGACCGCGGAGAGCTTGTCGAACACCTCCTGGGCCGCGGAAGCGGTGCCGGTGACGGTGTCGCCCTTGATCACGCCGTGGTCGGCCACGGCGTCAATCGTCTTCTCCGGCATGGTGTTGACCGTGTTCGGAGCGACGAGCTCGGTGACGTACAGGGTGTCGGAGTAGTCGGGGTTCTTGACCCCGGTCGACGCCCACAGCGGGCGCTGCACGCGGGCGCCGTCAGCCTTGAGCGCCTCGTAGCGATCGCCGCCCTCGAACACCTCCTGGTAGGCGGCGTAGGCCAGCCGGGCGTTGGCCACACCGGCCTGGCCTCGCAACGCCAGCGCCTCCTCGGTGCCGATCTTCTCCAGTCGCTTGTCCACCTCGGTATCCACCCGGGACACGAAAAACGATGCCACGGAATGGATCTTGGACAGGTCGTGTCCTGATTCGCGGGCCTTCTCCATGCCTGCCAGGTAGGCGTCCATCACCTCGCGGTGCCGCTCCACCGAGAAGATGAGGGTCACGTTGACCGAAATCCCTTCCGCGAGTACGGCGGTGATGGCCGGAATCCCGGCCCTGGTCGCCGGGATCTTGATGTAGGCGTTCGGCCGGTCGACGATCTTCCACAGCTCGACGGCCTGCGCGATGGTCTTGTCGGTCTCTGCCGCCAGCCGCGGATCCACCTCGATGGACACCCGGCCGTCGACGCCGTCGGAGGCCTCCCACTGCGGTCTCAGCACGTCGCAGCCGTTGCGGACGTCGTCGGTGGTGATGGTGCGGATGGTGGCGTCGACGTCGGCGCCACGCTCCGCGAGCTCGTGGATCTGAGCGTCGTAAATGTCGCCCTCGGCGAACGCCTTCTGGAAGATCGACGGGTTGGTGGTCACTCCGACAACGCTTTTGGTGTCGATCAGCTCCTGCAGGTTGCCCGACTGCAGCCGCTGGCGCGACAGGTCGTCCAGCCAAACGGATACACCCGCAGCGGACAGCGCCGCGAGGTTAGGGTTCTGAGTCATGTGAATTACCCCTTCTCAGTTGTCTACGACCTGTTCCGCGGCGGCCGCGACGGCTTCTGCGGTGAAACCGAATTCACGGAACAAAGTCTTGTAATCGGCGGATTCGCCGTAGTGCTCGATCGACACGATCCGGCCGGTGTCCCCGACGAGCTTGTGCCAGGGCTGCGCGACGCCCGCCTCGACGGCCACCCGGGCTGACACCGACGGGGGCAGCACGCTGTCGCGGTAGTCCTCGGGCTGCGACTCGAACCATTCCACACACGGCATGGACACCACCCGCGCGACAATGTCCTTGTCCGCCAACAGCTTCTGGGCCTCGACCGCGAGCTGAACCTCAGAGCCGGTGGCGATCAACACCACGTCGGGATCCTCTGCTTCGTCACCCAGGATGTAACCACCCCGGGCCACCCCCTCGGCGCTGGTGCCCTCCAGCACCGGCACACCCTGGCGCGTGAGGGCCAGCCCGACAGGCCCGCTGCCGTTGCCGCGGGCCAGGATGGTGCGCCAGGCGTAGGCGGTCTCGTTGGCGTCGGCCGGGCGCACCACCGAGAGCTTGGGGATGGCGCGCAACGCCGCGAGGTGCTCGATCGGCTGATGGGTGGGACCGTCCTCGCCAAGCCCGATCGAGTCGTGCGTCCACACGTAGATGGTGTCGATGTCCATCAGCGCGGCCAGCCGCACCGCCGGGCGCATGTAGTCCGAGAACTGCAGGAAGGTGCCGCCGTAGGCGCGGGTCGGGCCGTGCAGCACGATGCCGGACAGGATCGCGCCCATCGCGTGCTCGCGGACACCGAAGTGCAGCGTGCGGCCGTACCAGTGGGCGGTGTAGTCCTTCGTCGAAATCGACGGCGGCCCAAACGAATCGGCGCCCTTCATGGTGGTGTTGTTGCTGCCGGCCAGGTCGGCCGAACCGCCCCACAACTCCGGCAGCTTCGGGCCTATCGCGGACAACACCTCACCCGAGGCGGCGCGGGTGGCCAGCGCTTTGGACCCGGGCTCCCAATACGGGATGTCGGCGTCCCAGCCCTCGGGCAGCTCCTCGGCGGTCAACCGGTCCAGCAGCGCCTTGCGGTCGGGTTCGCGCTGCGCCCACGCGTCGAAGTCCGCCTGCCACTTCTCGTGCGCTTCCTTGCCCCGGTCCACCAGCTTGCGGGTGTGGGCGATGACCTCGTCGCGCACCTGGAACTTCTTCTCGGGATCGAAGCCCAGGATTTCCTTGACGGCCGCGACTTCCTCGTCGCCCAGCGCCGCGCCGTGCGCCTTGCCGGTGTTCATCAACTTGGGCGCCGGGAAGCCGATGATGGTGCGCAACTCGATGAAGGACGGCCGATCGGTGACGGCCTTGGCGTTGGCGATGGCTTCCTCGATGCCGATCACGTTCTCGCCGCCTTCGACCCTCTGCACGTGCCAGCCGTAGGCCTCGTAGCGCGCGGCGGTGTCCTCGCACAGCGCGATGTTGGTGTCGTCCTCGATCGAGATCTGGTTGTGGTCGTAGAAGACGATCAGGTTGCCCAGCTGCTGCACGGCCGCCAGCGACGAGGCTTCCGAGGTGACGCCCTCCTCGATGTCGCCATCGGAGGCGATCACGTAGATGAAGTGGTCGAACGGGCTGGTGCCTCCGGCGGCGTCCGGGTCGAAGAGCCCGCGCTCGTAGCGCGACGCCATCGCCATGCCCACCGCCGAGGCCAGACCCTGCCCGAGCGGACCGGTGGTGATCTCAACGCCCTTGGTGTGCCGGAACTCGGGGTGTCCGGGCGTCTTGGACCCCCACGTGCGCAGCGACTCGATGTCGGACAGCTCCAGGCCGAACCCACCCAGGTAGAGCTGGATGTACAACGTCAGACTGCTGTGCCCGCAGGACAGCACGAACCGGTCACGGCCCAGCCAATGGGTGTCACTGGGGTCGTGTCGCATCGTGCGCTGGAACAGGGTGTAGGCCAGGGGAGCCAGGCTCATCGCCGTTCCGGGATGTCCGTTGCCGACCTTTTGGACCGCGTCGGCGGCCAGCACCCGAATCGTGTCCACGGCCGCCGAGTCGATCTCGGACCAGTCGTCGGGGAGGTGCGGTTGGGTCAGCGTGGAGATCTCTTCGAGTGTGGTCACAGACTCAGTCCTTGGGGTCATCAAGCTGATCAATCCCACCCTAGTGCGGGACGGCCGGCTCTTGCAGTGCAGGATTTCGGGTACCCGCCGCCGGCTGGTGTGAAAATTACGCGGTGGTCGTCGACCAGTAACATTCAGTTCGGAAATCTTGGGAAAATCTGGGTGAATGGACCCTGCGGGCAAGCCATTACCGGCCCGCGGTCTACCATCGTGCGTAGTAGATGCTGCGCGCTGCTGCGACCCAAGGAGTTATTGCGTGAGCGTTCGCGGGAGCGTCGCCCCGAGCCGAGTACAAAGCACAGTGCTGGCGTATTTGGCGCTGACCAAGCCGCGGGTCATCGAGCTGCTGCTCGTCACCACGATTCCGGCCATGCTGCTCGCCCACCGCGGCACGGTGGACCCGCTGCTCGTCCTCAACACGTTGATCGGTGGGATGCTCGCCGCCGGGGGTGCCAACACCCTGAACTGCGTGGCCGACGCCGACATCGACAAGGTGATGAAGCGCACGGCGCGCCGGCCGCTGGCCAATGCCAGGGTCCCGCGCAGCCACGCGCTGGTGTTCGGGTTGGCGCTGTCGGTGGCCTCGTTCTTCTGGCTGTGGTGGACGACGAACATGCTGTCGGCACACCTGGCCGGCGCTACCATCGCCTTCTACGTGCTGGTCTACACGCTGCTGCTCAAGCGCCGCACCTCGCAGAACGTGGTGTGGGGCGGCGCAGCGGGCTGCATGCCGGTGATGATCGGCTGGTCGGCGGTGACCGGCACCATCGGCTGGCCGGCGCTGGTGATGTTCGCGATCATTTTCTTCTGGACGCCGCCGCACACCTGGGCGCTGGCGATGCGTTACAAGGACGACTACAAAGCGGCCGGCGTCCCGATGCTGCCCGCCGTGGCGACCGAGCGTCAGGTCACCAAGCAGATCCTCATCTACACCTGGCTGACGGTGGCGTCGACGCTGGCGCTGGCGCTGGCCACCGGCTGGCTCTACGCGGCGGTCGCCGTGGTGGCCGGGGTGTGGTTCCTGGCGATGGCCCACCAACTGTACGCCGGGGTGCGTGCCGGCGAGCCGGTCAAGCCGCTGCGGTTGTTCATGCAATCGAACAACTATCTGGCTGTCGTGTTCTGCGCGTTGGCGGTCGACTCGGTGATCGCGCTGCCCCGCCTGTTCTGAGCCCATCTAGGCCCCCGTCGCAGCGGCCACACGCGGGACGGACGGCACTCGTCGTGCCCGCATCGAAGCGACAATGTGCCGCGCCGCTTACGTTGTCGCGCGGAGGCGGGCACGACGGCAAGTTCCTCCCGCGCAGAGGCTGATGGGGCAGATGTGGCCTGATCCGGGCCGCTGAGGTTTGCACCCAACCGCTCTCAGTGGACCTTAGTCACAACCCGGCTGCCGAAGGGCTCGGATCGCGCACAAAAGGTTCTCGTCGCTTCACCCACACGCAACGATGAGACAGCGAGCACATCTCCCGGTGTGCCGCCGGTTCTCATGCCGCCGCAACGAGTTCGGGGAGGGGGACTACCACAATGAAGCCGGTCACTATCGACCCGCGCTCGCACGATGCGGTGATCTTCGATCTCGACGGCGTGATCGGGCCGGGCACCGATGACTCGGCGTTGGAGTCGGCTGTTGAGCTAGCGCAGAAGCTGCGGGCGGCCGGCGTCGCGACCGCTGCCTATTCCCTGGCTGCGCAGCCCGGACAGGCGATGGCAGCGGGTCGGATCGCCAAAGCGTTCACCGTCCGGTTCGACCGTGCCCCAGGAGTACCCGAAGTTCCCCCGCTGCCGGACCCGACGATTTTATTGGCGGCCGCCCGCAAGTTGGGGATGGCCCCGCAGCGGTCGGTGGTCGTCGCCGGTGCCGATTCCGGGGTGGAGGCCGCACGGGAAGGTGGCTTCGCCTTCGTCATCGGTGTCGGGCGGGGCGGGCGAGCCGACAAGCTCCTGCGTTGCGGCGCCGACGTCGTCGTCCCCGACCTCGCTTACGTCGACGTCACCACGGGTAACAAACGCATGTCACAGCGTCCCAACGCGCTGGACTCGTACGGTCAGGTCATCGGTATTGTCGCCGGCCGGCAGCCATTCATCTGCCTGGATTACGACGGGACGTTATCCGAAATCGTGCCGGACCCCGATACCGCCAAGCTTGTCGAGGGCGCAGCCGAGGCGCTCGCGCATCTGGCGAAGCAGTGCCCGGTCGCGATACTGTCCGGCCGGGATCTGGCGGATATCCGCGCTCGGGTCGGGGTCCCGGGTATCTGGTATGCCGGCAGCCACGGCTTCGAGTTGATCGCACCCGACGGCAGCCACCACCAATACGAGGCGGCGGGCGCCGCGGTAGGCGTGCTTGGGAAAGTTGCGGACGACCTTCGCGGCGAACTGAGCCGGATCCCGGGAGCGCGCATCGAACACAAGCGGTTCGCAATCGCGGTGCATTACCGCAATGTCGCACCCGACCGCGTGGCCGAGGTGATCGCGGCGGTACGCCGGCGAGGTCTTCGGCCTGGCCTGAGGCTGACGTCCGGTCGCAAGGTCGTCGAGCTGCGGCCGGATATCGGCTGGGACAAGGGCACCGCCCTCACCTGGATCCGCGATCGCATCTTTGACACGGAACGGGTGCTGCCCATTTATATCGGTGATGACATTACCGACGAGGATGCGTTCGATGCGGTTCGCTTCAGCGGCATCGGGATACTAATCCGGCACGACGAAGATGGCGACCGGCCGACCGCTGCCAGCTTCACGCTGAGAAGCCCCACCGAAGTCCGTGACTTCGTCCAGCGCGGCAGCAGGTGGCTGGCATATGAGCGCGAGACGCACAGTCGCGCTTGGACTCTCACGTTCGAGGGTTATGACCCGCCCAGCGAAAAGCTGCGCGAAGCACTGTGCACGGTCGGTAACGGTTACTTCGCCACCCGCGGCGCCGCGCCGGAATCGAGGGCCGGTCAGATTCATTACCCGGGAACGTACGCGGCCGGCGTGTACAACCGGCTTGACGACCTGATCAGCGGAACCCGAGCAGAACATGAAAGCTTGGTGAATCTGCCCAACTGGCTTCCGCTTACCTTTCGCATCAACGATGGCGACTGGTTCGACATCGACGCGGTGAAATTGCTGTCCTACCGACAAACCCTTGACCTTCGTAGCGCGGTGCTGATGCGCAAACTGCGTTTTCGCGACGACGCCGGCCGCACCACCTCAGTGACACAGCAGCGGTTTGTAGCGATGCACGTCGTACACGTGGCCGCGATGGAAACCACCATCGTGGCCGAGGACTGGTCGGGCACTGTCGAATTCCGGTCGACGATCGACGGAAACGTCCGCAATTCGGGGGTAGAGCGTTATCGAGACTTGGCCAGCAATCACCTGCAGGGACTGGAAAAGCGCGTGCTGTCGGAAAACTCGGTGCTGATGACCGTCGAGACCACCCAATCGAAGATCCCGGTCGCGCTGGCCGTGCGGACCAGCATCTGGCACGGCGACGCGCCGGCGCCCGCAACCTATCGAGTACTCGACGAAGAATTCGAAATCGGCCATCAGATCTTCACCGACCTGCGAGAGGGCCAGGCGCTGACCGTGGAGAAGGTCGTCGTCCTGGTGACCGGGCGTGATGTTGCCACATCCCATCCGGCCACTGGCGCCGAACGCAGGCTCGGCCGCCAGCTGCGATACGCCGGGATATGCGACGCCCACAAGACCGCCTGGGCACATCTGTGGGAACGGCTGTCCTTTGAATTCGGCAACCACGCCGAGCACTTGCGCGTCCTGCGCCTACACCTGCTGCACCTGCTGCAGACTGTGTCGTACAACAGCGAGGAACTCGATGTAGGGGTACCAGCCCGCGGGCTGCATGGTGAGGCATACCGCGGGCACATTTTCTGGGACGAGCTATTCATCTTCCAGGTACTGAACCTGAGACTGCCCACGGTCACCCGATCGCTGCTGCGCTACCGATATCGCCGCCTGATGGAGGCCCGCCGCCTCGCCAAGCTGGCCGGTTACCGTGGCGCGATGTACCCGTGGCAGTCCGGCAGCGATGGGCGCGAGGAAAGCCCGGAGCGACACCTGAATCCGCGGTCCGGCCGGTGGCTGCCCGATCCCAGCCATCGCGCGCACCACATTGGCATTGCCGTCGCCTACAACGTGTGGCAGTTCTACCAAGCCACCGGCGATCTGGCGTACCTGATCGACTACGGGACCGAGATGCTGGCCGAGATAGCCCGGTTCTGGGTGAGCAGGGCCACTTACGATTCCGACCGAGATCGCTACAGCATCAACGGGGTCGTCGGACCCGACGAATTCCACGCAGGCTACCCGGACCGGCCATATGAGGGGGTAAACAACAACGCATATACGAACGTGATGGCCGCCTGGGTGATCCTGCGGGCTATCGACGCGCTCGAGCTGATGCCGCTGCCCAACCGGTTGGATCTGCGCGAGAAGCTAGAACTGACCGACGACGAGCTGACCCAGTGGGACCACGTCAGCCGGCGCATGTTCGTCCCGTTCCACGACGGCATGATCAGCCAGTTCGAAGGATATGAGGAACTGGCGGAACTGGATTGGGATGCCTACCGGGAGCGCTACGGCAACATTCAGCGCCTCGACCGCATTCTCGAAGCCGAGGATGACGACGTCAACCGGTACCAAGCGTCCAAGCAGGCCGACGCACTGATGCTGCTCTACCTGCTGTCATCGGACGAACTGCGTGAGCTGCTAAGCCGGCTCGGCTACCACCTGGCCCCCGCGAAGATCCCCGAGATGGTGGACTACTACCTGGCCCGCACCTCAGACGGGTCGACATTGAGTGCGGTCGTTCACGCATGGGTGCTGGCCCGGGCCAATCGCGATCGCGCGCTGGAATTCTTCCAGAAAGCGCTCGCATCCGATATCTCCGACATCCAGGGCGGCACCACTTCCGAAGGTGTTCACCTGGCCGCGATGGCCGGCAGCGTCGACTTCGTGCAGCGGTGCTTCACCGGTCTGGAGATTCGTAGCAATCGCATCGTGCTGTCACCGCAATGGCCGGAATATCTTGGGCCACTAGGCTTTCCAATTCATTACCGAGGCAGCCACCTGCACGTGCGGGTCAGCGGTAAGGGTGCGGAGATCAGCGTCGACCCACGCGATGTCCCACCGGTCGAAGTCGAGTGCCGCGGACGAGTGGAGCGGTTAATGCCGGGCAGCGTCGTTCGATTCACCTGACAACCTATGGCACCAGCACGACCGAGCCGACCGTCTGACGCCCTTGCAGGTCGCGGTGGGCCCGGGCGGCGTCGGCCAGTGGGTAACGCCGGCTCACGGTGACGCTGATCGAGCCCGCGGCGATCGAGTCGAACAATTCCCCTGCGCGCCAAGCGAATTCCTGTTCACTACGGGTGAAGTGGGCGAGCATCGGCCGAGTCAGGTACACCGAGCCGGCGGCATTGAGCCGCTGCGGGTCCACAGGGGGTACCGGTCCACTGGCGGCACCGAACAACGCGAGCGTCCCCCGGATGGCGAGGCTGGCCAGGCTGGCGTCGAAGGTGGAGGCGCCGACGCCGTCGTACACGGCTTCGACGCCGGCGCCGTCGGTGAGCCCGCGAATCTGCCGGCCGAATTCGTCCGCGTCGTCGGGGTAGGAAAGCACCTCATCCGCGCCGGCCTGCCTGGACATCTTGGCCTTCTCCGGCGTGGAGACCGTGGTGATGACCCGCGCGCCGAGCAGATGAGCCCACTGCGTCAGGATCAGCCCGACCCCGCCCGCGCCGGCGTGCACCAACACGGTGTCGCCCGCCTGCACCGGATACACCGACTTGAGCAGGTAGTGCGCAGTCAGGCCCTTCAGCAGTACCGACGCCGCCACGTCGGAACTCACGCCGTCCGGCACGTGTGCCGTCGAAAACGCTGGGGCCGTGGCGTACTCGGCGTAACTGCCGGACGCCGACGCGCTGACCACCCGGTCACCCACGCGGAAACCGTCGACGCCGTCACCGGTGGCCGCGACGGTGCCGCACAGCTCGGAACCCAGGATGAACGGCAGCTCGCGCGGGTACAGCCCCGAGCGGAAGTAGGTGTCGATGTAGTTGACGCCGATCGCCTCGGCCTTGATCAGCACCTCGCCGGGCCCGGGCGCCGGTTCCGGCGCGTCGACGTAGCGCAGCACCTCGGGGCCGCCGGTTTCCCTGACTTCGATTGCGTGCATGTGCTTATGATGCCCGGGCATGAAACTCGCCCGCCCGGACATCTTCCATCCCCGCATCGTGCTGGCGGGGCCCGGCGACGACGATGCCGGGCTGGTGCCCGCGCTGCGCACCCGTGGGCTGCACGCCCGCTGGTTGCCGTGGGACGACCCGGAGACCCTCGACGCCGACCTCGTGATCCTGCGCACCACCGCGGACCGGCGCGACGAGTTCCTCGCCTGGACCCGGCGAGTGCGCCACCTGCTCAACCCGCCCGACGCGGTCGCCTGGAACCTCGATGAGGGATATCTGCGCGACCTCGAGAGCGCCGGGATTCCCACGCTGCCCGGCGGAACGGCGCAGTCGGCGCTGATCTTTCTCGGCGGGCAGCAGTCGCACGCCTGGCCGGGCGAGCCCGATTTCGAGTCGTGGGACCTCGGTTACGCCGTGCTCGCGGCGGCCGCTCACCACACCGGAGTCGGCCCGCGCGAACTGCTGTACGCGCGCGCAGACGTGGCAGGCGACAGGCTGGTGGGGCTTGACCTCGTCGCGCCGCCGCTGGGCTGGCGACACCTCGACGCCGCCGAGCGCGAGCGCGCCGAGCGCCAGTTCGCGCTGGCCGTGGAGTCAGCCTGCGAGCGGCTCGGGCTCGGCCCGCTCCCGCATCGAGGCCCATAGCGCGGCGGTGGCCGCGGTGCACGCCGCGGCGCCGGCCACGTGCAGCGCGACCAGCGCGGCGGGCACCCCCGTGAAGTACTGAGCGGTGCCGACGGCGGCCTGCGCGCACACCAGGGCGAGCAGCAGGATCAGCCGCCGCAGGATGGGCCGGGCGGCGCGCACCGCCAGCAGCCCGAACCCCAGACCCACGACCAGGGCGAGGTAGGCGACCAGCAGCGACGAATGCGCGTGCACCAGCGTGTCGACCGCGACCTGGAGTCGGGGCACGGTCCGGGTGGGGCTGCGGTCACCCGCATGCGGGCCCGCGGCCGTCACGAGCGTGCCGGTGACCAACACCACGGCCAGGTCCAGCCCGATCAGCGCTGTCAGGGCCCGCAGCGGCCCCGGGACGCGCCGGCGCACCACCCCGTCGTCGGGCTCGCCGATCTTGACGTAGAGCAGCACCGACAGCCAGACCATCGTCATCGACGTGAGCAGGTGGATCGCCACCGTCCACCACAGCAACCCGGTGCGCACGGTGATACCGCCGATGACCGCCTGCACCACCGTCGACAGCGGCATCAGCCACGCGTACACCAAGACTTCCGTGCGGCGCCGGGCCCGGGTCACGGCCAGCACGGCCAGCGCCGCGGCGATGACCACCGCGAAGGTGACCATGCGATTGCCGAATTCCACGGCCTGGTGGATGCGCGGCACCTCGGCGTGGGCGACCGGCGTGAAGCTGCCCGGAAAGCACTGCGGCCAGGTGGGACACCCCAGTCCGGACGCGGTGACGCGGACGATCGCCCCGGTGACCGCGATGCCGCCCTGGGTGAGGATGACGGCCGCGGCGATGAGGCGCTGGACACGCACGCTCGGGTTGGGGAGGAGGTCCACCAACCGCATCAGCGTCCGTCCCACTGGCATGGCCCGATGGTAGGCCAATGAAAACTACGTCCTGTAGTAAACCCCGGCGTCGCCGAGATTGCCGTCATGGCTGTTCTCGCGGTACCGACCACGACCATGGCGGCAATCTCGCCGCGCGTCAGGTGAACCGGAACCAGCGCAGCGCGGCCAGCGCCGCGAGCGCGCCCCAGACCGCCAGGACGAGGACGCCGAACCAGTCCACCGACAGCGCCATCGCCCGCGTCAGGGCCTCGGTGAGCGCACCCGATGGGGTGAGCCGGGAAGACCATTTAACCCAGGGCGGGATCATCCCGCTTTCCACCGTCAGCGCGCCGAGCCCGGCGAAGACGAACCACAGCAGGTTGGCGACGGCGAGCACGATCTCGGCCCGCAAGGTCCCGCCGAGCAGCAGCCCCAGGGCCGCGAAGCCCGCGGTGCCCAGCGCGATGACCGCCGCGCCAAGACCGAGCGACAAGGGGGTGGGCCGCCAGCCCAGCGCAAACCCGATGGCGCCCAACAGGATTGCCTGTAGGAACACCACCGTGACCACGGCCAGCGACTTGCCGGCGATGATGCCCCACACCGGAAGCGGGGTAGCGCCCAAGCGCTTGAGCGCGCCGTAGCGGCGGTCGAAAGCCACCGCGATGGCCTGCCCGGTGAACGCGGTCGAGATCACCGCGAGGGCCATGATGACCGGGACGAAGGTGGCGGCGCGGTTCTGGCCGAAGGAGCCGAACGGCAGCAGCGTCAACCCGACCAGCAGCGTGATCGGGATGAACATGGTCAGCAGCAGCTGCTCGCCATTGCGCAGCAGCAGCTTGAGCTCCAGGGCGAACTGCGCGGCCAGCATCCTCGGCACGGTGTTGGGCCTCGGGTCGGGGGTGAAGGTCCCCGTCGGGAAAACGTCGCTCATTGGCGTAACTTCCTGCCGGTGAGGTCGAGGAACACGTCCTCGAGGCTGCGCTGCTCGACGCGCATGTCCGTCGCCAGCACGTCGATCCGCGCGCACCACGCCGTGACAGTGGCCAGCACCTGCGGGTCGACCGGGCCTTCGACCAGGTACTCGCCCGGCGTCACCTCGCTGGCCCGGTAGTTCTCCGGCAGGGCGGCGCTCAGCAGGGACAGATCGAGCCGCGGCGGCGCGGTGAACCGCAACTCGTCCTTGGCGCCGGTGCGCATCAGCTCGGCAGGTGTGCCGGCGGCCACGGTCGCGCCGTGGTCGATGATGACCAGCCGGTCGGCGAGCTCCTCGGCCTCCTTGAGTTGGTGGGTGGTCAGCAGCACGGTCACGCCGTCGCGGCGCAGCGCGTCGATCAGCTCCCACACCAGCAGCCGCGCGTGCGCGTCCATGCCCGCGGTCGGTTCGTCGAGGAAGACCAGTTCGGGGCGGCCGACCAGCGCGCAGGCCAGCGCGAGCCGCTGCTGCTGCCCGCCGGAGAGCCGGCGGTAGGTGGTGCGGGCGGCATCGGTGAGGCCCAGGGTGTCCAGCAGCCACGCCGGGTCGAGCGGGTCGGCCGCGTAGGACGCGACCAGGTTGAGCATTTCGCCCGCGCGGGCGGTGGGGTAGCCGCCGCCGCCCTGCAACATCACCCCGATGCGGGTGCGCAGGCGGGCGTTGTCGGCGATCGGGTCCAGCCCCAGCACCTCGATGGTGCCGGCGTCCGGGCGCACGAAGCCCTCGCACATCTCGACCGTCGTGGTCTTGCCGGCGCCGTTGGGGCCCAGCAGGGCGAGCACTTCGGCGGCGTGCACCTCGAGGTCGAGATCGGCGACGGCCGTGGTGGATCCGTAATGCTTGCTCACGCCGCGCAGCCGCACGACTGTTTCGGGAACGTCCGAGCTCACGTGGAATCAGCGTAGGCGTCAGGTACCGCCTCGGAACTGGGGGTGGCCCGGGGGGTGTGATCGGCCGCGGGCGCCGGCGCGGCTTCGACGGCCGGCTCCCGGGTATCGGCGCCGTCGGCCGGGAGCCACCGCCACGGCAGTCGGGTGTACGTCACCGCGATGAGCACCGCCACGATCAGGGTGCTGGCCAGGGTGGCGTCCACGATCTGAAACAGCGCGAAGCGGTCCCCGTTGGCCGTCGGGCCGAAGATGCCGACGACGAGCGTGATGACGATGACGGCGACCCGGAAGCCGCTGCGGGTCGCCCACGCGGCCAGCGGAATGATCGCCCACAGCAGGTACCAGGGCTGCACCACGGGAAACAGCAGCACGGTGACGCCCAGCGCCACGCCCAGCCCGCCGACCGGGTGCAACCGGCCGCGGAAGACGGCCACCAACAACCAGCCCACCATCACCGTGATGATCAGCACGCCGATCGCGCGGGTGAGCCCCAGCACCGCGGTGGTGTGATCGCCCAGCCCCAGCAGGATCCCCACCTGCCCGGTGCCCAGCGCCAGCAGGGTCGGGGGGGACATCCAGCTGCGCACGACGTTGGCGGTGCCCAGCGTGTAGATCCAGCCGAACCCGAGGCCGCTGGCCCAGCCGACGACCGCCATCACGGCCAGCGACAGCCCGGTCATCGCGCCGCCCGTCAGCAGCAACGCCCGCAGGTTGCCGCCGCAGCGGTAGGCCAGCGCCATCGTGACGAAGCCGAGCGCCAGCAGCGACGGCAGCTTCACCTGCGACGACAGCGTGATCAGGACGGCGCCGGCCAGCAGCATGCCCACCGGTTCCCAGTCGGGGCCGGGCCGCCAGGAGGCCGGCAACAGCCGAGGCGACTCGATACCCCGCAGCGCGAATTCGGCGCCGGCCAGCATCAGCCCGAGCATCAACGCCTCGTTGTGGACCCCGGCGACCAGATGCATGATCAGCAGTGGATTGGCCGCGCCCAGCCACAGCGCGCTGACCTCCGCGACGCCGCAGCGCCGGGCCAGCCGCGGGGTGGCCCAGACGATCAGCCCCACGCCGATCAGCTCGACCAGCCGGTGACACAGCACGGCGGCGACGATGTTCTCCCCGGTGAGCGCCGAGATGCCCCGCCCGATCCACAGGAAGAGCGGGCCGTACGGCGCCGGCGTCTCCCGCCACAGGGTGGGGACCGACAGCGTGAAGACGTGGGACAGGCCGAGCCCCGACGCCGGGCCCACCCGGTAGGGGTCGAGCCCTTCCAGCGAGATCTGGCTCTGCGCCAGATAGGAGTAGACGTCCTTGCTGTACATCGGCGGGGCGATCAGCAGCGGCAGCGTCCACAGCAGCAGGGTGCGGTCCAGGTCGCCGCGCGACATCCGCCTGCTGCCCAGCGCGAATCGCCCGAGCATCAGCCAGGCCAGCGCCATCATGACCGCGCCGGTCGTCGTCATCGTCAGGGACACCGTCTGGATTCGGGACGGCAGGTTGAGCAACCGCACCCCGAACGTGGGGTCCTGCACGACGGGCCGGGCCCCGGCGCCCAGCGCGCCGATGGCCATCAGGATGGTGCCGGTGGCGCCGAAGAGCCGGGTGCGCTGCACCGCGGTGAGCTCGGTATCGTTCAGCGGCGTGCCCACCGCTTGCTCGTCGCCGTGCAGGCTGGCGATCGACGAGCTCAGCGCGTGGTGGCGGGCTGCCATCAGAGCAGCGTAGCCGCCGAGGCGTGCCGGCCCGCTGGCCAACCCGGTGGCGATCGCAAGCGCGGCGCAGCCGGGCGCAACGGGTCGCCGCCCGTTGTACCCGGTGGCGATCGCAAGCGCGGCGCAGCCGGGCGCAACGGGTCGCCGCCCGTTGTACCCGGTGGCGATCGCAAGCGCGGCGCAGCCGGGCGCAACGGGTCGCCGCCCGTTGTACTGAGTGTGACCAGGGCAACACCCAGTCAGGGGACCCTTGGTAGACCGATTCCCGGAATTGCGTCACACTGGTGTTGTGAAAATCCGCACCGATCTCGACGACGCTGCCGTGGGCGCGGCGGCCGCGGCGGTACGGGATGGCCACACCCGCCGCGCCATCGTGCGCCTGCTGGTGGAGTCCGGATCGATCACCGCCGGCGAGATCGGCGACCGGCTCGGGCTTACGGCCGCCGGCGCGCGGCGTCACCTCGACGCCTTGATCGAGGCGGGCGACGCCGAGTCGGTGCCCGCCGCGTCGTGGCAGCAGGTGGGGCGCGGGCGCCCCGCCAAGCGTTTTCGCCTCACGTCGGCGGGTCGCGCCAAGCTCGAGCACGCGTACGACGACCTGGCATCGGCGGCCATGCGGCAGCTGCGGGAGATCGGTGGCGAGGACGCCGTCCGCGCGTTCGCCCGGCGCCGCGTCGACGCAATCCTGGCAGGCGTGCCGGCGGCGGACGACAACGCCGATGACGCCGCAGTCGAGGCGGCCGCCGAGCGGGTGGCCGGCGCGCTGAGCAAGGCCGGCTACGTCGCAACCACGACGCGGGTCGGCGGCCCGATCCACGGCGTGCAGATCTGCCAGCACCACTGCCCGGTTTCGCACGTCGCCGAGGAGTTCCCGGAACTGTGTGAAGCCGAGCAGCAGGCCATGGCCGAGGTGCTCGGGACGCACGTGCAGCGGTTGGCGACCATCGTCAACGGGGACTGTGCCTGCACCACCCACGTGCCTCTTACTGTTCCCGTCTCTAAGGCGCCCGGCCCGCGCCGCGACACCACGAGCATCGAAGGAGCGTCGTTATGACCCTCACGCCAGAGGCCCAGAAGACTGCCGAGCCGTTGACCCAGGAGCAGGCGATCGCCTCGCTGGGCCGCTACGGCTATGGCTGGGCGGACTCCGACGTCGCGGGGGCCAGCGCGCAGCGCGGGCTGTCCGAGGCGGTGGTCCGCGACATCTCGGCGAAGAAGAACGAGCCCGAGTGGATGCTGCAGACCCGGCTGAAGGCGCTGCGGATCTTCGATCGCAAGCCGATGCCGACGTGGGGCTCCAACCTCGGGGGCATCGACTTCGACAACATCAAGTACTTCGTGCGGTCCACCGAAAAGCAGGCCGCCACTTGGGATGACCTGCCCGAGGACATCCGCAACACCTACGACCGCCTTGGCATCCCGGAGGCCGAAAAGCAGCGGCTGGTCGCCGGTGTGGCCGCCCAGTACGAGTCGGAGGTGGTATACCACCAGATCCGCGAGGACCTGGAGTCCCAGGGCGTGATCTTCCTCGACACCGACACGGGTCTGCGGGAGCACCCCGACCTCTTCAAGCAGTACTTCGGCACCGTGATCCCGGCGGGGGACAACAAGTTCTCCGCGCTGAACACCGCCGTGTGGAGCGGGGGATCCTTCATCTACGTCCCGCCCGGCGTGCACGTCGACATCCCGCTGCAGGCCTACTTCCGGATCAACACCGAGAACATGGGCCAGTTCGAGCGGACCCTGATCATCGTCGACGAAAACGCGTACGTGCACTACGTGGAGGGCTGCACCGCGCCCATCTACACGTCGGACTCGTTGCACTCGGCGGTGGTGGAGATCATCGTAAAGCCCGGTGGCCGTTGCCGTTACACCACCATTCAGAACTGGTCGAACAACGTCTACAACCTGGTCACCAAGCGGGCCCGCGCGGAAGCCGGCGCCACCATGGAATGGGTCGACGGCAACATCGGGTCCAAGGTGACCATGAAATACCCGGCCGTCTGGATGACCGGTGAACACGCCAAGGGCGAGGTCTTGTCGGTCGCCTTCGCCGGCGAGGGCCAGCACCAGGACGCCGGCGCCAAGATGCTGCACCTGGCGCCCAATACGTCGAGCAACATCGTCTCGAAGTCGGTGGCCCGCGGCGGCGGCCGCACCTCCTACCGCGGCCTTGTACAGGTGAACAAGGGCGCGCACGGCTCGCGCTCCAGCGTGAAATGCGATGCGCTGCTGGTCGATACGATCAGCCGCAGCGACACCTACCCCTATGTCGACATCCGCGAGGACGACGTCACGATGGGCCACGAGGCCACCGTGTCCAAGGTCAGCGACAACCAGCTGTTCTACCTGATGAGCCGCGGGCTGACCGAGGACGAAGCGATGGCGATGGTGGTACGCGGCTTCGTCGAGCCGATCGCCAAGGAGCTGCCCATGGAGTACGCCCTGGAGCTCAACCGGCTGATCGAGTTGCAGATGGAAGGCGCGGTTGGATGACCGCCGTTCTGAACAAGGGAGAGCTGTTCTCTTCCTTCGATGTCGACGCGTTCGAGGTGCCCAGCGGGCGCGACGAAATCTGGCGGTTCACCCCGCTGCGGCGGCTGCGCGGGCTGCACGACGGCTCGGCTCAGGCCACCGGCAAGGCGCAGATCAGCGTCAGTGAGCAACCGGGCGTGCAGGTCGAAACCGTCCGCCGCGGCGACGAGCGGCTCGGCCGCGGTGGTGTGCCCACCGACCGGGTTGCAGCACAAGCCTTTTCGTCGTTCAATTCCGCGACGCTGGTGAGCATCGGTCGTGACACGCAGGTCGCCGAGCCGGTCAACATCACCGTGACGGGCCCCGGTGCGGGCGCCGTGGCCTACGGGCACCTGCAGATCAGCGTCGCCGAACTCGGTGCGGCGGTCGTGGTGATCGACCACCGGGGCAGCGGAACCTACGCCGACAACGTCGAATTCATCGTCGACGACGCCGCGCGGCTCACGGTGGTGTGGATCGCGGACTGGGCCGACGACATGGTTCACCTGAGCGCGCACCACGCCACGCTCGGCAAGGACGCGGTACTGCGCCACGTCGCGGTCACCCTGGGCGGCGAGGTGGTGCGGATGTCGGCCACCGTGCGGTACGCCGCCCCGGGCGGGGATGCCGAGCTGCTCGGCCTGTACTTCGCCGACGACGGGCAGCACCTGGAGTCGCGGCTGCTGATCGACCACGCGCAGCCCAACTGCAAGTCGAACGTGCTCTATAAGGGCGCCCTGCAAGGGGATCCGGCATCGGAGCGGCCCGACGCGCACACCGTGTGGGTGGGCG
The DNA here is from genome assembly GCF_025263485.1 of Mycobacterium sp. SMC-2. Classification (NCBI taxonomy): domain Bacteria; kingdom Bacillati; phylum Actinomycetota; class Actinomycetes; order Mycobacteriales; family Mycobacteriaceae; genus Mycobacterium; species Mycobacterium sp. SMC-2. Next base: position 2,961,358 of record NZ_CP079863.1, read on the forward strand.
ACGTGCTGATCCGCGCCGAGGCCACCGACACCGACACCTTCGAGGTGAACCGCAACCTGGTGCTCACCGACGGGGCGCGCGCCGACTCGGTGCCCAACCTGGAGATCGAGACCGGGGAAATCCTCGGCGCCGGACACGCCAGTGCCACCGGGCGTTTCGACGACGAGCAACTGTTCTACCTGCGTGCCCGCGGCATCCCCGAAGACCAGGCGCGCCGGCTGGTGGTGCGCGGCTTCTTCGGTGAGATCATCTCGAAGATCGCCGTGCCCGACGTCCGGGAACGCCTGACCGCCGCCATCGAACACGAACTGGAACTCACGGAGAAGACAGCCGCCTCATGACGACTTTGGAAATCAAAGACCTGCACGTCAGCGTCGAAGACCCGAACGCCCCCGAGGGACACCGCGAGATCCCCATCCTCAACGGCGTCAACCTGACGGTCAAATCCGGTGAGACGCACGCGGTCATGGGTCCCAACGGCTCGGGAAAGTCGACGCTGTCCTACGCCATCGCGGGCCACCCGAAGTATCGGGTGACGTCGGGGTCGATCACGCTGGACGGCCAGAACGTGCTGGACATGAGCGTCGACGAACGCGCCCGCGCCGGGTTGTTCCTGGCCATGCAGTACCCCGTCGAGGTGCCGGGCGTGTCGATGTCGAACTTCCTGCGCAGCGCCGCGACCGCCGTGCGTGGCGAGCCGCCGAAACTGCGGCACTGGGTCAAGGAGGTCAAGGCCGCGATGGCCGACCTCGACATCGACCCCGCGTTCGCGGAACGCAGTGTCAACGAAGGTTTTTCCGGCGGCGAGAAGAAGCGCCACGAAATCCTGCAGCTGGGCCTGCTCAAGCCGAAGATCGCCATCCTCGACGAGACCGACTCCGGTCTTGACGTGGACGCGCTGCGGGTGGTCAGTGAGGGCGTCAACCGCTACGCCGAGGCCGAGCACGGCGGCATCCTGCTGATCACCCACTACACCCGGATCCTGCGCTACATCCGCCCGCAATTCGTGCACGTGTTCGTCGGGGGCCGGATCGTCGAATCCGGCGGCCCGGAGCTGGCCGACGAGCTCGAGGAGAACGGGTACGTGCGATTCACCGAAGCGGCGGCCGCGGGAGCGTAAGCATGACCGCGACACAACTGGACGTCGACGCCATCCGTGCGGACTTTCCCATCTTGAAGCGCGTGATGCGCGGCGGAAAGCAGTTGGCGTACCTGGATTCCGGCGCGACGTCGCAGCGCCCAGTGCAGGTGCTCGACGCCGAGCGCGAGTTCTTGATCACCTCCAACGGCGCGGTGCATCGCGGCGCGCACCAGCTGATGGAGGAGGCGACGGACGCCTACGAGCGGGGCCGCGCCGACGTCGCCGCGTTCGTCGGCGCCGGCGCCGACGAGCTGGTCTTCACCCGAAATGCCACCGAGGCGCTCAACCTCGCGTCATACGTGCTGGGCGACAAGAGGTCCGACCGGGCCGTCGGCGAGGGCGACGTCATCGTGACCACCGAGCTCGAGCACCACGCGAACATCGTGCCGTGGCAGGAGCTGGCCCGGCGCAGCGGCGCCACGCTGCGCTGGTACGGCGTGACCGACGACGGGCGCATCGACCTGGACTCGCTGGAACTCGACGAGCGCGTGAAAGTCGTTGCCTTCAGCCATCATTCGAACGTCACCGGCGCGGTGGCGCCGGTGGCCGAACTGGTCGGCCGCGCGAAGGCGGTGGGCGCCGTGACGGTGCTGGACGCCTGCCAGTCGGTGCCGCACCAGCCGGTCAACCTGCACGCGCTGGACGTCGACTTCGCCGCCTTCTCCGGACACAAGATGTTGGCCCCCAACGGGGTCGGCGTGCTCTACGCCCGTCGCGACGTGCTGTCGGAACTGCCGCCCTTCCTCACCGGCGGGTCGATGATCGAGACGGTGACCATGGAGGCGTCGACCTACGCGCCGGCACCGCAACGGTTCGAAGCCGGCACGCCGATGACCTCCCAGGTCGTCGGGTTGGGCGCGGCCGCACGGTATCTGGGCGCCATCGGCATGGAGGCGGTCGAGGCGCACGAGCGCGACCTGGTCGCCGCGACCCTGGCGGGCCTCTCGGGCATCGAGGGCGTGCGGATCGTCGGGCCGACCGTCATGGAAGACCGCGGGTCGCCCGTCTCGTTCGTCGTCGACGGTGTGCACGCCCACGACGTCGGCCAGGTGCTCGACGACGACGGCGTCGCGGTGCGCGTGGGGCATCACTGTGCGATGCCGCTGCACCGCCGGTTCGGCCTGGCGGCCACCGCCCGGGCGTCGTTCGCGGTGTACAACACCGCCGACGAGGTCGAGCGTCTGGTGGCCGGCGTGCGCCGCGCGCTCGAATTCTTTGGGAGAGAATGACAGTGCGCCTCGAGCAGATGTATCAGGACGTGATCCTCGACCACTACAAGCATCCGCAGCACCGCGGGCTGCGGGAGCCGTTCGGCGCGCAGGTCCACCACGTCAACCCGGTCTGCGGTGACGAGGTGACCCTGCGGGTCGCGCTGTCCGAGGACGGTCAGCGCATCGCGGACGTGTCCTATGACGGCCAGGGCTGTTCGATCAGCCAGGCGGCCACCTCGGTGCTCACCCAGCAGGTGATCGGTCAGACGGTGCGCGAGGCGCTGAACACCGTCGCCGCGTTCACCGAAATGGTGTCCTCGCGCGGCACCATCGAAGGTGATGAGGACGTCCTGGGCGATGGGATCGCGTTCGCCGGAGTGGCCAAGTATCCGGCCCGGGTGAAATGCGCTCTGCTGGGGTGGATGGCATTCAAGGACGCATTGGCCCAGGCCTGCTCAGACAGGGGCGCGGACTTCGAGGAGGAGGAAGATGAGCGAGACCGCCGCACCGGGTGACGAGTTTATTGCCGACCTCGAGGAGGCGATGCGCGACGTCGTCGACCCCGAATTGGGCATCAATGTCGTCGACCTCGGACTGGTCTACGGGCTCAACGTGGAAGAGGGCGAAGACGGAACCGTCGCCCTGCTCGACATGACGTTGACCTCGGCGGCCTGCCCGCTGACCGACGTCATCGAGGACCAGTCCCGCAGCGCGCTCGTCAGCAGCGGTCTGGTCGACGACCTGCGGATCAACTGGGTGTGGAACCCGCCGTGGGGCCCGGACAAGATCACCGACGACGGTCGCGAGCAACTGCGCGCCCTCGGCTTCACCGTCTGAACCCCCCACCCGGGGACGGTCAGAACGCCTGTTCCGAAACGCGCATGATGTCGTCGTCGATGGACTCGATGACTTTCCGCAGCGAGGTGAGCTTCGGCAGCATGTTCTTGGCGAAGAACGCCGCGGTCGCCACCTTGCCCCGATAGAACGACGCATCCTTTCCGGTCGCATCTGCCAGCGCGGCGTGCGCGATACCGGCCTGCACCAGCAGCCGCCAGCCGATGAGCAGATCACCGACCGCGAGCAGATAACGCACCGATCCGAGCCCGACTTTGTAGATCTCGGTCGGGTGTTGCGCGGCCGACATCAGGTATCCGGTCAGGGCACCAGTCATGGCCGTGACCTCGTCGAGCGCGGTCTGCAGCAGCTCGGCCTGCGGTTTGAGCGCCTCGTCGCAGGCATCGATCGTCGCGGTGATCTGCGCGGTCACGAACTGCAGGGCCTCGCCGCGGTCGCGAACGATCTTGCGGAAGAAGAAGTCCAGCGCCTGAATGGCCGTCGTGCCCTCGTAGAGCGAGTCGATCTTGGCGTCCCGGATGTATTGCTCGAGGGGATAGTCCTGTAGGAAGCCCGAACCGCCGAGCGTCTGCAGCGACTCGGTCAGGACTTCGTAGGCACGTTCCGAGCTCACGCCTTTCACGATCGGCAGCAGTAAGTCGTCTACGCGGTGCGCCATGTCGTGATCTGCGCCCGAAACACGTTGCGCCACAGCGTCGTCCTGGTGTGCGGCGGCATACAGGTACAGTGCCCGCAGACCCTCGGCGTAGGCCTTCTGCGTCATCAGGCTGCGACGCACGTCGGGGTGGTGGATGATGGTCACCCGCGGCGCGGTCTTGTCCGCCATCTGGGTGAGGTCCGCACCCTGCACCCGCTCTTTGGCGAAGGCCAGCGCATTCAGGTAGCCCGTGGACAGCGTGCCCGCCGCCTTCACCCCGATCGTCATGCGTGCGTGCTCGATCACCGTGAACATCTGCGCGATCCCATTGTGTACGTCACCGACCAGGTAACCGACCGCGGGCACGTCCGTTGCGCCAAAAGTCAATTCGCATGTCGGGGAGGATTTGATCCCCATCTTGTGTTCCAGCCCGGTGGCGAAAACGCCGTTGCGCGCGCCGAGTTCGAATGTCTCTGGATCGAACAGGAATTTCGGCACGTAGAACAGGCTCAGCCCCTTGGTGCCCGGGCCCGCGCCCTCCGGCCGGGCCAGCACCAGATGGAAGATGTTCTCGGCGGTGTCGCCCACGTCCCCACCAGAAATGAACCGCTTGACGCCCTCGATGTGCCAGGTGCCGTCGGGTTGCGCGATGGCCTTGGCGCGGCCGGCCCCGACGTCCGAGCCCGCGTCGGGTTCGGTGAGCACCATGGTGGCCGCCCAGCCGCGCTCCACACCCTCCGCCGCCCAGCGCCGCTGTTCTTCGTTGCCCTCGACGTAGAGGGCCTGCGCCATCAGTGGACCCAGGCTGAAGAAATTAGCAGAAGGGTTGGCGCAGATGATCATTTCGTTGACGGCCCAGGCCAGCGGCGGCGGCGCGGCCATGCCGCCGATCTCTTCGTCGAGCATCAGTCGCCACCAGCCGGCCTCCTTGATGGCCTCCACCGTCTTGGCCAACTCGTCGGACACGCTGATCGCGTGCTCGGCCGGGTCGAAGACCGGCGGATTGCGGTCGGCGAAGGCGAAGGTTTCGGCCACCGGGCCTTCGGCCAGGCGAGCGGCCTCGGCCAAGATGGTTCGAGCGGTTTCCTCGTCGAGGTCGCTGAAGCGCCCGTCGCCCAGCACGGCGCCCACGTCGAGCACTTCGAACAGGTTGAACTCGAGATCACGGACATTAGCGATGTAGTGGCCCAACGCGATTCCCTCACTGGTCCCTGAGGCGGCGGATCGTCCGCTCAGTGTGTCCGACGTGGGAAAACGTACGCAACCGTAACCTACGGCGGGCCGCGGGCGGGTTACGCGCCGGCGTCTTCGCGGCGAACCGCGCGCAAGCCAGCTTCCGGTGCGCCGGCTTCGCCGCCCGGGAACATGACGTCGGGTTCCGGCGTTACGGCAAATGTGACAACACTCGATCTCACCGCTGAGAAGTTCAACGAAACCATCGAGGGCAACGACATCGTGCTCGTCGATTTCTGGGCGTCCTGGTGCGGGCCGTGCCGCCAGTTCGGCCCCACTTTCCAGGCGTCCTCGGAGAAGCACCCCGACATCGTGCACGCCAAGGTCGACACCGAAGCCGAACAGCAGCTGGCCGCGGCCGCCCAGATCCGGTCCATCCCGACGCTGATGGCCTTCAAGAAGGGCAAACTGCTGTTCAACCAGGCCGGGGCGTTGCCGCCGGCGGCTCTCGAAGACCTGGTGCAGCAAGTCAGGGCGTTCGACGTCGACGCCGCGCAGGCCGGGCAGGCCGAATAGCGCAGACCCTGGGCGGGTGGCTGATTGCTAACCCCTATCTGACCACTAGCGCTGCTCGTGGCCCAGTCTGACCTAGTTATGCGGTCAGCATGTGGTGTCCGCCCGCGATCGAGCGTCTGCGCCGCGTTGTGCATCTCCACTAGTAGCCAGGTGATGCGGCTATCCGATTGGGCACGTCTAAAGCAAGCCGGCGGTGATCATCCCATCGCCATGACGGCGCCATGATCAACGTTGCGCCGCAGCAATCGGCGTGCCGAAGACAGCTAACTCACTAGGGCTCGACCTCTCCGCGGGATGGCGCAGAAGATCCGTCGATGTTGACTCATCAAGCCGGGTGTTGGGTCGTTGTGGGTGGCTTTGTCGTCGGCTTGGTTGTCGGCGGAGCCGTTGTGGGCTTGGTTGTCGGCGGAGCCGTTGTGGGCTTGGTTGTCGGCGGAGTCGGTTTGGTTGTCTTCGGCGTAGTTACCGTAGGTTTGGTTGTTGCTGGCGGGTGCGTGGTGGGCGGAGTTACCACCGATGTGGTTTGGTCACGGACGCACCTTTCCGGGTTGTGCTCGCAGTGATACCCGGGGGGACAGCCGACGCACTGGGGCGTCGGTTCAGGTGGTGTACCTCCGCTCGGGAGAGGATCACAGACACCGTCGCCGTCCAAGTCAACGCAGGGGATCTTCTTCTCCCCGGAAGCTGTGCGCCAATCGTTCCCGACATACTCCACCCAGATTGGCGGGCTAACGCGTGAACCGAAGATGATGCTGGTTCGGGTGCTCTTGGTGGTATGGGGTGTGCCTTTATACACTGAATACCTGATCCAAGGCCCGGTGAGACCGGCTATTGCCGGGTCGGATTCCTTCGCCAGGTAATCCGGTGCCGCGAGCGCGATGTGACCATATTCCGTCTTGCCCGGAATGCTATGCGAAGACGCGATAACAAACTCACCCTGATTTGCTAAATCCGTTATTTCTTGCCCGGGATCGATACCCACGCCGACTTGTCGCCAGCCAGTTTTGAGCGGATCTTTGACCGCTTGAGCCAGGAACTCGTTGATTTTATCAGCAGTACGCAACTTTTCGTCTGCCGATCCATCGTAATAACGGTCCCTGAAATAGGGGATATCCAATATCTTTCCGACCGCGCCTAAATACCAGTTACAGGCTTGCAAGGAATATGGTGCATACGGTGCTTCGGAAGCTTGCGAGATGGCCCCCTCTAGCGATTGACGTCTCAACCTTTTCGCAAGTGCGGCAGCCTCTTGGTAGGGGACTTTCCGATTGTTCTCCCATGAGATAACAACGAAACAAGTCTCAGGTGGCGGAGTGGCCTGCATATCAGCCTCGCACAACTGAACGGCATCAATTAACCGGCCCGCGTGCTTTCTATCTGCAGCCGGTCCGTTTTCCGCGCTCGGCGTACCTTTCGTCGGCTCGTTGCGACTACATGCGACGGGCATCACCAGTCCGGCCACCGTCACTATCGCACCCACGAGCACAACGATCGCGCGGACACTCAAGATATCCCCCCTAGGCTTTTATCTGGACAAGTCATTGAGTTGTTGAACAAACGACAGGCTTCTTCTTGAATGCTTGGTGAAGCGTACCTAGGCAACCTACAAGCTTGCCCGGTCGGGGATCAATACCGCATGTAAACCTGTTCGAGGCCGAGATCCACACGTATCTGTTAAAAGAGAATCCAACAGGGCCACGGCAACTAAAAGGGTCTTTTGGCCTCAAAGCGATCGAATCAGCGACCGTATGGAGCGGCCTTGGCGCGGGACATAGCGCCGGCGTCAGGTGAGGTCGAAGTCTGCCCCCGGGACTGCCCACCCCACACGCTAGGTTGCTTGGGTGAGTCTCGTACTGGTGGAGCACCCGCGGCCCGGCGTTGCGCTGATAACCCTCAATCGCCCCGAGCGGATGAATTCCATGGCGTTCGACGTCATGGTGCCGCTCAAGGAGGCCCTGGAGAAGGTCACCTACGACAACGAGGTGCGCGTCGTCGTGCTGACCGGGGCGGGCCGGGGGTTCTCCTCGGGCGCCGACCACAAGTCCGCGGGCGCGGTGCCCCACGTCGAGGGGCTGACCCGGCCGACCTACGCGCTGCGCTCCATGGAACTCCTCGACGAGGTGATCCTGGGGCTGCGGCGCCTGCACCAGCCGGTGATCGCCGCAGTGAACGGGCCGGCCATCGGCGGTGGGCTGTGCTTGGCGCTGGCCGCCGACATCCGGGTGGCCTCGACCGGCGCGTACTTTCGCGCGGCGGGCATCAACAACGGCCTGACCGCCAGCGAACTGGGGCTGAGCTACCTGCTGCCCAGGGCCATCGGATCGTCACGGGCGTTCGAAATCATGCTGACGGGCCGCGACGTCACCGCCGAGGAGGCCGAGCGCATCGGGCTGGTGTCGTGCCAGGTGCCCGGGGAGCAGCTGCTGGACACCTGCTACGCCATCGCCGCGCGCATAGCGGCGTTCTCGCGGCCGGGAATCGAATTGACCAAGCGCACACTGTGGAGTGGACTGGACGCCGGTAGCCTGGAAGGGCACATGCAAGCCGAAGGCTTGGGACAGCTATTCGTCCGCCTGCTCACCGCCAACTTCGAAGAAGCGGTTGCCGCGCGCGCCGAGCGGCGGCCCCCGGTGTTCACCGACGACAAGTAACCGACCAACTCAGGAGAGCGAATGTGATCACGGCCACGGACCTCGAGGTCCGCGCTGGTGCGCGCATCCTGCTCTCGCCCGACGGCCCGGACCTGCGCGTGCAGCCGGGCGACCGCATCGGGCTGGTCGGCCGTAACGGCGCGGGCAAGACGACCACCCTGCGCATCCTGGCGGGGGAGACCGAACCGTACGCCGGATCCGTGACCCGTTCCGGTGAAATTGGTTATCTGCCACAGGATCCCAAAGAGGGCGACCTCGACGTTTTGGCCCGCGACCGCGTCCTGTCGGCGCGCGGCCTGGACGTGCTGCTCACCGACCTGGAGAAGCAACAGGCGTTGATGGCCGAGGTCGCCGACGACGAGGCCCGAGACCGCGCCATCCGCCGTTACGGGCAGCTGGAGGAGCGGTTCGTCGCGCTGGGCGGCTACGGCGCGGAGAGCGAAGCCAGCCGCATCTGCGCGAGCCTCGGCTTGCCGGACCGCGTCCTGACGCAGAAGCTGCGCACGCTCTCCGGTGGGCAGCGCCGCCGGGTGGAGCTGGCGCGCATCCTGTTCGCCGCGTCCGACACCGGTGCGGGCTCGTCGACCACCCTGCTGCTCGACGAGCCCACCAACCACCTGGACGCGGATTCGGTTGGCTGGCTGCGGGATTTCCTGCGGGCCCACACCGGCGGGCTGGTGATCATCAGCCACAACGTCGAGTTGCTCGCCGATGTCGTGAACCGGGTGTGGTTTCTGGACGCCGTGCGCGGCGAGGTCGACGTCTACAACATGGGCTGGCAGAAGTACCTGGACGCCCGGGCCACCGACGAACAGCGGCGCCGCCGTGAGCGCGCCAACGCCGAACGCAAGGCCGCCGCGTTGCGCACGCAGGCCGCGAAGCTGGGCGCCAAGGCCACAAAGGCCGTTGCGGCCCAGAACATGTTGCGCCGCGCCGACCGGATGATGGCCGCGCTCGACGAGGAACGGGTCGCCGACAAGGTGGCCCGGATCAAGTTCCCCACCCCGGCCCCGTGCGGGCGCACGCCGCTGGTGGCCAAGGGGTTGAGCAAGTCGTACGGCTCGCTGGAGGTGTTCAGCGGCGTCGATCTGGCCATCGACCGCGGCTCGCGGGTGGTGGTGTTGGGGCTCAACGGTGCGGGCAAGACCACGCTGCTGCGCTTGTTGGCCGGCACCGAGGAGCCCGACACCGGCGCGTTGGAACCCGGACACGGTTTGCGCATGGGCTATTTCGCGCAGGAGCACGACACGCTCGACAACGACGCGAGCGTGTGGGAGAACATCCGGCACGCCGCACCCGATACGGGTGAGCAGGATCTGCGCGGCCTGCTGGGTGCGTTCATGTTCAGCGGACTCCAGCTCGGCCAGCCGGCGGGGACCCTGTCGGGCGGGGAGAAAACGCGGCTGGCGCTGGCCGGTTTGGTGGCGTCGACGGCGAACGTCCTGCTGCTCGACGAACCGACGAACAACCTCGATCCCGCCTCGCGCGAACAGGTGCTCGACGCGCTGCGCAGCTACCAGGGCGCGGTGGTGCTGGTGACGCACGATCCGGGAGCGGCCGAGGCCCTCGACCCGCAACGCGTCGTGCTACTGCCCGACGGCACCGAGGACTTCTGGTCCGACGAATACCGGGACCTCATCGAACTCGCCTGACTTCCGGTGCGGGCTTTTCTCCCAAATCCGCCCGCGGCGGACGGCGGGTTCCTACTCTAGGTGCTTGCGATCGTGTTCAGCCGCGGAGGTCATCCATGAAAAGGACGCTGCGAAGGTCGAAGAAGACGCGCGAGCAGCTGTTGTTCGAGCTGCGCAACGCCTACGAGGGCGGGGCCAGCATCCGCACGCTGGTCGCTTCCACCGGCAGGTCTTACGGATCGATTCACAGCATGCTGCTGGAATCCGGCACCACGATGCGCAGCCGGGGCGGTCCCAACCGCACCTCGCGATCCGCACGCGTATAGCGTCACGCCCGCGGCCCAGAGTCGTTGCGCCGCACCGACTTCTCCACCAGGTCGAGCACGGCGGACAACCGCCGCGGATCTTCGCCTGATGCCAGCCGGGCCACCAGGCCGTCGAGCACCAACTCCAGATAGCACTGCAAGACGTCGCCGGGAACGTCGTCGCGCACCCGCTGCGCCTCCTTCTGCCGGCGTAGCCGATCGGTGGTCGCCGCCGCCAATTCCGCGGACCGCTCCGCCCAGCCGCGGCTGAAGTCGGGGTCATTGCGCAGCTTGCGCGCAATCTCCAGCCTGGTGGCCAGCCAGTCGAACTGGTCGGGCGCGGCGAGCATGTCGCGCATCACCTGGATGAGGCCCTCGCGCGACGCGACGTCGGCCATCCGTTCGGCGTCCTCGTGCGCCAGCGCGAAGAACAGCGCATCCTTGTCCCGGAAGTGGTGGAAGATCGCTCCGCGCGACATCCCGATCGCCTTTTCCAGCCGCCGCACCGTGGCCCTGTCGTAGCCGTATTCGGCGAAGCAGTGCCGGGCACCGTCGAGGATCTGGCGGCGGCGAGCCGCCAGATGGTCCTCGCTGACTTTTGGCACAGTGCGGGTTACGACTTCAGCATGTTGCGCAGCACGTACTGCAGGATGCCGCCGTTGCGGTAGTAGTCGGCCTCCCCGGGCGTGTCGATGCGCACCACGGCGTCGAATTCGACCGGATTCCCACCGTCCTTGGTGGCCTTGACGTGCACGGTCTTTGGCGTCTTGCCGTCGTTAAGCGCCTCGATGCCGGTGATGTCGAACACTTCGGTGCCGTCCAGCCCCAACTCCGTAGCGGACTTGCCCTCGGGGAACTGCAGCGGGATCACGCCCATGCCGATCAGGTTGGAGCGGTGGATGCGTTCGAACGACTCGGCGATCACCGCCCGCACGCCGAGCAGCAGCGTGCCCTTGGCCGCCCAGTCGCGCGAGGAGCCGGACCCATATTCTTTGCCACCCAGCACCACCAGTGGAATGTTCTGCGCCGCATAGTTTTGCGCCGCGTCGTAGATGAACGCCTGCGGAGCGCCGTCCTGGGTGAAGTCGCGGGTGTAGCCGCCGGCGACATCGTCGAGCAACTGGTTGCGCAGCCGGATGTTGGCGAAGGTGCCGCGAATCATCACCTCGTGGTTGCCGCGCCGGGAGCCGAAGGAGTTGTAGTCCTTGCGCTCGACGCCGTGCTCGTCGAGGTATTGCGCGGCCGGGGTGCCCGGCTTGATGGCGCCGGCGGGGGAGATGTGGTCGGTGGTCACCGAATCCCCCAGCAGCGCCAGCACCCGCGCGCCGGTGATGTCTTTGACCGGCTCCGGGTCGGCCGACATGCCCTCGAAGTAGGGCGGCTTGCGCACGTAGGTCGAATCCTGGTCCCACTCAAAGGTATTGCCGCTTGGGGTGGGCAGGTTGCGCCACCGCTCGTCACCCTTGAACACGTCGGCGTAGTTCTTGGTGAACATCTCCTGGCTGATCGCCGAGGCGATGGTGTCGGAGACGTCCTTCTGCGACGGCCAGATGTCCTTCAGGAAGACGTCGTTGCCGTCTTTATCCTTGCCCAGCGGCTGGTTTTCGAAGTCGAAGTCCATGGTCCCCGCCAACGCGTAGGCGACCACCAGCGGCGGTGACGCGAGGTAGTTCATCTTCACGTCGGGGTTGATGCGGCCCTCGAAGTTCCGGTTGCCCGAGAGTACGGCCGCCACCGACAGGTCGTTGTCGTTGATCGCCTTGGAGATCTCGTCGGGCAGGGGGCCGGAGTTGCCGATGCACGTGGTGCAGCCGTAGCCGACGAGGTAGAAGCCGAGCTTCTGCAGATACGGCCACAGGCCGGCCTTGTCGTAGTAGTCGCTGACCACCTGCGAGCCCGGAGCCATGGAGGTCTTCACCCACGGCTTGGACGCCAGCCCCTTCTCGACTGCGTTGCGCGCCAACAGCGCCGCACCCAGCATCACCTCGGGGTTGGAGGTGTTGGTGCACGACGTGACGGCCGCGATCACCACCGCGCCGTGGTCGAGGACGAACTCGCCCCGCTCGTCGGACTTCACCGTCACCGGGTTGCTCACCCGGCCCTTGGCGTGCCTGGCGGCCGACTCCACCGGTTTGTGGTCGTCTGCGTGACCGTTGGTCAACGCCCCCGGGTCGCTCGCGGGGAACGTCTCGTCGACCGCCTCGTCGAGCTTGGAGTACTCCGTCTTGTCCGGGTCGTCGCCGACGTAGTCGCCGATCTGCGCACGGAACGTGGACTTGGCTTCCGACAACGGAATTCGGTCCTGCGGGCGCTTCGGTCCGGCGATCGACGGCACCACGTCGGACAGGTCGAGTTCGAGGTATTCGGAGAAGGCCGGCTCGTGCTTGGGGTCGTGCCACATGCCCTGCTCTTTGGCGTACGCCTCGACCAGCGCCAGCTGCTGCTCCGAGCGGCCGGTGAACCGCAGGTAGGAGATGGTCTCCTCGTCGATCGGGAAAATCGCTGCGGTGGAACCGAATTCGGGGCTCATGTTGCCCAGGGTGGCGCGGTTGGCCAGCGGCACCTCGGCCACGCCCTCGCCGTAGAACTCGACGAACTTGCCGACCACGCCGTGCTTGCGCAGCATCTCGGTGACCGTCAGCACCACGTCGGTGGCGGTGACACCCGGCTGGATCTCACCGGTCAGCTTGAACCCGACGACCCGCGGGATCAGCATCGACACCGGCTGACCGAGCATCGCGGCCTCGGCCTCGATGCCGCCGACGCCCCAGCCCAGGACGCCCAGCCCGTTGACCATCGTGGTGTGCGAGTCGGTGCCCACGCAGGTGTCGGGGTAGGCCACCCCGTCGCGTTCCATCACGACGCTGGCGAGGTACTCGATATTGACCTGGTGCACGATGCCGGTGCCCGGCGGCACCACCTTGAAGTCGCGGAATGCGCCCTGCCCCCATCGCAAGAACTGGTAGCGCTCCCCGTTGCGCTGGTACTCGATCTCCACGTTGCGCTCGAAGGCGTCGGCGGTGCCGAACAGGTCGGCGATGACCGAGTGGTCGATCACCAGGTCGGCCGGCGCCAGCGGGTTCACTTTTTCCGGTTTGCCGCCGAGATCACCGATGGCCTCGCGCATGGTGGCCAGGTCCACGATGCACGGCACGCCGGTGAAGTCCTGCATCACGACGCGGGCGGGCGTGTACTGGATCTCAATGCTCGGCTCCGCCTTGGGATTCCAGTTCGCGATGGCCTCGATGTGGTCTTTGGTGATGTTGCTGCCGTCCTCGTTGCGCAGCAGGTTCTCGGCGAGGACTTTGAGGCTGTAGGGGAGTTGCTCGGTGTTGGGTACGGCGTCGAGACGATAGATCTGATAACTCTTGTCGCCGACCTTGAGGGTGTCGCGTGCGCCGAACGAGTTCACGGAATCTTCTTTAGTCACTTCAACTCCCGGGATTAAGTTCTTCCACCGACGGGCCGTGTCGGCGATGCGGTGCTACTTTAACAGTACGCTTGTCCTGCATTAAGCGGGGCGCCCATGGTTTCAGTCTTATCGCGTATCTCGGCGGTTTAAACCCCCGGGAATCAAGTCGCGTACGGTGCCTGTAGCGCTACGGCAGGAGGGACACCATGACCTTGCACCCGGTCCTACCCGTCTACATCCCGCAAGACGTCGACATGGCCGCGATCAAGGCGCAGGTCGCCGCCGACGGCGTCAGCGCGCCGCCCGCGGCGATGCCCGGGCTGCTCGACGTGGTCAACCAGGCGCACGCGCACGGCATCAACCTCAAGATCGTGCTGCTCGATCACAACCCCCCGAACGACACCCCGCTGCGCGACATCTCCACCGTGGTCGGCGCCGACTACCACGACGCGACCGTCCTGACGCTGAGCCCGAACTACGTCGGGAGCTACAGCACGCAGTTTCCGCGGGTCACGCTGGAGGCCGGCGAGGACATCGCCAAGACCGGTAACCCCGTCGTCTCCGCACAGCACTTCGTCGGCGAGCTGGAGGGCTCCGAATTCCCCTGGACGGGGCTCACCATCTTCTTGCTGATCGCGGTGCTCGCGGCCGCCGCCGGCACCCGGCTTTTGCAGGTGCGCGCGCGGCGGTCAGCAACGCGGCCGGACTCGTCCGGAGCCGACATGGTGACGCCCACCAATACCGCTTAACCACTTCTGTCGGCCCGAGCCGGAGTCGTCCGGCGATAGCCGGTCGCCTTCGCGGCAAACCGCTAGGTCACCGTTCGGTCACATTAAACGCACGTAGAGAGTGCGATTTCGGCGGAGCGTTTGCACGCCCAATAGTGTGACGTACGGTGCAAATGATGCTGGTGATGTCTTTGGCGCCCTTAATGAATTCTGTGGCCGGCGCCGCCCGTCGCGTTGAGCCGTAGGAGACCTGAGTCGAATGAGACGCACACGCCGGGGCTCGGTTGCGCAGCCGGTCGCGAGACTGGTGCGCCCGGTCGTGCCGTCCCTCCTCAGCGTGGCCCTGCTGCTTTGTACGCCGGGGCTGGCACACGGCGACCCGGCGGCCGACAGCTTGGCCGGCCTGATCGCCAACGTCGCCAAGGCCAACCAACGCCTGGAGAATTTGAGCGCCGAAATCCAGACGCAACAGGAGAGCGTCAACAAGGCCCTGGTCGACGTCGAAGCCTCCCGCGACGCCGCCGCCGCGGCCCAACACGACCTGGAGACCAGCCAGCAGGCGGTCCAAGACGCCAACGCCGCGATCGCCGCGGCGCAGCGGCGGTTCGACACGTTCGCGGCGGCCACCTATATGAATGGCCCGTCGAGCGGTTACCTGACCGCGCGTAGCCCCGACGACATCATCGCCACCGAGGCCGCTGCCAAGACCCTGTCCGCGAGCTCCCAAACCGTGATGGCCAAGCTGCGGCGGGCACGCACCGAACAGGTGAACAAGGAATCGGTGGCGCGGCTGGCCAAGCAGCAAAGCCGACAAGGCCGCCGCGGACGCCAAGGCCAGCCAGGACGCCGCGGTGGCGGCGCTGACCGACTCCAAGCGCAAGTTCGATGAACAACGCGAACAGGTCATTCGCCTGGCCGCCGAACGCGACGAAGCCCAGGCCAAACTCGAAGCGGCCAAACGGCAATGGGCGACGAGCCGGGGCGGGGCCGGGTCGTCGGGCGACCGGTGGGAGACCGGCTCGCCGGACGCGCCGGCACCGCAGGCCGGGGCGCGCCGATGGGACGGCGTCTGGGACCCCACGCTGCCGATGATCCCCAGCGCCAACGTCCCCGGTGACCCGATCGCGGTCATCAACCAGGTGTTGGGCATCTCGGCCACCTCGACGCAGGTCACCGCCAACCTGGGCCGCAACTTTTTGCAGCAGCTCGGCATCCTCAAGCCCGACGACACCGGCATCACCAATGCGTCCCCCGGCGCGACGGCAGGGCGGATCCCGCGGGTCTACGGGCGGCAGGCCAGCGAGTACGTGATCCGTCGGGGCATGTCGCAGATCGGCGTGCCGTACTCGTGGGGCGGCGGCAACGCGGCCGGCCCCAGCAAGGGAATCGACTCCGGCGCGGGCACGGTCGGCTTCGACTGTTCGGGACTGGTCCTGTATTCGTTCGCCGGGGTGGGCATCAAGCTGCCGCACTACTCGGGCTCGCAGTACAACCTCGGCCGCAAGATTCCGTCCTCACAGATGCGCCGCGGCGACGTCATCTTCTACGGCCCGGGCGGCAGCCAGCACGTGACGATCTACCTCGGCAACGGCCAGATGCTCGAGGCGCCCGACGTCGGTTTGAAGGTCCGTGTCGCGCCGGTGCGTACCAGCGGCATGACGCCCTATGTGGTCCGCTACATCGAGTACTGAACGAGGAGCCATGCGCCACAAGCGGATTCGTCTGATCAACTTCGCCTGGATCACGACCGTGGTGACCGGGCTGATGTTGTCGGTGGCCGTTTCCGGGCCCGCCCCCGCCACGGCCGACCCCGGCGCGTGGGATCCGACCCTGCCGGCGATGATCAGCGCCGGCGCCCCCGGAGACCCGCTTGCGGTCGCCAACGCCTCGCTGCAGGCCACCGCGCAGGCCACCCAAACGACGATGGACCTGGGCAGGCAATTCCTCGGCGGCCTCGGAATCAACATCCTGGGAGATCCCGCGCCCACCGCGGCCACCCCCACCAACCCCGGCGGCAAGATCCCGCGCGTCTACGGCCGGCAGGCGATCGAGTACGTGATCAAGCGGATGGGGTCGCAGATGGGCGTTCCCTACTCGTGGGGCGGCGGCTCGCTGGACGGTCCGAGCAAGGGCGTCGGCGACGGCGCCAACATCACCGGCTTCGACTGCTCGGGCTTGATGCGCTACGGGTTCGCCGGGGTGGGGGTGCTGATCCCGCGATTCTCCGGCGACCAGTACAACGCCGGTCGGCACATTCCGCCCGACCAGGCCAGGCGCGGCGACCTCATCTTCTACGGCCCGAACGGCGGCCAGCACGTGACGATGTATCTGGGCAACGGCCAGATGCTCGAGGCGTCCAGCCTGGCCGGCAAAGTCACCGTCAGCCCGGTTCGCAAGCCCGGCATGACGCCGTTCCTGACTAGGATCATCGAGTACTGATCCAGGTTTGGGCGCCCGGATAGATCCCAGGCGCCGGCCGCCAGCGTCGACGGAATCCGGCGGGCCTGGAATAGTTGGACGCGGGCACGTCGCGGCCCCACGGCAGTGGTGGTTCAAGCAGTCGTGTCCGAATGAGCTGTGGAGGGTTATTGATGACAGCAGCAGGTGGGCCGCCTCCGGGCGCCAGTGGTTACTCGGGCCCGGGTGGTCCCGCCGGCTCGCCGGCCCATGAAGCGCCGTCCGGCGGCGGTAATGGCCTGGCCGCCGAGGTCCACACCCTCGAGCGGGCCATCTTCGAGGTCAAGCGGATCATCGTCGGCCAGGACCAGCTCGTCGAGCGGATGCTGGTCGGCCTGCTGTCCAAGGGCCATGTCTTGCTCGAGGGTGTCCCCGGCGTCGCGAAGACGCTGGCCGTCGAGACCTTCGCCAAGGTGGTGGGCGGCACGTTCGCCCGCATCCAGTTCACGCCCGACCTGGTGCCCACCGACATCATCGGTACCCGCATCTACCGGCAGGGCCGCGAAGAGTTCGACACCGAGCTCGGCCCGGTGGTGGTGAACTTCCTGCTTGCCGACGAGATCAACCGCGCCCCGGCGAAGGTGCAGTCGGCGCTGCTGGAGGTCATGCAGGAACGCCACGTGTCGATCGGCGGCAAGACCTTCCCGCTGCCCGACCCGTTCCTGGTGATGGCGACGCAGAACCCGATCGAGCACGAGGGCGTGTACCCGCTGCCCGAGGCCCAGCGCGACCGCTTCCTGTTCAAGATCAACGTCGGCTATCCAAGCCCCGAGGAGGAGCGGGAGATCATCTACCGGATGGGTGTGCGGCCGCCGGAGCCCAAGCAGATCATGAACACCGGCGACCTGCTGCGGCTGCAGGACATCGCGGCCAACAACTTCGTCCACCACGCGCTGGTCGACTACGTGGTGCGCGTCGTGACCGCCACCCGCTATCCCGAGCAACTCGGCATGAACGACGTCAAGACCTGGATCTCGTTCGGTGCATCCCCGCGCGCCTCGCTGGGCATCATCGCCGCGTCCCGGTCGCTGGCGCTGGTGCGCGGCCGCGACTACGTGATCCCGCAGGACGTCGTGGACGTCATCCCCGACGTGCTGCGGCACCGCCTGGTGCTCACCTACGACGCGCTCGCCGACGAGATCTCGCCGGAGATCGTCATCAACCGGGTCCTGCAGACGGTGGCCCTGCCTCAGGTCAATGCCGTTCCGCAGCAAGGGCAGTCGGTGCCCCCGGTGATGCAGGCCGCCGGCGCGGCTAGCGGTCGGTGACCAACGCTGGATCCGCCGGGGGCAAGCCCGCGGCTATCGCACATCCGCCCTCGATGCAGCGCGGGCAGATCGTCGACCCGAAGCTGGCCGCGGCGCTGCGGCAACTCGAGCTGACGGTCAAGCGCAAGCTCGACGGTGTCCTGCACGGCGACCATCTCGGCCTGATCCCGGGACCGGGCTCCGAGCCGGGGGAGTCGCGCGAGTACCAGCCCGGCGACGACGTCCGGCGGATGGACTGGGCCGTCACCGCGCGCACCACGCACCCCCACGTCCGGCAGATGATCGCCGACCGCGAGCTGGAAACCTGGCTGGTGGTCGACATGTCGGCCAGCCTGGACTTCGGCACCACGGTGTGTGAGAAGCGGGACCTGGCGGTGGCGGCCGCGGCCGCGATCACGTTCCTCAACAGCGGCGGCGGCAACCGGCTCGGCGCGCTGATCTCCAACGGCCAGACGACGATCCGGGTCCCGGCGCGCTCCGGGCGGCAACACGAGCAGACGCTGCTCCGCACCATCGCCACCACCCCCCGGGCGCCGGTCGGCGTGCGCGGCGACCTGGCGACGGCCATCGACGCGCTGCGCCGGCCGGAACGCCGCCGCGGCATGGCGGTGATCATCAGCGACTTCCTGGGTCCGATCAACTGGATGCGACCGCTGCGGGCGATCGCGGCCCGGCACGAGGTGCTGGCCGTCGAGGTGCTCGACCCCCGGGACGTCGAACTGCCCGACATCGGCGACGTCGTGTTGCAGGACGCCGAGTCCGGGGTCACCCGCGAATTCACCATCGACGCCCAGTTGCGCGACGATTTCGCCAAGGCGGCCGCGGCGCACCGCGCCGAGGTGGCGCGCACGGTCCGCAGCTGCGGGGCGCCGATCCTGACCTTGCGCACCGACCGCGATTGGATCGCCGACATCGTGCGTTTCGTCGAGTCCCGCCGGCGCGGTGCAATGGCGGGGCGGCAGTGACATTGCCGCTCCTCGGCCCGATGTCGTTGTCGGGCTTCGCACATTCGTGGTTCTTTCTGTTCCTGCTCGTCGTCTTCGGGCTGGCCGCGCTCTACATCGTCATGCAGGTGGCGCGGCAGCGGCGCATGCTGCGGTTCGCCAACATGGAGCTGCTGGAAAGCGTCGCCCCCAAGGGCCCGCCGAGGTGGCGGCATGTGCCGGCCATCCTGCTCGTCGCGTCGCTGGTGCTGTTCACCATCGCGATGGCGGGGCCCACCAACGACGTCCGCATTCCCCGCAACCGCGCGGTGGTGATGCTGGTGATCGACGTGTCGCAGTCGATGCGTGCCACCGACGTGCAGCCCAACCGGATGGCGGCGGCGCAGGAGGCGGCCAAGTCGTTCGCCGATGAGCTGACCCCTGGCATCAACCTCGGGCTGATCGCCTACGCGGGGACCGCGACGGTGCTGGTCCAGCCGACCACCAACCGCGACGCGACCAAGAACGCACTGGACAAGCTGCAGTTCGCCGACCGCACCGCCACCGGGGAAGGCATATTCACCGCGTTGCAGGCCATCGCCACGGTCGGCGCGGTGATCGGGGGCGGCGATACGCCGCCGCCCGCGCGCATCGTGTTGTTCTCCGACGGCAAGGAGACGATGCCGACCAACCCGGACAACCCGAAGGGCGCCTTCACCGCCGCGCGCACCGCCAAGGACCAGGGCGTGCCGATCTCGACGATCTCGTTCGGCACCCCGTACGGCTTCGTCGAGATCAACGACCAGCGCCAGCCGGTGCCCGTCGACGACTCCACGATGAAGAAGGTCGCCGAGCTTTCCGGCGGGAATTGGTACAACGCCGCTTCCTTGCAGGAGCTCAAAGCCGTGTACGCGACGCTGCAGCAGCAGATCGGCTACGAGACCATCAAGGGCGACGCCAGCGTGGGCTGGCTGCGGCTCGGCGCTGTGGTGCTGGCGCTGGCGGCGCTGGCGGCGCTGCTCATCAACCGCCGCCTGCCGACGTAGCTCTCCCCTTGGCCCGCTCTCCCCTTGGCCCGCGAGCGTAGTCAGGCTGCGATTTTGGGCCCTCGATTTCGCGGTGTGGTTACGCTCGCGAAGCGCGCGCCTGACCCACCCGACGAATCACGTCGAGGGGATGGTCCTCCGCTACCACCCGGACCACAATCCATCCCAGCCGCTGCAGCCTTTCGAGTCGCCGGATGTCCTTCACGTACTGGTAGCGGCTGGACCGGTGCTGGTCTCCGTCGTATTCGACCGCGAGCTTGATGTCCTCCCACCCCATGTCCAGGTAGGCCTCGATCCAATTCCATTCGTTGCGTACGGCGATCTGCGTCTGCGGCCGTGGAAATCCCGCCTCGATCAGCAAGAGGCGCAGCCAAGTCTCCTTGGGCGATTGTGCCCCACCGTCGACGAGTTCGAGGGCGGCGCGAGCGCGCTTCATGCCCCGCCGTCCCCGGTACCGGTCCACTAGTAGCTCGACGTCGGCCATCTTCAAATCCGTCGCCTGTGCGAGTGCGTCGATGGCTGCGACTGCGACACCCAGCCGGCAACGCCTGGCCAAATCGAGCGAAGTTCGCGCCGGCGTGGTGATACGCATGCCCTCGACGACGGCAATCTCGTCGGCTTCGATTCGCTCCTCCCACACCTCGACTCCGGTGCTGGGGCTGCGGTTGGTGTCGATGACCGCCGCGGCCAATGTCGCATCAATCCACTTTGAGCCGTGCATCGCCGAGGCGGAGAAGCCGGCCAGGATGCCGCGCCGCCGCGACCGCAGCCACGCCGCCTTCGCCCGCAACACCGCCGTCAGCTCGGCGTCTCTCGGCACGTACACGTCCTTGTGCAGCGCTACATACCGACTGCGCAGCTCATAGGGGGTCAATAAGCCGGCAGCGAGGGCTTCACTGCCCAGGAACGGGTCCGCCATGGCCGAAAGTGTGCTGAGCCACACCGACAAAGCCTCGCGAGCGTAACCGCACTGCGAAAACCCGGTCCGGAAATCGCAGCCTGATTACGCTCGCGACGAGGCGATTGCAGCGGTGCCAACCTGAGGCGATAGGTTGTCGGGGTGACTGACACGGCCACTGAGAACACCACCGAAAGTGCTGCCCACGGCGGCAAACCCGCATTCGTATCCCGCTCGGTCCTGGTGACGGGCGGAAACCGGGGCATCGGTCTGGCGATCGCGCAGCGGCTGGCTGCCGACGGCCACAAGGTGGCGGTCACGCACCGCGGATCCGGGGCGCCCGAGGGGCTGTTCGGCGTCGTGTGTGACGTCACCGACAACGAGGCCGTCGACCGCGCGTTCAAAGAGGTCGAGGAGCACCAGGGCCCGGTCGAGGTGCTGGTATCCAACGCCGGCATCTCCAAAGACGCCTTCCTGATCCGGATGACCGAGGAGCGCTTCGAGGAAGTCATCGACGCGAACCTGACCGGGGCGTTCCGGGTGGCGCAGCGGGCGTCGCGCAGCATGCAGCGCAAGCGGTTCGGCCGCATCATCTTCATCGGGTCGGTGTCCGGCATGTGGGGCATCGGCAACCAGGCCAACTACGCGGCCGCCAAGGCCGGCCTGATCGGCATGGCCCGCTCGATCTCCCGCGAGTTGTCGAAGGCCGGGGTGACCGCCAACGTGGTCGCCCCCGGCTACATCGACACCGAGATGACCCGCGCGCTGGACGAGCGGATACAGGCGGGCGCACTGGAATTCATCCCGGCCAAGCGGGTCGGTACCGCCGAGGAGGTCGCCGGGGCGGTCAGCTTCCTGGCGTCCGAGGATGCGAGCTACATCGCCGGTGCGGTCATCCCGGTCGACGGCGGCATGGGCATGGGCCATTGAGTTCAACCACGACACAAGGACATTAAGGACGGACATGGCAGGACTGCTCGACGGCAAACGGATTCTCGTCTCCGGGATCATCACCGACTCGTCGATCGCGTTTCACATCGCCAAGGTCGCCCAGGAAGCCGGGGCGCAGCTGGTGCTGACCGGGTTCGACCGGTTGCGGCTGATCCAGCGCATCGCCGACCGGCTCCCTGAGAAGGCCCCGCTGATCGAACTCGATGTGCAGAACGAGAAGCATCTGGATACCCTCGCCGAGCGAGTGACGGCCGAGATCGGTGAGGGCAACAAGCTCGACGGCGTGGTGCACTCGATCGGCTTCATGCCGCAGACCGGGATGGGCATCAACCCGTTCTTCGACGCGCCGTACGAGGATGTCTCCAAGGGCATCCACATCTCCGCGTATTCGTATGCCTCGCTGGCCAAGGCGTTGCTGCCGATCATGAATCCCGGCGGGTCCATCGTCGGCATGGACTTCGACCCCAGCCGGGCCATGCCGGCCTACAACTGGATGACGGTGGCCAAGAGCGCGCTCGAATCGGTCAACCGGTTCGTCGCCCGCGAGGCCGGCAAGTTCGGGGTGCGGTCGAATCTCGTTGCGGCGGGGCCTATTCGGACGCTGGCAATGTCGGCGATCGTGGGTGGTGCCCTCGGCGAGGAGGCCGGCGCGCAGATGCAACTGCTGGAAGAGGGTTGGGACCAGCGGGCGCCGATCGGCTGGAATATGAAGGACCCGACGCCCGTCGCCAAGACCGTGTGCGCCCTGCTTTCCGACTGGCTGCCGGCCACCACCGGCACCATCATCTTCGCCGATGGTGGCGCCAGCACGCAGTTGCTTTAGCCCACAATGGATTTCGACGCCGTCCTGCTATTGTCCTTCGGCGGGCCGGAAGGCCCCGAGCAGGTGCGGCCGTTCCTGGAGAACGTGACCCGCGGCCGCAACGTGCCACCGGAACGGCTGGACGACGTCGCCCAGCACTACCTGCATTTCGGCGGGGTGTCGCCGATCAACGGGATCAACCGCGCCCTGATCACCGAGCTGCAGGCGGAACTGGACCTGCCAATCTATTTCGGCAATCGCAACTGGGAACCGTACGTCGAAGACACGGTTGCGGCCATGCGCGACAACGGTGTTCAGCGCGCGGCGGTCTTCACCACGTCGGCGTGGAGCGGACATTCGGGCTGCACGCAGTACTCCGAAGACATCGCCCGGGCACGAAAGACGGCCGGGCTGGGCGCGCCGGAGCTGGTGAAGCTGCGGCGGTACTTCGACCACCCGCTCTTCGTCGAGATGTTCGCCGACGCCGTCGCGGCCGCGGCGCAGACCGTGCCCGCCGGCGCGCGGCTGGTGTTCACCGCGCATTCGGTCCCGGTGGCCGCCGACCAGCGCCTCGGCCCGAGGCTGTACAGCCGCCAAGTCGCTTATGCCACAAGGCTGGTCGCCGCGGCGGCTGGATACGCCGACTACGACCTGGCCTGGCAGTCGCGTTCGGGTCCGCCGCAGGTGCCGTGGTTGGAGCCCAGTGTCGAGGACCATCTGACGGCGTTGGCCGCCTCGGGCACCAAGGCCGTCATCGTCTGCCCGATCGGGTTCGTCGCCGACCACATCGAGGTGGTGTGGGATCTCGACGAGGAGTTGCGAGCCCAAGCCGAGGCGGCGGGGATGGCGTTCGCCCGGGCCGCTACGCCCAACGCGGATCGCCGATTCGCCCGGCTGGCCGCCGATCTGGTCGACGAGCTGCGCACCGGCCGGAGCCCGGCCCGGGTGGCCGGCCCGGACCCGGTGCCCGGTTGTCTTGCCAGCGTCAACGGCCCGCCGTGCCGTCCGCCGCACTGCGTCGCGGTCGAGTACGGCTAATCAGCCCAGGCCGAATGCAGGATCGCGTTAACGGCGGCCATCCGCGCCGAACGCACCACGGCGGTCAACGGCCGCAACGCGTCGCTGGCGATGCGAGCCTCCGAAGACGACTGCGTGCCGAACGGCTCGGGGCCGGCGACGACGGGCGCCGTGAAACGCTCCGGCGAGTCGGGGGAGCGACTAAGTCCGGCGCTGACGGCGATGATGGCGTCGACGTGTGCGGCGTTCTCCAGCACCCGCAACGCCCGGGAGGGCGCATGGTCGGGAATCCGGTGCTGCCGTGCGGATTCCAGCAGCTGCTCGACGAGCCCGCGCGGATCGTCGACGTCGGCCGCGGCCGATCCCAGCCCGATGGCGCCGAGCGCGTCGGCGGCCGACCGGACGGCGGACCGCAGCGTGTATTCCGCGTCCCCGAGCTCGTAGTGGTCGAGCACCGGCGCGCCCGGCAGCGAGTACACCGTCCAGCACAGCGCGCACAACTCCGGAAAGTCCGCCGCCTCTTCGTCGTAGGAGAAGTCGGGCACCAGCCCGACGGCGGTCGCGGGATCGTTCGGGTTGGCGATGATGATCGCCTCGCCCGCGGCCAGGGCGTCACTCTCGAACTGCGTCCCCGGGGCCAGCCCGCGCACATCGCCGGGCACCGGCAAAACCACATTGATCGTCCCGGGCAGCCCGCCCTGGCCGTCGCGAGGGGGCGCCGATCGGCCCACCGCGGCGCGCAGCGTCTGCAGCAGCGTCACCGTCCCGGCGTCGTGTACATCGGGCCAGGGCAGCCCGGTGTGACCCGCGGCGACCGCATCATACGCGGTCACCGATTGCTTTGGAGCCCATACCGATAACGCATCCAGGACGTCGTCGGGCGCGGCCTTGCCCGCGAGCCAGGCATTGGCCCACAGGGACAGCGAGACACTGGGACAACACACGATTCCGCAGTGTAGTTGTTTTGCCCGGCAAAGGCGGATCACGCGTATTCTGGCCGCATGTACGCCGCGGTGCTTTGGCTAATATTCGCGCTGGTGCTTGCCGGTGCGGAGACGCTGACGGGCGATATGTTCTTGCTGATGCTCGGCGGCGGTGCATTGGCCACGGCGGTCACCAGCTGGTTGACGGACTGGCCCGTGTGGGCGGACGGGACGGTGTTCCTGATCGTCTCGGTTCTGCTTTTGGTGACGGTTCGCCCCGCGCTGCGACGGCGACTGACGCCCCCGCACGCACCGCAACTGGGCATCGAGGCGCTGCAGGGCAAGAACGCCTTGGTGCTCGAGCGGATTTCCCGCCACGACGGCCGGGTGAAGCTCGACGGCGAGGTGTGGACGGCGCGTCCGCTCAACGACGACGATGTGTACGAACCGGGGGAGTCGGTGACCGTCTTGCAAATTGACGGCGCCACGGCGGTGGTGTTCAAGAGCAGTCCATGACGGCTGCGAAAGGCGCTGTGAGAGAGAGGAACTCCCGTGCAAGGTGCGGTTGCTGGTCTGGTGTTGTTGGCCGTCCTGGTGATATTCGCCATAGTCGTGGTGGCCAAGTCGGTCGCCCTGATACCGCAGGCCGAGGCCGCGGTGATCGAGCGGCTGGGTCGATACAGCCGGACGGTCAGCGGTCAGCTGACTCTGTTGGTGCCGTTCATCGACCGGATCCGCGCCCGGGTGGACCTGCGTGAGCGGGTGGTGTCGTTCCCGCCGCAGCCGGTGATCACCGAGGACAACCTGACCCTCAACATCGACACCGTGGTCTACTTCCAGGTCACCGTCCCGCAGGCGGCCGTCTACGAGATCAGCAACTACATCGTCGGCGTGGAGCAGCTCACCACCACCACGCTGCGCAACGTGGTGGGCGGCATGACGCTCGAGCAGACGCTGACCTCCCGCGACATGATCAACGGTCAACTGCGCGGCGTCCTCGACGAGGCGACCGGACGCTGGGGCCTGCGGGTCGCCCGGGTGGAGTTGCGCAGCATCGACCCGCCGCCGTCCATCCAGGCCTCGATGGAAAAGCAGATGAAGGCCGACCGCGAGAAGCGGGCGATGATCCTCACCGCCGAAGGGAACCGGCAGGCCGCGATCACACAGGCCGAAGGCGCCAAGCAGGCGCAGATCCTGGCCGCCGAGGGCGCCAAGCAGGCGGCGATCCTGGCCGCCGAGGCAGAGCGGCAGTCCCGTGTGCTGCGCGCCCAGGGTGAGCGCGCCGCGGCGTACCTGCAGGCGCAGGGGCAGGCCAAGGCCATCGAGAAGACGTTCGCCGCGATCAAGGCCGGCCGGCCCACCCCGGAGATGCTGGCCTACCAATACCTGCAGACGTTGCCGGAGATGGCGCGCGGTGACGCCAACAAAGTGTGGGTGGTGCCCAGCGACTTCAGCGCCGCCTTGCAGGGGTTCACCAGACTGCTGGGCACCCCGGGCGAGGACGGGGTGTTCCGGTTCCAGCCGTCCCCGGTCGACGACGCGCCCAAGCCAAGCGCTGACGACGACGCCGAGGTCGCCGACTGGTTCTCCACCGAAACCGACCCCGCGATCGCCCAGGCGGTGGCCAAGGCCGAGGCGATCGCCCGGCAACCGGTGGATGGCACGACCCCGGGAGCGCCGCCGCAGTTGGGTCAATAGGATTGCCCCATGAGCCTTTTCACTTCGCCGAAGACCTACGTGGCGCTCGGCGCCTTCCACGCCGTGGACGCGGTGGCATGCGGTGTCCAGGTCGCCCCGATCAAGAAGGTCCTGGACGACGTGGGTCTGCCGGAGAACGTGCGGCCCGTGCTGCCGGTGGTGAAGGCGGCCGCCGCCGTGGGCCTGCTATCGGTCACCCGCTTCCCGGCCCTGGCACGGGTGACGACGGCGATGCTGACGGTCTATTTCGTCTTCGCACTGGGCGCGCACATCCGGGTACGCGACAAGGTCGTCAACACCCTGCCGGCGGCGGTGTTCCTGGCCACGTTCGCCGTGATGACGGCGAAGGGCCCCGACCGCAGCTAGTCCAGGCGCAGCTCGACCAGCGGCAGCGGTGCGCCGGTGTCGGTGATCGGAGCGCCGAGCGTCCCCTCCAGCACCGGCCGCATCCGCTCCCACGCCCTCGGGTGGCGGCCGCGGTAGGTGGCCAGCGTGCCGTCCACCTCGTCTTGGGTCATGACCCGGGCCGTGGCGCCTCTGGGCGCATGGCTGCCGGCGTAGACACGCACGCGCGGGTCGGCCTCAATATTGCGGAACCACTGCGCTTTTCGGCCGAAACCTGAGGCGACGACGTAGGTCGCGGGGGTGGGGTGGTCGACGACCTCCAGAACGGCGTAGCGCCGCGCGCCCGACTTGCGACCGGTGTGCTCGAGCATCAGCATCCGCGATCCGAACAGCACGCCCGCACGGGCCTTGAAGAGCCAGATCGGCGCGCGCATGAGTCGGCGCGAGCGGAGCAGCCGCCCGGCGAGTTCGGGAAGGAGCGACACCGCTACGCGTGCGGTGGCGGCGGGGGCGCGGGCACGACGGCCGGCGCGGACGTGGGGGATGGCGGCGACGAGAGGACGCAGCCGCCCCCGCCGGCCGACTGCGACGACAGCTGTGAGGGGTAGGGCGGCGGGGGAAGCTGCACCCGGACCGTCCAGACCAGCCCAGTGATCGCGAAGGTGGCGAGCGCGCCGAGTACCAGGCCGGCCAGCCCGGTGACGATGGCGATGCCGCTCGGGAAGCGGCGGGTTCCGGTGTTGTCCGAGGTCATGTAGCTCTCCATGGTCGTCGGATGTGGGTAACCGAGACGCTACTGGCGAAAAGGCCGCCGCCGCCACGATTCGGCGGATCGTGACGGCGGCACGATGTGTCAGCGGGACGCGGACGCGGCGGTCACCGCGGTGAGACGCCACTGGTCCAGCCAGGGCTGGATCAGCTCGGCGACCGAGAATTTCGCCGGGGCAGAACACCCCGGCTTGGGCGTGTAGGGGTCGCCCCCTCGGATGAGGATGCCGACGGCGCGAACGGTGCCGTCACCTTCGTTGAGATAGACGGGGCCGCCGGAATCGCCGCATTGGCCGGGCGCCGTAAACACGACCTTGCTGTCGGTGACGTCCGTGATTTGTCCGCACGCGGCCTCGCCGGAGCCCATGCCGAATTTGCAGAGTTCCTGGCCGGGCTCTACGTTGCCGGCGACGCCGGAGACCGGCAAGGAGCCCCCGATGGCCGGATTCTGCGGAACGTTGTCGCCGTTGAGCATGATCAGGCCGATGTCGTGCTGCTCGTCGTGAACGCCCTCGCTGACCGTCTGGTTGAACGTGCCCAGCGTCGCGTACGGGAGGACGCCGCCCAGGTTCATCGTCACCTTGCTGGCCTCGCCGGGGCGGTTGCAGTGGCCGGCGGTGAGGACACCGGACTGACCGGTGCTGGTTCGCACCAAAAACCCAGCGGTGCAGCCCATTCCGCCCGACCCGTCCGCGTACTCGACGTAGATGCCCGCGCCGGGGCCGACCGCGCTCGACGCGGGCAGATCGATCGGCGACAGGAGCGGCGGCGGGGCGGGTTCCTGGGCCGGGATGGCGTTCCTGGACAGCCGGCCGACGGCGGCGACCAAGGCGAGGGCGCAGCACAGTGCCGCGATCGCCAACAGCGCGGAATGCATCCTGGAACGCTGTGGCGTCGGGTAGGGCACCTGGATTCCGGCCAACACCCTCCCCCTTTTTGAGCGCGATGCCGGTAAGTCTGTGATCCCAGCTTGCCAGCTTTCGGCTTGGCAGCCACCGCGATTGGCCAGATTTTTTAGCTGACGATGGCCGGCTCGGGGGAGGGCTCGTCGCCGACGGAACTGTGCGCGCGGCGGTGGTGGCGGCGGAAGTGGCGGATCTCGATCACCAGGCCCGTCAGACCCAGGGTCGCCGTGCATACCGAAACCAGGTACAGCAGCGAGTTGGGGTGGCCGGCGAGCGCGTCGCCGAGGATCACCACGGCGGCGGTGCCCGGCAGCAGGCCGCCCAGCGTGGCCAGGGTGTAGGGCAGCAGGCGCACCGTCGACGCGCCGGCCGCGTAATTGATGGCCGAAAACGGCACGGCGGGAATCAGCCGCAGCGACAAGATGGCCAGCCAGCCCCGTTGCCGCAAGCGCTCGTCGACCGTGTCGATCGATCGATGGCGAACCAGGCGGTTCAGCCGCCATCCGGCCGCGCGCACCAGCAGCAGCGCGATCACCGCGCTCGCGGTGCTGGCAACCACCGCGAGCGCCACACCCGTCAGCGCGCCGAACAGCAGCCCCGCGGCCAGGGTGAACGCCGTGCGCGGAACCGGGACCACGGTGGCCACGATGTGCGCGGCCAGGAACGCCAACGGGAACCAGGGGCCGACCGACTGGGCCCAGTCGCGCATCTGCACCGGCGTGGGCAGGGGCAGCCATGACGCGGCGGCGATCAAGAGTGTGATACCGACCACTGTGGCGATCGCCCGGGGCCGCGACAGCAGACGCGCGGTCGCGGCCAGCGCGCCGCCGAGGTCGCGCAGCGTCCGGTTGATTCTGCAGGTGGCGGAAGCCGTCACGCCTGTAGAGGTTACGGGGCGCAGGTGAATAACTCGTTTCCCGACGCTGGCGTTTCTTCGCAACGCTGGGCCGCGCGGTTTTCTGCCGCCAGGCCCGATCAATTAGCCTCATTAGTAAGTCGCAGGCCCCATTTGCTGGGAAAAGGGAGCAATCGGTGTCCATTGATGTACCCGAACTCGCCGAACTAGAACAGGTTCGCGGGCGCTGGCGCAGTGCGGTCGCCGGCGTGCTGTCGAAAAGCACCCGGAAGGACCCCGAGGAACTCGGTGACCAGCCCGAGCGGCTGCTGGAAACCCCGACCTATGACGGCATCGCCATCCGGGCGCTGTACACCGCGCTCGACGAGCTGCCGGAACCGCCGCTGCCGGGCGAGTGGCCGTACGTGCGGGGCGCGGACGCCCTGCGCGACGTCAAGTCCGGCTGGAAGGTGGCCGAGGCGTTCCCGGCCGACCGCGTCGCCGGGGTGGCGGCCAAGGACGTCAACGCCGCGGTGCTCGAGGCGCTCGGCAACGGCGCGAGCGCGCTGGTGCTGCGGGTGGGCGAGTCCGGTGTGACGGCCGGCCAGCTCGAGGAGGCCCTGGACGGCGTGTACCTGAGCATGGTGCCGGTCATCGTCGACGCGGGCGCGGACTACTCCGCCGCCGCCGACGTCTTGTTGGCGATGGCGTCCCGGGTGGAGGCGGACCAGCGCGAACTGATCTCGATCGACCTGGGCGGCGACCCGCTCACCGCGGCGCTGAGCGACCGTCCCGCGCCCCCGCTCGACGAGGTCGTCGGGGTGGCCACGCGCGCGGCCCGCGAGCGCGGCGTGCGGGCGATCACGGTCGACGGGCCCGCCTTTCACAACCTGGGCGCCAACGCGACCTGGGAGCTCGCCGGCACCGTGGCCGCCGGGGTGGGCTACCTGCGGCGGCTCACCGAAGCGAGTGTGTCGGTCGGTGAGGCGTTGCGGCAGATCAGTTTCCGGATGGCCGCCGACGACGACCAGTTTGTGACGCTGGCCAAGATGCGGGCCGTGCGGCGCCTGTGGGCGCGGGTCGCCGAGGTCGTCGGCGACCCGGACGGCGGCGCCGTCACCGTGCACGCGGAAACGTCGCTGCCGATGATGACCCAACGCGACCCGTGGGTGAACATGCTGCGCTGCACGCTGGCCGCCTTCGGCGCGGGCGTCGGCGGCGCCGACACCGTGCTGGTCCTCCCGTTCGACGTGGCGATCCCGGGCGGCTTCCCCGGCACGGCGAGAAGCTTCGCGCGCCGGATCGCCCGCAACACCCAGCTGCTGCTCCTGGAGGAGTCGCACGTCGGCCGGGTGCTGGACCCCGCCGGTGGGTCGTGGTTCGTCGAGGACCTCACCGCGCGGCTCGCGGAGCAGGCCTGGGAGCACTTCCAGGCCGTCGAGGCGCGCGGCGGGTTCGTCGAGGCGCGCGACTACGTCGCCGACCGGATCGCCGAGGTGGCCGCGCGACGCGCCGACGACGTCGCGCATCGCCGCACCGCGATCACCGGTGTCAACGAGTTCCCGAACCTCACTGAACCGGCTCTGCCGCAGGCTGATTCGTCGGTCACCCCGTTGGCCGCCGGCAACCTGCGGCGCTACGCCGCCGCGTTCGAGGCGCTGCGCGACCGCTCCGATGCCTTCCTGGCCCGCACCGGCGCACGCCCGCAGGTGCTGCTGCTCCCGTTGGGCCCGCTGGCCGAGCACAACATCCGCGCCACGTTCGCGGCCAACCTGTTGGCGTCGGGCGGCATCGAAGCCGTCAACCCCGGAACGGTCGATGCCACCGGTGTCGCGAAGGCCGTCGCCGACGCGGGATCGCCGAGCGCGGCGGTCATCTGCGGCACCGACAAGCGCTACGCCGACGAGGCCGCGGCGATCGTCGAAGCGGCCCGGGCCGCCGGCGTGTCGAGGGTCTACCTGGCCGGACCGGAGAAGTCCGTGGGCGACGCCGAACACCGGCCCGACGAGTTCCTGACCGCGAAAATCGATGCGGTCGAAGCCCTTTCGAACCTGCTCACTCGACTGGGAGCGTAGCCCTAATGACCACGACCGCACCCGTGATCGGCAACTTCGCCGAGGTACCGCTGAATGGCGAGCGCCCGCTGCCGCCGCCCACCGAAGCCGCCGTGCAAAAGCACGTGGCCGCGGCCGCGGCGGCGCACTGGTACACGCCCGATCAGCTCGAATGGCATACGCCCGAAGACATCACCGTCAAACCGGTTTACATCGGCGCCGACCGGGCCGCCGCGGTGGCCGGCGGTTACCCGCTGAACAGCTTCCCCGGCGAACCGCCCTTCCTGCGCGGCCCGTACCCCACGATGTACGTCAACCAGCCGTGGACCATCCGCCAGTACGCGGGGTTCTCCACCGCGGCGGAGTCGAACGCGTTCTACCGCCGCAACCTGGCCGCCGGTCAGAAGGGCCTATCGGTGGCCTTCGACCTGGCCACCCACCGCGGCTACGACTCCGACCATCCCCGCGTGCAGGGTGACGTCGGAATGGCTGGTGTGGCAATCGATTCCATCCTGGACATGCGGCAGCTGTTCGACGGCATCGACCTGTCGACGGTTAGCGTGTCGATGACCATGAACGGTGCGGTGCTGCCGATCCTGGCGCTGTACGTGGTGGCCGCCGAGGAGCAGGGGGTGCCGCCGGAGAAGCTGGCGGGCACCATCCAGAACGACATCCTCAAAGAATTCATGGTGCGCAACACCTACATCTATCCGCCCAAGCCGTCGATGCGCATCATTTCCGACATCTTCGGCTACACCAGCGCGAAGATGCCGAAGTTCAATTCCATCTCCATCTCGGGCTATCACATCCAAGAGGCCGGCGCCACCGCCGATTTGGAGCTGGCGTATACACTGGCCGACGGCGTCGACTACATCAAGGCGGGCCTGGACGCCGACCTGGACATCGACAAGTTCGCGCCGCGCCTGTCGTTCTTCTGGGGCATCGGGATGAACTTCTTCATGGAGGTCGCCAAGCTGCGGGCGGGTCGGCTGTTGTGGAGCGAGCTGGTCGCCCAGTTCAACCCGAAGAATGCGAAATCGCTGTCGTTGCGCACACATTCGCAGACCTCCGGCTGGTCGCTCACCGCGCAGGACGCCTTCAACAACGTGGCGCGCACCTGCATCGAGGCGATGGCCGCCACCCAGGGGCACACCCAGTCGCTGCACACCAACGCGCTTGACGAGGCGTTGGCCTTGCCCACGGACTTCTCCGCGCGGATCGCGCGCAACACCCAGTTGGTGCTGCAGCAGGAGTCGGGCACCACGCGACCGATCGACCCCTGGGGCGGTTCGTATTACGTGGAGTGGCTGACCCATCAGCTCGCGCAGCGGGCCCGCGCCCACATCGCCGAGGTCGCCGAGCACGGGGGCATGGCCCAGGCCATCAGCGACGGCATTCCCAAGTTGCGCATCGAGGAGGCGGCCGCGCGCACCCAGGCCCGCATCGACTCCGGGATGCAGCCGGTGATCGGCGTCAACAAGTATCAGGTCGAAGAGGACCAAGAGGTCGAGGTGCTCAAGGTCGAGAACAGCCGGGTGCGCGCCGAACAGCTGGCCAAACTGAAAGAGTTGCGGGCCGGCCGGGATCCCCAAGCCGTCGAGGCCGCCCTGGCCGAGCTGTCCCGGGCCGCCGCGGCACACGGCCGCGCCGGTGAGGACGGGCTGGGTAATAATCTGCTGGCGCTGGCGATCAACGCCGCCCGGGCCAAGGCGACGGTCGGGGAGATCTCCGACGCGCTGGAAAAGGTATACGGGCGGCACCAGGCGGAGATCCGCACCATCGCCGGTGTCTACCGTGACGAAGCCGGAAAGGCCCCCAACATCGCAACCGCCACCGAACTAGTCGAGAAGTTCGCCGAGGCCGACGGGCGCCGGCCCAGGATTCTGGTGGCCAAGATGGGCCAGGACGGTCACGACCGCGGCCAGAAGGTGATCGCGACGGCCTTCGCCGACCTGGGGTTCGACGTCGACGTCGGCTCGCTGTTCTCCACGCCCGAGGAGGTGGCCCGGCAGGCCGCCGACAACGACGTGCACGTCGTCGGCGTCTCGTCGCTGGCCGCCGGCCACCTGACGCTGGTGCCGGCACTCCGCGACGCGCTCGCCGAGGTGGGACGGCCCGACATCATGATCGTGGTCGGCGGGGTCATCCCGCCCGGTGACTTCGACGAGTTGTACGAGGCCGGGGCCGCCGCCATCTTCCCGCCCGGGACGGTGATCGCCGACGCCGCGATCGGCTTGCTGCACAAGCTCGCCGAGCGGCTGGGTTACGACCTGGGCCAGTGACCGGATTCCTTCGCGCGAAAGTGCAACTAGCGACGGTGTTACTCGGCGAATGCGTCGCCAGTTGCACTCTCGCGGTGCCGGTGCCGGCGTCATGAGCGGCCAGACCGTCGAGAAATTGGCCGCCGCCGTTCGGGCCGGTGACCGTGCGGCGTTGCCGCGAGCCATCACGCTGCTGGAGTCCACCCGCGCCGACCATCACGAGAAGGCGCAGCGGCTGCTGCTGGAGCTGACGCCGGACTCGGGCAATGCGCATCGCGTGGGCATCACCGGGACCCCCGGGGTGGGCAAGTCCACCACCATCGAGTCGCTCGGCATGCATCTGATCGAGCAAGGCCACCGGGTGGCAGTGCTGGCCGTCGACCCGTCGTCGACGCGCAGCGGTGGATCGATCCTCGGCGACAAGACCCGGATGGCGCGCCTGGCGGTGCACCCGGATGCCTACATCCGGCCGTCGCCCACGTCGGGCACCCTGGGCGGCGTAGCAAAGGCCACGCGCGAGACCGTGGTGTTGTTGGAGGCCGCCGGTTTCGACGTGATCATCATCGAGACCGTCGGCGTCGGTCAGTCGGAGGTGACCGTTGCCAACATGGTCGACACGTTCGTCCTGCTGACCCTGGCGCGCAGCGGCGATCAGCTGCAGGGCATCAAGAAGGGCGCGCTGGAGCTGGCCGACATCGTGGTGGTGAACAAGGCCGACGGCGAGCACGTTGCCGAGGCGCGGATGGCCGCCCGCGAACTGTCCTCTGCGATCAGGTTGATACATCCGCGTGAAACACTCTGGCGGCCACCCGTTCTGACCATGAGCGCGATGGAGGGGACCGGCCTGAAGGAGTTGTGGGAGACCATCGAACGTCATCGTCAGGTGCTCACCGAGGCCGGGGAGTTCGAGGCGCGCCGGCGCGCCCAGTTGGTCGACTGGACGTGGCAGATGGTCCGCGACACGGTCTTGGACCGGGTGCTGTCCAACCCGAAGGTGCGCAAGATGCGCGCCGAGGTCGAGCGCCGGGTCAAAGCGGGGGAGCTGACCCCCGCGCTGGCGGCCGAGCAAATATTAACGGCTGCGTCAGACTAACGGATAGGTAAACAATCTAGATTTCGCTCCGGGAAGGTGTGAAATCGAAGTAAATTCGAAGTTGTGACGGTGGAAACCCGAGTCGATCGCCGCGCGGTCCGTGTCCACGATGACCCTGACGCAGGTCACCGTGTGTCCGGCGCGGCGGACTCACACTTTGGATGCGTCGTTCGCAGCTTCGCCAGCATGTTTCCCGCCCGCCGGTTCGGCGGCGGCGCGCTGGCGGTGTATCTCGACGGCCAACCCGTCGTCGACGTCTGGACGGGCTGGTCCGACCGCGGCGGCCACACGCCGTGGTCGGCCGACAGCGCCCCGATGGTCTTCTCGGCGACCAAGGGAATGGCCGCCACCGTCATTCACCGGCTGGCCGACCGTGGCCTGATCGACTACGAGGCGCCGGTGGCCGAGTACTGGCCGGAGTTCGGTGCCAACGGCAAGGCAAAGCTCACCGTGCGCGACGTGATGAGGCACGCTGCGGGCCTGTCGGGCCTGCGCGGCGCCAGCTCCGAAGACTTGCTGGACCACGTCGTGATGGAAGAGCGCCTGGCCGCGGCGGCGCCCGGGCGGCTGCTGGGCAAGCCCGCGTATCACGCGCTGACCTTCGGCTGGCTGATGTCCGGGCTCGCCCGGGGTGTGACCGGAAAAGGCATGCGAGTGCTGGTCCGCGAGGAGCTCGCCGAACCGTTGGGCACCGACGGGTTGTATCTCGGTCGCCCGCCGGCCGGGGCGCCGACCCGGGTCGCCCAGATCGTCGCCCCACAGAACCTCGTGCGGAACCCGGTCCTCAGCTGTGTGACGCGCAAGGTCGCCAACGAGCTGTCCGGGGGATTCCGGTCCATGTACTTCCCGGGCATGGTCTCCGCGGTGCAGGGTGATATCCCATTGCTGGATGCGGAGATCCCGGCGGCCAACGGGGTGGTGACGGCCCGCGGGTTGGCGCGGATGTATGGAGCCATCGCCAACGGCGGCGAGGTCGACGGCATCCGGTTCCTGTCCCGCGAGATGGTCGCCGGCCTGACCGGGCGGCGCAGCCTGCGCCCGGACCGAAACCTGTTCGTGCCGCTGGCGTTCCACCTGGGCTACCACAGCTTGCCCATCGGGAACGTGATGCCCGGCTTCGGCCATGTCGGGCTGGGCGGTTCGCTCGGCTGGACCGACCCGGCGAGCGGGGTGGCCTTCTCGCTGGTGCACAACCGGCTGCTGACACCGTTCGTGATGACCGACCACGCGGCGTTCGTCGGCATCTACGCGCTGATCCGCAAGGCCGCCGAGAAAGCCCGCAAACGCGGCTTCGAGCCGGTGACCGAATACGGGGCGCCGTTCTTCGAGCCGGGAGCCGTCGCGGGCTAACGACCTCACCGGATGCGTCGGATCGCGCTCCGGCGCGGCGCCGTAGGGACGGGGTAGCGGAAAGTCCAGGTCAGCAGCCCGACGCTGCTGATTTACACATCTGCTCCATACCGTTTACAAATCTAGACGCGTGTTTATAGAACCAGCCCGCAAAGTCGAACAATCGGTAAAATGCCGCGAGACCCCCGAGCGTAGACACGCACGAAACTGGAAGGCTGGAAGCTGGATGAGATTGGCCCGCACCACTAGACCCGCCAAAAGTATCGCCGGCTCCGCCAGCCTCCTCGAACGTTCAGCCGAAACGCGGCCGCTCGCTTTGTTCGTTTTGGGGATGGGCCGGTCGGGGACGTCGGCATTGACCCGCGTTCTTTCGTTATGCGGCGCCGCGCTTCCGGCCGGGATGATGGGGGCCGACGAAACCAACAAGCGCGGCTACTGGGAGCCGCGCGCGTCGCTGCTGCTCAACAGGTCAATCCTGGAGCGCCGCGGCAGCGCCTGGTGGGACCCGTCGCTGCGCGTGCTGGAGGAGGATGCCTTCACCGAGGTGGAGAGGGAGGCCTGTACCGCCGACATCACGGCCTACCTCGAGACGCTGCCGGCCGCACCGCTGCTGGTCATCAAGGACTTGAACATTGTTGTGCTGTCGGAGATGTGGTTCGAGGCGGCGCGTCGGGCGGGTCTCGACGTCGCGGTCGTCATCGCGGTGCGTCATCCGCAGGAGGTCATCGCGTCGCTCGGTAAGGCCGCCGGGGCATCCCCGGAACTGGCGAGCTCCCTGTGGTTGAAAGGGAACCTGCTGGCCGAGCGCCACTCGCGCGACGTGCCCCGGGTCTTCGTTGAATACACCCAGCTCCTCGGGGACTGGCGCCGGGAGGTGAAGCGGATCTCCTCCGCGCTGGAGATCGACCTGAGCACGGAGGATGAAAGCGCAGTCGACGACTTTCTCACTCCTGATCTGCGGCGCAACCGGGATTGCGGCCCGGTGGTCGATCGTTTTGGCACCGACTGGATGTCGGCGGTCTATGAGGCCATGCACGCGGCCGCGCTGGACGGACCGCCGGATGTCTCGACGCTGGACCGCGTTTTCGAGGCCTATCGGGCCAGTGAACACGATTTCCGGTTGGCGTTGGAAGACGCCCGTCGCCATTCCAACAGCGTCACCACCAGGCTGCTGAGGCCGTCCATCGCGAAGCCATTGCTCGAAATCGTCGCGCTGGCTCACCGTCGCAAGGGCACCTGGGCCTAGAGGTCCTGCCGCTGACGGTTCTCATCCAGCAAATGTCGAGCGCGAGTGATGTCTGCGCCGAGGCGATGAAATGTTAAGCAACAAAACAAATATGCAAAAGCGATGTGATGGAAGCCGTCGCGGTGGCTCATCGGCGCCGCCGAACCTGGGCCCAGGCGACATGCGCTTGAGGCAAGATACGACGATCGACGGCGATGGCGCACGGCCGCCGTCTATTGTGGCGCCATGGGCAAGAGTCGACGC
The DNA here is from genome assembly GCF_025263485.1 of Mycobacterium sp. SMC-2. Lineage (NCBI taxonomy): Bacteria > Bacillati > Actinomycetota > Actinomycetes > Mycobacteriales > Mycobacteriaceae > Mycobacterium > Mycobacterium sp. SMC-2. The sequence continues at coordinate 2,998,761 of NZ_CP079863.1, forward strand.
GCTGCCGTGAAGCGCACAGGGGCGTCATCCTCCTCACGTCCCCTGTCTCTGAGGGCCCGCCTCCTGCTCTGGTGGGTGCGCACCGAGTACGCGATTGCGCGCAAAGTTTTACCCGATGTCTACGCCAACGACGGGTTGATCAGTTTCCACCGCCACGCTTTCCTGGACGATCCGGCATTCCAGCGCGCCTACGAGCGAGGGGCGCGCGCCCTCGGCGGGCAGGATTGGTACCAGTGGCATTGGCGCGTCCACGTCGGACTGTGGGCGGCGGCCAGCGCCAGCAAGCTTGACGGCGATTTCGTCGAGTGCGGCGTCAATTACGGGTTCTTGAGCAGCGCCGTAATGGAATACCTCGATTGGGATCGGTTGGGCAAGACGTTCTATCTGCTCGACACCTTCGCGGGCCTCGACCCGCGCTTCAGCGTAGCCGGGGACAGCAATGCCGGGGATCTCCAAAGGAGCGAGCATCACCTGCGCACCGGGATGTATGTCAGCGGCGTTGACAGTGTGCGGGCCAATTTCGCTCAGTGGCAGAACCAACGCATCATCGTCGGCTCAATCCCGGAAACGCTCGACCAGGTCGATGCCCGCGCGGTTGCGTTCCTGCACATCGACATGAATTGCGCTCCCCCGGAGGTTGCCGCCCTGCGCTTTTTCTGGCCGCGCCTTTCTCCCGGCGCTTTCGTGCTGCTCGACGACTACGCCTACCGAGGGTTCGACGAGCAGCGCCTCGCGATGGATGAATTGGCGCGTGAGCTGGACGTGCCGATCTGTGCGTTGCCCACCGGCCAGGGCCTATTGATCAAACCGGCACGAGAATCCACCGCAGACCGCGCGCCCATCACTCGGGCGTACCAGGGATCCAGCTGATTCCTCGGCCACATCATTCATTGCACTCGAACGGAAGGCGTCGGTTCTTGTCAGGCTCCGTGCTCATCACCGGGGGAGCCGGGTTCATCGGGTCAGCCCTGTCGCGCCGTCTTGTGGAGGCCGGTTACGACGTCGCCGTGATGGACGTCCTGCACCCGCAGGTACACGGTGGTAATCGGCCGATCGACCTGCCGCCGTCCGTGCGGTTGTTCACCGGCGATGTCGCTCACGCACCCGACTGGGATGCGGTGCTGCGGTTGTTCCGCCCTTGCCAGATCGTCCATTTGGCGGCCGAGACGGGCACGGCGCAGTCGCTCTCGGAGGCGACGCGCCATGGCTCGGTGAACGTGGTCGGCACCACCCAGCTTCTTGACGCCCTGAGCCGCTCGGAACTGGTGCCGGACCAACTCGTGCTGGCCTCGTCGAGGGCCATCTACGGCGAGGGTGCGTGGCAATGCGGCACGCATACCTTCTATCCGCGGCCTCGCAGTCATGCCCAGCTGCTCGCCGGCGTCTGGGATCCGCAAGGGCCGACGGGCGAAGCTGCCATCCCGCTTGCGAGCTGCGCCGACCGAACGGAACCCAGGCCCACCAATGTTTACGCCGCGACCAAGCTCGCCCAGGAGCACCTTCTGGCGGCCTGGACGGCCGCGCATGACGCCAGCCTCAGTGTGCTGCGTCTGCAGAACGTCTACGGGCCGGGTCAGTCGCTGACGAATTCGTACACGGGAATAGTCGCTCTCTTCGCGCGTCTTGCACGCGAAGGACATCCGTTGGAGGTTTACGAGGACGGCCGCATCGTGCGCGATTTCGTCTACATCGACGACGTCGTCGACGCGTTGTTTAGCGCGGTGCAGCGGCCCGCGACCCAGCCGCGCTGTCTCGACATCGGATCGGGCCGCCCGACGACCATCCATGAGCTGGCCCAGAAGGTCGCAACCATGTGCGGCGCCCCCGAACCCGTCGTAGTCCCGAAATTCCGCGACGGTGACGTACGCGCCGCGAGCTGTGACATCGAACCGGCGGAAGAGGAGCTCGACTGGCGTCCGAAGTGGGCGCTCGACGAGGGTCTGCATGCACTGCTCGGATGGATCGGTGAGCAGGATTCTCTTTCTGCGACAAGCGATTCCACGCTCCCAGCGGGTAGTGCCGTAGGAGAACATGCCGGGCGCCGTTGACGCCGCTCCAAGCCGGGGAATCCACCACCGGCTTCGGGGGAGAATTTCATGGGAAAGAGTGAAGTGAGCGAAGTCACCAACGAGTGCCGGCTGTGCGGATCGACTGGTCCGCACCGTACCCTTTCCGTCCGCGAGATGTTTTTCGGCACCCGAGAGCAATTCGAGTATTTCAGCTGTGCGGCCTGCGAAACGCTACAGATTGTCAACGCGCTCGAAGACGATGAGCTCGCGCGCTTCTATCCCTCGGATTATTACTCTTTCGACGTTTCGGCTGAGCCGAGGATGCGTCGGTGGCTCACTACGCAGCAGGATCGTTTCGCATTGGGTGCTGGGGGCCGTCCGGTCGGGGCGTTACTATCGGCGCTTTCACCTAGCCTCCGCTCTCTCATTGGCGCGCAGGATGCAAGCGTAGATGTCGTTAAAGTGCTGGGTCAATTGGGGTTTGCACGGGACTCGCGAATATTGGACGTGGGCTGTGGCGGGGGTGTGCTACTCGACAGGCTGGCGAGGGTCGGATTTAACAATTTGTCCGGTGCCGATCCGTTCTTGGCGGCCGATGGCCAGACTCGCCACGGGGTGCCGCTGATGAAGCGCTATCTGAGCGAGGTGACCGGGGAATTCGATTTGATTATGTTCAATCATTCCCTCGAACACGTGCCCGATTTCGTCGCGACGCTCGAGGCGGCATACGAGAAACTCGCTCCCGGCGGCGCGTGCCTGGTTCGCCTGCCAACGACCTCTTCGGAAGCGTGGACTATCTATGGGAGCGACTGGGTCAACATCGACGCGCCTCGCCATATCGCTATACCGTCCCGAGAGGGAATGGCGCTGGCGGCCGACAAAGTTGGGCTGCGAGTCGATAAAACATTCGACGACGCGACTTTTTTGCAATTCATCGGAAGTGAAGCCTACAAACGCGATATTCCGCTGACCGACCCCGCGATGTTTTGGAAGGTCCTGCGGGCCGTCGGGCCCAAGCAAATCTGGGCCTGGCAAAAGCGCGCGGAAAGCCTCAATCGGCAAGGCCGTGGCGACTGGACCGGCTTCGTGTTGCGCGCCAGGTGACGTGCGACGGTCCCTGATGGGCGGGTGCGGCTGGTTGTTGTCCCACTGCGTCGCGGCGGATTCCGGCAAACCTCTACGCCCTGACATGCCGTGCGGTGCCCGCTGTCGACGGTGACCACGCGATGACCTTACGGCGCATATGATGGTGGGCAGTGAGCGGTTGGAGCAAATCAGGCGATCGGCCAGCCGCTCCGTCAATGGTCTAGGTTGGGGAGGCCAGCCGGGCGGGTAGACGGAAGGCATTGGTGGCGTCAACAGACGTCGAGGCTGATCATCGGGAGTTTGTTCATGCGGCATTGGAGAAAGTCTTGACCGTAACTGATCGCGACCGGCGATCCTCGTTCGTCGACACGCGGTCTGCGTATCTCGACCTGCTCCGGCGCAACCTCACCCGGTATGGGGACGACGAGTTGGTGCCGGTGGGGTATGAGCGGCTGGGGCGCCCGCTGTTCAGTACCCGCAATTACCTGCTGGTGCGTAAGCGTCCGTTCAATCAGCACGCGCGCGAGTTGGGGCTGGATTGGCCGGCGGATGCCTTGACGATGATCGGCATGCAGCGGCTGACCAGTTTGCAGCGATGTGTCGAGACCGTTCTCGAGGAGAACGTTCCGGGGGATCTGGTCGAGTGTGGCGTGTGGCGCGGCGGGGCCTCAATTTTGATGCGTGCCGTCTTGGCGGCCTATGGGGATGAGACGCGATGCGTGTGGCTATGTGATTCGTTCGCGGGTGTGCCGCCCCCAGACACCGTGCATTACCAGGCAGACAAAGGGATTACGCTGCACCGGCACGCCAGGATACTGGGGGTCCCGGAGGCGGAGGTCCGGGTGAATTTCGAGCGGTACGGGTTGCTTGATGATCGGGTTCGCTTTGTTCCGGGCTGGTTCAAGGACACGCTGCAGGATGCTCCGATCGAGCGCATCGCCGTTTTGCGGCTTGATGGTGATCTTTACGAATCCACGATTCAAGGGCTCGACGCGTTCTATCCGCGGCTGTCTTCGGGGGGCTTTTGCATCATTGACGACTACCACGCGATCGAGGCGTGTCGGCAGGCTGTCGCGGATTACCGCGAGCAGCACGGCATCACCACGGGCATCGTCGAAATAGACGGCACGGGAGTGCTATGGCGCAAGGAATAAGAACCGCTGATTTCCTTCGCTATCGCCGTACCCGCCCACTTCGGTGCCGCAATTGGCCGATATCGTAAGTGATATCTGCCCGCTACTGCCTCCGGCGGCCCGATTGAAAGGCTCGAGTTCGGGATGAAATTTGTGCTGGCGGCCTACGGAACTCGCGGTGACATCGAGCCTTCCGTGGTTGTCGGCCGGGAACTCCAGCGCAGAGGGCATGACGTGCGCCTGGCCGTCCCGCCCGATTCGGTTGGCTTCACCGAGGCAACAGGCTTGCCGGCCGCGCCTTACGGGCTGGAAAGCCAGGCATGGTTGGACGTGTACCGCAACTTCTGGACGTCGTTCTTCAGCAGGTTCTGGAGGATTCGGGAGATGCGCAGCATGTGGCGCGAAATGTGGGACCTCAGCGACCAGTGCTGGGAGCAAATGAACACGACGCTGCTGTCGCTGGCAGAGGGCGCGGATCTGCTTTTCGCCGGGCAGAGTTACCAAGAGCCCGCTGCAAACATCGCGGAGTATTACGACATTCCGTTCGCCACACTGCATCACGTCCCGATGCGGCCGAACGGTCAGGCCGTTTCGATCCTGCCGGCACCGCTGGCCCGCTCCGCAATGTCGGCGTTCGACTGGCTGGCTTGGCGCCTGAACAAGAAGCCCGAGGACGCGCAGCGCCGTCAATTGGGGCTGCCTAAAGCAACAGGGCCCTCGCCACGACGGATCGCCGAACGCAAATCCCTGGAGATCCAGGCCTACGACGCGGTCTGCTTCCCCGGATTGGCCGCCGAATGGGCGAAATGGGATGGTCAACGCCCCTTTGTCGGGGCGCTGACGATGGAGTTGACCACCGACGCCGATGACGACGTGGCGTCGTGGATCGCCGCCGGGACACCGCCGATTTGCTTCGGCTTTGGCAGCATGCCCGTCGAATCTCCGGCGGACACGGTCGCCATGATCGGCTCGGCCTGCGCGGAGTTGGGCGAACGGGCGCTTATTTGTGCCGGCTGGAGTGACTTCAGCGGCGTGGTCCCTGCTGACCACGTCAAGGTGGTCGGCGCGGTGAATTACGCGGCGGTGTTTCCCGCCTGCCGCGCGGTGGTTCACCATGGCGGCTCGGGCACTACGGCCGCGAGTCTGCGGGCCGGAGTGCCCACGTTGGTGTTGTCGATGGACGTCAATCAGACCGTGTGGGGCGCTCAGCTGAAACGACTGAAAGTGGGCACTACACGGCGCTTTCGGCCACTAACCGGGAATCTTTGGTCGCGGATCTGCGCCGGATCCTCGCCCCGGATTACGTCGACCGCGCCCGCGGGCTTGCCGGACAAATGACCAAACCCGCCGACAGCGTCATCAAGGCCGCGGATCTTGTGGAAGACTTCGCCCGCTCGAGGAGTCGGGCCTGACCCTGCCGGGGTCGTCAGCTCTCCGTTTCCAAGACACGATGCCGACCATCTGGCAGACTGAAACGCGATCAGCCGATGATGCCTGGGTAGAACGTCAAAGCGCCCATGAATAGCGGTAGTTCTATGTCGGGGGGCCGGGCCGATGAATTTGGGGGATAGGCCGATGAATGTGGCTTCGCCGCACTTGAATACTTCACGTTTCTGTGCGCACCACATTGCTATCCGCCTGGCCACCGCTGCCGAAAGACCATTACAACGCGACCAGCAGCGAACGCCTAGTGATCCTAACGACCAGTCGAGAGCAGCCACATAAGAGACTAAAGACGCTACAGATGACATTGCCTATGCGCAGGGAAAGTGATTAAGGTAACAGCGCGATGAAATTTGCTGTGGCGAGCTACGGGACGCGCGGCGATATCGAGCCGTGCGTAGCAATCGGTCGGGAACTGATGCGCAGGGGCCATGAGGTGCGCATGGCCGTTCCACCCAATCTCGTTGACCTTGCTCAGTCAGCTGGGCTCGGGGCTATCCCCTATGGGCCGGATATGCACGACTTCTGGAGCGACGAGTTCATCCGCGACTTTTGGAGGAACCTCGTCCGCGGCCCGGTCAAGTTGGTCCGCGAAGCCTGGGAGCCCGTGCTCCGGAACTGGTCGCAGATGAGTTCGGCACTGATGTCGGTGGCGGCCGGGGCCGATCTGATCTTCACCGGCCAGCTGTATCAGGATCTCGCGATCAACGTCGCGGACTACTACGGCATACCAATGGCCACACTGCATTACATCCCAATGCGCCCGAATGGCGAGCTCATTCCGATGCTGCCGGCACCGGTGGTTCGCCGTGGAATGGCCCTGTACGACTGGCTATGTTGGCGCATGAACAAGAAGGCCGAGGACAGGCAGCGACGTGAGCTCGGCCTTCCTACGGCCACGGTTGCCTCGCCCCGTCGGATACCCGAACGCGGATCATTGGAGATCCAGGCGTACGACGAGGTGTGCTTCCCCGGGTTGGCCGCCGAATGGCGTGAATGGGGCGAGCAACGGCCTTTCGTCGGCTCGCTGACGATGGAATTGCCAACGGGCGCCGAAGACGAGGTCTTGTCGTGGATTGGCGCCGGAACGCCCCCGATATGCTTTGGCTTCGGTAGCATGCCGGTCGCGGAATCCCCGGCCGACACTGTCAAGATGATCGCATCCGCCTGCGCGGAATTGGGTGAGCGGGCATTGATTTGTTCCGGCTGGAGCGACTTCAGCAATGTTCCGCACTTCGACCACGTCAAGGTAGTGGGTGTGGTGAATTACACGACGATCTTTCCCGCGTGCCGCGCGGTCGTGCACCACGGCGGCTCGGGCACCACGGCCGCGGGCTTGCGTGCCGGGGTTCCCACGCTAATCCTCTGGACGGCCGGCGACCAGCCGATGTGGGGAGCCCATATCAAACAACTGAAAGTGGGCAAGGCCCGGCGCTTTTCGACCACTACCCGTGAATCTTTGGTCGGGGACCTGCGGGAGATCCTCGCAGAGGATTACGTCGCTCGCGCGCGCGACATCGCGTCGCAGATGACGAAACCCGCCGACAGCGTCGGCCGCGCCGTCGACCTGCTGGAGAATTTCGCCCGGTCAGAACATTGCGTTCGCACTGCTCGACGCTGATTACGGATGGGCAGCCCAACGGTGGGGCCTCCTGGCTCTCGAGTGCCTTAAGACTAAGACATGCGTTGGTTGCTGGCGGGGGGGTTGCAGCTGTTGGAGATCAGCTGATAGGTCTGTCGGCCGGGGCACGAAATCAGCCCGTCCAGCTCGGCGAGCGGAAAACCGCGAAACGCACTGACGGCGGCGACGGGCGTCTAGGCTCGTGGTCAATATTGGTGTTTGGGGAGAAAGGGGCAGTCTTGACTGTGACCGATCGGGACACGCGGCTCGCATACCTTGACCTGCTCCGACGCGATCTCACTCGGTATGGCAGCGACGAGTTGGTGCCGGCGGGGTTGAAGCGGCTGGGTCGGCCGCTGTTCAGTACCCGCAATTACCTGCTGGTGCGTAAGCGGCCGTTCAATCAGCACGCGCGGGACTTCGGGCTGGATTGGCCGGCGGATGCCTTGACGATGATCGGCATGCAGCGGCTGACCAGTTTGCAGCGTTGCGTTGAGACCGTTCTCAAGGAGAACGTTCCGGGGGATCTGGTCGAGTGTGGCGTGTGGCGCGGCGGGGCCTCAATTTTGATGCGCGCCGTCTTGGCGGCCTATGGGGATGAGACGCGATGCGTGTGGCTATGTGATTCGTTCGCGGGTGTGCCGCCCCCGGACGCCGAAAAGTACAAGGCTGACAGGGGGATCAAGCTCCACCGGCACGCCAGGATACTGGGGGTCCCGGAGGCGGAGGTCCGGGCGAATTTCGAGCGGTACGGGTTGCTCGATGATCAGGTTCGCTTTGTTCCGGGCTGGTTCAAGGACACGCTGCAGGATGCTCCGATCGAGCGCATTGCCGTGTTGCGGCTTGACGGTGATCTCTACGAATCCACCATTCAAGGGCTCGACGCGCTCTACCCCCGGCTGTCTTCGGGGGGCTTTTGTATCATTGACGACTACCACGCCATCGAGGCGTGCCGGCAGGCTGTCGCGGATTACCGCGAACAACATGGCATCACCACGGAGATCGTTGAGATAGACGGCACAGGGGTGCTTTGGCGCAAGGAATGAGAGCCGCCTGGACCTGCCTCACCTTGGCCGCTCGGCCCTAGGCGACGGCTGTCTGCGCGTGGCTTCTTCCAAGAGATCGGCGGCGGCGGCCACGCTTTCCGCGGGTTTGCTCATTCGGGTGGCGAGCTCGCGGGCCCGGTTGGCATATTCCGGCGTGAGGATGCGACGCAGGTCCGCCACAAGCGATTTCTCGGTGGTGGCCGAAAAGCGTCGGGCGGCACCTACTTTGAGACGTTTGACTTGATTTCCCCAGTACGGCTGGTCGGCCGAGCTCCAGAGGATCAACGTGGGGATGCCGGCGCGCAGGCTCGCGGCCGTGGTGCCGGAGCCGCCGTGATGAACGACCGCCCGGCACGCGGGAAAGATCGACGCGTAGTTGACCGCGCCCACTACCTTGACATGATCGAAGCGGGGCACGTCGCTGAAGTCGGTTCCACCGAAACAGATCAACGCTCGTTCGCCTAACTGCGCGCAGGCTGCAGCGATCATTTCTACTGTAGCAGTGGGAGATTCGAGCGCTATGCTGCCTGACCCAAAGCAAATCGGCGGTTTTCCCGCGGCAATCCACGACGCGACCTCGTCATCTGCGTCGGTAGGCAACTCCATCGTCAGAGCCCCCACGAAGGGACGGCGGTCGCCCCATTTCGCCCACTCGGTCGCCAGCCCAGGGAAGCAAACCGCGTCGTAGCCTTGGATTTCCAGTGCTTCGCGTTCGGTGATCCGTCGTTGCGAGCGCCGTGTGGCCTTCGGCAGGCCCAGGTCGTGGCGCTGCGCGTTGTCCACCTTTTTTGTCGCGCGCCAAAACAGCCACTCCACGGCCGTCATCGTGGAGCGCATCACCGGGGCCGGCACGCTCGGCACGAGCTGGCCGTTGGCCCGCATCGGGAAGTGATGCATCGTGGCCAACGGAATGTCGTAGTACTCCGCGACGTTGGCGGCGGGCTGCTCGAAATTCAAGCCGGTAGACAGCAGGTCGGCGCCCTCGGCCAGCGATATCAGCGTTGTGCTGACTTCGCCCCAATGCCGGATAATGGGCTCCCACACTCTGAGCATCAGCCGGATCGGGTCGCGGACCTTCCAGACGTTGCGGAGGAATTCCGTCCACATGTTGCGCAGGAATTCCTCGTCCAGGAACTCCTGCAGTTCCGGCCCGTAGGGGACGGCCGCAAGCCCAACCGATTCGACGAACCCGACGAGCTCGGGTGGGACCGCCATGCGGACCTCGTGCCCTCTGCGCAGCAGTTCGCGGCCGACGGCGGCGGAAGGCTCTATGTCGCCGCGCGTTCCGTAGCATGCCAGGGCAAACTTCATCACGGGTCCTAGCCTTGCAGTTGCCGTGTGCCCGCGGCGTCAGGGGTGTCGGTCACGCGATCAGCCGACTCGCCCCGCGTGGGCGAGATTTTCCACCAGATCGGCGGCCTTGGCGGCGCTGTCGGCGGGCTTGGTCATCCGGGTGGCGAGATCGCGGGCGCGGGCGACGTATTCGGCGGAGAGGATCTGGCGCAGGTCTGCGATCAGCGATTCGCGGGTGGTTGCTGAGAAGGGCCGGGCAGTGCCGACCTTCAGGCGTTTGATCTGAGCCGCCCAGATCCGCTGATCTCCCTTGCTCCACAGGCTCAACGTGGGCAACCCGGCGCGCAGGCCTGCCGCCGTGGTGCCCGCGCCACCGTGGTGCACTACCGCACGACAGGCCGGGAAGACCGCGGCGTAATTCACCGGGCCGACCACCTTGACGTGGTCGGCCGCCGGCACGTCGCTGAAATCGCTCCAGCCCGAGCAGACCAAGGCCCGCTCGCCTAACTCCGCGCAGGCCGCACCGATCAGGGCGACCGTGTCGGCGGGGGAGTTGACCACCGTGCTGCCAAAGCCGAAGCAAATGGGCGGCGTTCCCGCGGCAATCCACGACGCGATCTCGGCGTCGTCATCGGTGGTCAACTCCATCGTGAGCGTGCCGACAAAGGGCCGCTGCCCACCCCATTTCGCCCATTCGGCAGCCAGCCCGGGAAAGCACGCCTGGTCGTAGGCCTGGATTTCCAGCGATCCGCGTGCGGTGATCCGGCGCGGTGCGGGAGCGGTTGCCTTGGGCAGCCCAAGTTTCCGACGCTGTGCGTCCTCGGCCTTCTTCGTCACCCGCCACTGCACCCAGTCCAGAGCCACCATGGTGGAGCGGACCGCCGGCGACGGCAGGCTGGGAACCGTCTGGCCGTTGGGCGGCATCGGGAAGTAGTGCATGGTGGCCAACGGGATGTCGTAGTACTCCGCGACGTTGGCCGGTATCGCGGGGAAGCCCGGCCCGCTGAACACCAAATCCGCGCCGTTGGCTATCTCCACCAGCGTGGTACTCATCTCCGCCCACGCCTGGGCGAGGAGCTCCTGGGCTTCGCGCCACAACCGGGCCACTTCCGGAACCCGCCACCAATGGCGAAGGAAATCCGTGTCCCAGTACCCGTCCTCCTGATTTGGCCCGTAGGGGACCGCGTCAAGCCCGGCCGCCTCGACCAGGCCGATCAGATTTGGTGGGACGGCCATGCTGACGTCGTGTCCGCGGCGTTGCAGCTCGGCGCCGACGGCGGTGCAGGGCTCGACATCGCCGCGGCTTCCTGAGCTTGCCATGGCAATTTTCACAAGGAAACACTGCCTTTCGATCGTCGCACGTCGGCAATGGAGGCCATTATCTCTGAATGTTCGACTGTGTGATGGGCGTTCGGCCTTGGATTTGATATACGGTTGGCAGGCCCTTCACGGCATTGTCATTTGCAGGCGCGCCGTGAAACCTGCAGATGCGGATGCTTTCCCAGCCGGCGCGTAATGATAAGGCGTTGGCTACTCCAACCCAGTACACCACCTACTGCCATACTTCGTGGCGAACCCGAGTTCACACAGTCTGCCGAGCTGTGCGTCAGGGAGATCTCTGTTTCCCGCGGCACCTCACTGCCGATGCACGACGACATGACCCTGAGGAAGGCGCGGGGACTGCCGCCATGAAGGAAGGAAATTCGTAGTGACCGAAGGGACGACCGCGAACTCACCCAAGGTGAGCATCGTGTCGACGACCCACAACCAAGAGGCCTACGTCCGCCAGGCTTTCGACAGCTTCATCGCCCAGCAGACCGACTTCCTTGTGGAAGTTATCGTCGCCGACGATGCGTCGACTGATGGCACCCCGGCGATCATCCGCGAGTACGCCGAGCGCTACCCGCAGTTGTTCCGGCCGATTTTCAGATCCGAGAATCTCGGCCTCAACGCGAACCTAGTGGGCGCTCTATCACTGGCGCGTGGCGACTACATCGCGCTGTGCGAGGGGGACGACTTCTGGACCGATCCGCTGAAGCTCAGCAAACAAGTCACATTCATGGATCAGCACCCGAACACGGCGGTGTGTTTCCATCCAGTCCGGGTGATGTGGGATGACGGTTCTGCCAAAGACACGAAGTTCCCCCCGGTGTACTTGCGTGGCAACTTGAGCGTCGATGCGCTGATCTTGATGAACTTCATTCAGACAAACTCCGTCGTCTACCGCCGACTTGAGCGCTACGATGGCATACCCGCCGATGTCATGCCCCTGGATTGGTACCTACACGTCCGACACGCGGTCCACGGCGAAATCGCTATGTTGCCAGAGACAATGGCCGTCTACCGACGCCATTCTCAAGGTATGTGGCATAACCAAGTTGTCGACCCCCCGAAGTTCTGGCTGACGCAAGGCCCCGGCCATGCAGCGACCTTCGACGCCATGATCGACCTGTTCCCGGGCGACCCACTGCGTCAGGAACTCATTGCCGTAATGGCCGATTGGATTTTGCATCAGATCGCGAAGGTTCCTGGCTCTGAGGGTGGCGGCGCCTTCCAGAACACCATCGCGCGCCACCCGCGGATAGCAATGCTGGCGCTGCAGCACCGCTGGGCGACGCCCACGCGGCGGCTCACGACTTTGCGGCGTCGACTTGCCGCCGTCGCGCCGAGTCGGAGAGGTCTGGTCGACATCTGGCCGGCGCTGGTCTCAAACGCCAGATGAAAGCGATAAAGAATTCCGCGCAGGACTGTGGCCCGGAACGTTCCCTCGCTGCGCCGTGACGGCGTTCGGCGGAGTCGGCCGATTGATGGTGTGCGTCTTCGGATACGACCTCAGAGGGTTTGCTATTGGCCTAAGTTGATTGAGGTGATCGTTGCGGTCCCAGAAGCGCAAGGGGGAAGTAGGTGACAGCGGCTCCGACCGTCTCGGTGATAACGATCTCTTTCCACGACCTCGACGGGCTGAAACGCACGGTGGAAAGTGTGCGAGCGCAGCGCTACCCCGGACGTATCGAGCACGTCGTGATCGATGGTGGGTCGGGTGACGACGTGGTACAGTACCTGGCCGCGTGTGATCCAGGATTTGCGTATTGGCAATCCGAGCCCGACGGGGGCAGGTACGACGCGATGAATCAGGGCATTGCCCGCGCGTCAGGCGACCTGCTGTGGTTCATGCACTCCGGCGATCGATTTTCGGATCCCGACGCGGTGGCTCAGGCTGTGGAGGCGATCTCGGGCCATGGGCCGGCACGCGAAGTATGGGGCTATGGCATGGACAACCTCATCGGTCTCGGGCGTGTGCGCGGCCCGATCCCCTTCAGTATTCGTAAGTTTCTCGCCGGTTGGCAGGTGGTTCCGCACCAAGCGTCGTTCTTCGGGTCATCGCTCGTGAGCAAGTTGGGAGGCTATGACCTCGACTTCGGGGTCGCCGCAGACCAAGAATTCATTTTGCGTGCCGCGCTGTTGCGGGAACCAATCACCATCCGACGCGTGTTGTGCGACTTTGACACCACCGGTGTCGGTACTAACAGGCACCCAAGTGTGGTCTTTCGCGACCTGCGCCGCATGTGGGACTTACATCGCCGCTACCCGCTGGGAGGACGGCGAGTGTCGCGGGCTTACCTGCGATCATGGGAGTACTACCTTCGCCTCATGGAATACGCGTTCATACACATGTCGAAAAACCGACGCGGTAATCTCGCTACTTGACTGATCCGAGGCGGCGAGTATCACTGTTATTTCCTAAGCGACGCCTCTATTCCGGTGGCGCGGGACGGCTAGACTCGTCTCAGCCAGAACGAGCCGGGCTCACGGAACTCCAATTGTTGCCGAAGAACAGGGCAGGTCTCGGTCAACTCATCCGTGTAGTGATGTCTCAAAAAGTTCAGCGCGCCAATGACCTTGAATTCAGAATTGTAACTAAGAAAAGCTTCCAGCAGATACTGCTCATTCCAGAAGCAAACAGATTGTACCCATTCCTCCAGGTAGTCCTTTGGAGTAAAGATGTCATGAATATGGATCAATACACCGGATTTGAGGATGGGCAGAATCTCAAAGTACTCGAACAGCACATCGCCTTGCGGCCGGATCATGTGAGACGAATCAATAAAGAGGATGTCGTCCTTCTCTAGTTGCCGAAATAACGACGTGTCGATCAGTTCCACCGGCTTGCGGACGACGCTCACATTGAACCTGTCAAGCCAATCGGCTTCGTACGGCTCGATGCATACGTGTTCGCACTTGTAGCCAGAATCTTCAACACGGTTGGCTTCTACCGCGCTCGCTGCCAATAGTGTTGATTGACCGCTGCCGATTTCGAAAATCCGCTTCGGCTTAAACAGTCGGATCATGTTGTATAAGAATTCCGCATCCCCAGATTCGAAGAAACCGTTCCGGTAAAAAAACTCATGGTCGGCCTGGCGGTCGAGCGGAAATCTGACCAGTTCGTCGTTGAACCGAAACCTTCTCAGCAGATCCAGCTGTTCAGTGACATTCCAATCGATGCTCGGTAGTTCGCGATCCTCGGATAACGGCTTTCTCAGATGGACTGGGTTAAATAACGGCTCATAGTAATGGTCGAGGATCGGAAAAATTCCTATTCGTCTGAAAACACGCAACGCCAATGGCATTCGCCCAAATCCGGTGGAACGAATCACTCGCAACGCTAAAGACGCCGTCGCGGTGATCGGAAGTAACGCGAAGTCGATCAGCGAAAGACACAATTTCGTGAACTTTTGCACGGTTCTCGGTGCTTCAGCAGACGTCGACGGTGTCCACGGGCAAATCGCTACAGTTTGCCGACGAAAACGGAATTCCAGAATAGCGATAGTTTTTAGCATCTCCCCGGCTCATGCGGCGACTCTAACATCAAGGGCGACAATCATCATCCGCGCTGCAAACGCAGCCGGTTCCCGGCGGCCGCAGATCCGGCGTGCTGCCTGAAGCGGTGCGTTTCTGGCTAGCCGGTGCACCAAGCCACGGAGATGGGGCGCCCATCGCCTGCGGGGGAGTCGTTCCGCGTGCAACACTTTGGCCGTGACTTGCCGCCAAAGCTAGCAGCTTGATGTAGGAGAAGACATGGGGAGAAGCGCATGGGGACACTAGAGGCCGCGAACCGTCTCGCGCGTCGCGCGATCGATAGGGTGCAAGGGTATGGGGTCATCAACCGCGGCGGTCGGGGCGTCGTGGGACTGATCGACGTCGGCTCGGTGGGATCACTGCCGGGTCCCTGGCATCAGCGGTCCGACCTTGTCAGCCACGTCCTCAAGTTTGAACCGCGCGATCCTCGCGGCGAGACGCCGCGCGTGGTCACCATCGACACGGCCCTTTGGAGTGAATCGGCCACGCTGCCGTTTTATGTGTACGCCGGCCAGGATGGTCACGGCTCGTCGCTATTTCGGCAGAATGTTGATTACGTGCGCGACAACTTCGACATCCTGCGCACTATTGGCCCCTCCTATCTCGCCGAAACATGGTTCGAGCGATCGCGTTTGGACCACATCGAGGAAATCCAGTGCACAACGCTCGATGCCGTACTAGCTGACCGCGTCGAGCCCTACCATCTTCTCAAGATCGACGCGCAGGGTGCGGAGCGACAGATCCTGGAAGGGGCGGCCAACTACCTCGCCGACGGTGACTGCCTGGCCCTGCATCTCGAACTGTTCCGGCTGCCTCTGTACGAAGGGATCGCACTACGGCCCGAGGTCGAGGCGATGGTCGATGGCATGGGGTTCAGCCTGGTTAAGGAGTATCCCCCGCATGGTTCGTTCGACTCGCAGAACGACTGCGTGTTCATGCGTCGTGGCGCCACCGGTGCGGTCGCGGATGCTATACGCATGGCGTACCGACTCTAGAAGTCAGCGCCCACGGGGCCATGGAGTTTCGGCGTATGCACTTAAGGACCTAATCACCTGTGGTGCTTGAAGCTGAACGCGTGACCGTACCGGTCGCCCACCACGGAGAGGGACCGTACTGGGATGCGGAGACGGGTCGCATTTTGTGCATGGACGTTCTGGCGGCTGAGATCGTCGCGGTCGATTCTTCCGGCGAAGTGTCCCGCTGCAAGGTACCGAGTCGGGCAGCCACCGTGGTGAGGCGCCGGGCATCCGGTGGATTTGCGATCGCTACCGAGCATGGGCTCCTCAGTGCAGACGATCAGCTGTCGACATTCGAGAAAATCGCGGATGTCATCGATGATCCGAATTTGCGGACCAACGACGGGGGCTGCGATCCTCTGGGCGGCTTCGTGATAGGCACCATGGCCTACGACGAGCGACCTGGTAGGGGAGCCGTCTATCGCGTGGCGCCCGACCATCAGGTCGTCGAATTGGTCTCGTCTGTATCGATTTCGAACGGCGTCCAATGGTCGGCGGACGGCAGCCGTGTGTACTACGTTGACACTCCGACCCGGCGTGTGGATGTATTCGACGTTGATCCCGAGACGGGAGGGTGGTCGGGGCGCCGCATCCATACCTACATCGACGACACACCCGGATATCCCGACGGGATGGCGATTGACGAAGACGACGGGCTGTGGGTCGCGCTGTGGGGCGCCGGGGGCATCAACCATTACGACGCGAGGGGTCGCCTCGTCGAGAGCATTAGTGTGCCCGGCATCACCCAGGTCAGTTCGTGTACGTTCGGCGGCGACGGACGCGATTTGCTGTACATCACCACCTCGCGTCAGGGACTGGCCCACGCTCGTGAGCCTTCTGCCGGCGCAATATTCGCAGTGCGTACCGGATCACGAGGGGCAGTCGCCCCAGAGTTTGGCGGGTGACGGTGAAGTAGATCCGTGCCCTCGGCTGCGTTAGATCGTCCAGATCGAAAACAGCGCCCTGGCGGTCTGTCGGTCGGCGAGCTCCCGTTACCCACGGCGGCGGCAACCCTCTTCATTCAGGCTATCCACTAATTGTGCGGGGAGAATTACTTCAGGATGGTCGGCTTTTTCGATCGCGCGGCTAGCTGATTGATTACTCAGGATTTATTTCGTTGAATTGGCAGGGGAAGCCTTTGGCTTATTAAAATTGCTGGATGCGAATATTGCTTGAATCCGCAACCAACGGCTCCCTATCATGCGCGTTAGTCCGTGTCGAAGGTACGCGTCATCAAATTGATAGAAAATGCTGTCGGCGGCGGCTGAAAATTGACCCCCTGGCGGCAGGTGAAAATTGACCCCCTGCCGGGGTGGTTGGTGATTATTCCTCAGTGGTGGCCGCTGCGGTAGGTGTGCGGCCGAGGTCGCGGTCTTTGAGTCGGTAGCTGTCTCCTTTGAGGGTGATGACTTCGGCGTGGTGGACGAGGCGGTCGATCATGGCGGCGGCCACGACGTCGTCGCCGAACACCTCGCCCCAGCGGCCGAAGGCTTTGTTGGAGGTGACGATCAGGCTGGCGCGCTCGTAGCGGGCCGAGACCAGTTGGAAGAACAGGTTGGCCGCCTCGGGTTCAAACGGGATGTAGCCGACTTCATCGATCACGATGAGCGGGTAGCGCCCGAGGCGGGTCAGTTCGGCGTGGATGCGTCCGGCGTGATGCGCTTCGGCGAGTCGGGCGACCCATTCGGCGGCGGTGGCGAACAGGACGCGGTGGCCGGCCTGACAGGCCCGTATCGCCAGCCCAATGGCCAGGTGGGTCTTGCCGGTGCCCGGTGGGCCGAGGAACACGACGTTGTCGCGGGCGGTGACGAAGTCCAGCGTGCCCAGATGCGCGATGGTGTCGCGTTTGAGTCCGCGAGCATGGTCGAAGTCGAACTCCTCCAGAGACTTTCGTGCCGGGAAGCGTGCCGCTCGGATACGTCCCTCGCCGCCGTGGGATTCGCGAGCAGAGACTTCACGTTGCAGGCACGCCGCCAAATATTCCTCGTGGGTCCAGTTCTCGGCCCGGGCCCGTTCGGCCAACCGGGCAATCGAGTCCCGCAGGGTGGGTGCCTTGAGTGCACGGGTCAGATACGCCAACTCGGTGGTCACGTCCCGCCCGGCAGTGGTGGTTTTGGTGGTGGCCATCAGGCGGCCCCGCCGTCAAGATCCACCCCGAACGCGGTGTCGTAGGACGACAGGTCTCGCACCGGCACCTCAGAGGCGAGCGGGGGTGGTGGGATCTGGATGCGTCTGCGCCGCAACACCTTCCCCACCTCCACGTGCACCGGATCGGAGATCGTCTGATGGGTGGACCAGATCCGGTCGTGCTCGGCGACGGTCTGCCCGTCGCAGAACGCTTGCACCCGATCCAAGTCCGCCCGGACCAGGACCCGGCGACCGACCGCGCTCGGGTGCACCGAGTAGTCGTTGCTGTCCAGACGGATGTAGTGATCCCGGGGCAGCCGCAGCGACGAGCACCAGCCGACCGTCGGCGCCACAGGCGGCAGCGCGAGCATCGCGGCCCGATCCGCGGTAATCCGATCCGTCGGGGCGCAGCCCAGGGCGCGACGGGTGCGGGTGTTGGCCACGGTCAGCCAGTCAGTCATCTGGGTGTTGAAATCCGCCGGTGAGGCGAACGCCCGGCCCGGCAGAAAGGAGCGCTCCAGATAGTCATGGGAGCGTTCGATAAGCCCTTTGGCTTCCGGGTCGGCGGGCCGGCAGACGATGACCTTGGTGGCCAGCACCCCGCGGAATGCCTGGCATTCCTTGGTCAGTTCGACCCGCCCACCCCGCCAGCGTCCGATCGCGCCTTCACCGTCCCAAACCAGTGCTCGCGGCACCGCGCCGAGCCGGCTGATCAGTTCCCACCAGCCGGCGAACAGATCCTCGGCCCGCCGCGACGGGAGCAGCATGGCCAGCAGCCAGCGGGAGTAGGCGCTGATCATGGTCAACACCGGCAGCCGGGTCGCGGTGCGGGTTTGACCGAACCCGACCGGAATCTCGACGTCGGGAAACCACAGATCACACTGGGCGATCTCCCCGGCCACGTAGGCCGTGCGTGAGGCCGGGTCCGGCGGCAGATAGACCGGCCGCAGCTCGGCCACCCGCGACGAGAGCACCCGGATGGAACGCTGCCAGCCGATCCGCTCGGCGATCACCGTGGCCGGCATCGTCGGATAGACCTGAAGCAGTTCACGGATGCGTGGTTCGACTTCGTCGACGATCGAACCGCGTGGCGGCCGTTCGTACTTCGGCGGTTCATCATCAGCCAGCGCCGACTTCACGGTGTTCTTCGAGATCTTCAACGCCCGCGCGATCACCTTGATCGGCAGGCCCTCGGCCCGGCGCAAGCGGCGGATCTCAGCCCAATCTTCCACAGACAACATTCCCTTCTGGTCCTCCTGGCTCGACTAGAGCCAGGCCACCGGACCAGGGGGTCAATTTTCAGTTGCCGCGCCGGGGTCACAATTCACGTGCCGCGGACAAATGCTAATTCCATTTTGATGTGGCTGCAAATTACGCTATTTTCTTAGCGTTGTGCACTCAGAAACTTCCAGCGGCCACTATACCCACATTCGAGCCGGCGAGGGAGTGCGTCACTTAATCTTGGCGCTCAATTGCTCGTCCGACAATATTTGGTTCAGCAGCTGACTTTAGGCGCACAACCGGGCCCTCGCATGAACCTTGCTCGACATGCCTTGCCGCATCTTCCGCCGGTGCGGCCGATCTGGGATCCACTAGGTCGCACGTCTGCCGCCCACCAGTACTCCTCCAGCAGCGCTAGCGGGGTCGATCGGCGGTGGATGTGGAGCTTTGCGGGCGCAACGCCCTCGGACTCGGCAATCCGCGGGTATCGTTACGCCACGATGCCAGTAACAATGAGCTGGTGCGCATGCTTGCCACTGACGCTCCGCCCTCGGCAGACCTGACGTATGCCGAGGGTGCCGCGAGCTAGGCGCTTGCCAAGGGGGAGCAAGTAACGGAGAGGGAGTATGAGGTGTCCGACCCGCCGCAGTCGAGACATTTCGATCATTCTGGTGTGAGGCTTACGAGCGATGAGTGAGAACACAAGGCGGCGTCGCGTGTCGGCGGTCATCCGGGCCCACAACGAAGGCAAGCACATCGGCCGGTTGCTTAAGGGGCTCGAACAGCAAACCTTTCAACTTGACGAGATCATCCTGGTCGATTCAGGTTCCACTGACGACACTGTCGCCATAGCCGAAGCTGCCGGCTGCAAAATTGTGCACATTGCCAAGCGCGAGTTCTCATTTGGGCGGGCGCTCAATCGAGGCTGCGCCGCGGCAAGCGGCGACATTCTGCTGTTCGCCTCGGCGCACGTCTATCCGGTCTACAACACCCACGTCGAGCACATCGTCAGCGCCTTCGACCGTGACGGTGTGGCCATAGCGTATGGGCGCCAAGTCGGGGACGAGCGCACCAAGTTTTCCGAATCGCGAGTGATGCTGAAGTGGTTTCCCAACCAGAACATATGGGACCAGGGGCATCCGTTCAGCAACAATGCCAATGCCGCCGTTCTGAAGTCGGTATGGCACCAGACGCCCTATGACGAGACTCTTACCGGCCTTGAGGACCTAGACTTCGCCAAGAAGGCACTCGACAGGGGCTACAAAATTGCCTATGTCGCGGATGCGCCGGTCGTACATGTGCACGAGGAGACTTGGAGCACCATCCGCAATCGGTACCGGCGGGAGGCGATGGCGTATGCCCGCATCGTCAAGGGGTCATCGATGTCCCTGCCGAGGGCCGTGGGGCTTGCGCTGTCGAACATCGCGAGTGACTATCGGGATGCGATCAAAGCGGACCTGTTGCGCAGCAATGCGCTGAGCATCCCGCAATTTCGGTTTGCCCAATTTATCGGGGCGTGGCAGGGGTTCCGCGAGCCGGACCATGTGTCCGCGCGGCTGCTGGAGCGCTTCTACTACCCGGCCGAATCGCAAAGCGACGAACTTCCGCCCGCACCGGGCCGAAAGATCGTCTATTCCGAAGACTAATGGGTAACCAACTATTACAGAGATAATGACTCACACCGTCGCCGTTGTCCCGATGCGCCACGACAGTGAGCGTGTTCCGGGAAAGAACTATCGCCCACTCGCCGGAATTCCGCTGTACCATCACGTCGTCCGCACATTGACCTCAGTGCCCGAAATCGACCTCATCGTGATCGACACCGACAGCGAGTTCATCATCAACGACTGCGCCGAGAGCTTCCCCCAAGTGCGGGTGCTTGTCCGGCCAGAGCATTTACGAGACGGCAGTATCGCCATGAACGATGTGTTGCTCAATACGCTGGACCAAGTAGACGCCGATATCGTGCTGCAGACACACTCGACTAATCCATTCCTCAAGGCCGACACCGTGTCTGCGGCGCTGAAAATGTTCGCAATGCCAGACCGTGAGTTCGACTCCGTTTTCAGCGTGACACGCCTGCAAGCCCGTCTCTGGGACGCTGAAACCCGGCCAGTCAATCACGATCCGTCCGTGCTGCTGCGCACGCAGGATCTTGCCCCGTTGTTCATCGAGAACTCCTGCTTCTTCATATTCACTCCGGAATTGTTGCGCGAGCGCGGTACTCGCATCGGAGCCCACCCGTTCATGGTTGAAATGGCGCCGCTGGAGGCCGTGGACATCGACACCGAAGAGGACTTCTCTTTGGCAGCCGCAATCGCTGAGCGCAGTGAGATCAGAACGTGACCTCCCCGCTTATCCTGGTGACCTGCCGGCAGATGCAGGTTGAACTCCCGCGACATCGCGAGCGGATCGAGAAACTTGGTTACGAGGTAGTCGCACCGGAACTCGATGGGCGGCAACAGTTCACCGCTGCGGAGCTGCTCGAATACAGGGACCGCCTGGTGGGCATCATCGCCGGCGACGACCAGCTTGACCGCGAATTCTTCAACCGCGCCACCAGGCTCAAGACGGTGATCCGCTGGGGGATCGGCATGGACTCTGTCGATCATGAAGCCGCTCGAGAGCACGGGGTAACCGTTCGCAACACCCCGGGAGTTTTCGGCCACGAAGTCGCCGACTCGGCATTCGGCTATATCTTGAACCTCGTACGAGGCTACATCGAGGTGGACGCCGCCGTTCGCCGCGGCGAGTGGCCCAAGCTGGAGGGTCTAACGCTTGCGGGCTCGCGGCTCGGAGTCGTGGGTTTCGGCGCGATCGGGCGTGAAATCGCGAAGCGCGGACGCGGTTTCGACATGGATGTCATTGCTTATGATCCTTTCGTCGACAGCGCACCAACGGGTGTATCGATCGTCGACCTTGACAAGCTCTTGGCGACAAGCCGCTTCATCATTCTCGCTTGCCCGCTGACACCGCAGACCTTCCATCTGATCGACGCCCAACGCCTGGTCTTGGTCCGCCCGGACGCGTACCTGGTGAACGTTGCGCGAGGCCCCGTCGTATCGGAGAGGGATCTGATCGACGCCCTCAAAAACGGGCGGCTTGCGGGAGCCGGCCTCGATGTATTCGAGGTTGAGCCGCTGCCGCTGGACAGCGAGCTCCGGCGGCTGCCAAACGTTGTGCTGGGCGCGCACAATGGATCCAACACCCGGGAGGGCGTGGTGCGGGCAAGCAGCGCGGCTGTGGATTTCCTCATCGAGGAGCTTGCGCGATGACCGGCGCTGTCATAGTGACGGGGGCCGCCGGTGGCATCGGTGCGGCGCTGTGTGAACGCATGCGCAAAGACGGGTACATCGCGATCGGGATCGACCGAAACGTTGCTCCGGCGGCCGATACCTACCTTCAGGTCGACCTGAGCGAGTCCGAGCAGCTTATGGACCTCGGGCACGAGCTCGCCAGAAAATACGACTTGAAAGCCGTCATACACAACGGCGCGGTGCAGCCCATCGCGGGCGCGGGGGAAACGCCCTTCGGCGAATGGACAAACGCCTTGCGGGTCAACGTACTTGCCGTCGACGCGCTGATGTCGGGCACACGCGAGAGCCTCGCGGCTAATGGTGGGTCGGTCGTGGTTATAAGCAGCGTTCACGGTCGCGCGACGACTGGGGGCATCACGGCGTACGCCACGACGAAGGCGGCGTTGGAGGGCTGGGTGCGCTCCGCAGCAATGGATCTCGGACCGACCATCCGCGTCAACGCGATCGCTCCGGGAGCGATCGACACCGCGAAGCTTCGTGAGGGGTTCGCGCGCTGGGGGGAGACGGCCGAGGAACGCAAGGAACTCCTGCGCCAGCGCACCGCTCTTCGCCGCATCGGGGAGCCGAGTGACGTCGCTGGAGCGGTGTCGTTCCTGATCGGGGAGGACGCCCGGTTCATCACCGGAACCGTTCTGGTCGTCGACGGTGGAGCGACGGCTCGCCTGGGATCGGAATGAGGCGTTAGCTCTGATCATGAGCTTGCGACTCGGCCGTCTGCGGCAATAACGTGTGGCACACTTGACGGGGCTAAGGCGACAGGTTCGTCCGTGGAGCGACGTAGCCGGGATTAGGGGAACATCCGCTGTGAGTGAAGTGCAAGACAGCAGATTGTCGACAAGCACTCAGGCTCTCCCGACTCGAATTGCACCGCAGTGAATGCCTTTCGTGAGCACACGGCCCGTATTTTGACTCGATCTATCGCAGGCGCTCGAACGTGGCTAGACGACACTCTGACCCCCGCTGGCCGGGCTAATCGCGGGTATATCCGCCAATTCAAAAGCATGCATCCGGGCGAGCGTTGTGTGATCATCGGCAACGGCCCCAGCCTTCGTGACACTGACCTGGGCCTGTTGCGGGACGAATACACCTTCGGCCTGAATCGCATCTATCTGATGTTCGACGACCTTGGATTCGAGACCACGTTCCATGTCGTCATCAACCGGCACGTGGTTGAGCAATGTGCTGATGATTTCCGGAAGATCAATGCGCCCCTCTTCACGACTGCGCAGAACCGTGCGTTCCTTGACGGCGCAGCGAATACCGCGTACCTCAACACCATCGTTGGGCTGTGGCCCTACTTCTCGCGTGACGCCGGCCGAGGGGTCTGGGAAGGCTATACGGTCACATACGTGGCGATGCAGTTGGCGTACTACATGGGATTCTCCGAGGTCGTCCTTGTCGGCGTCGACCACCGCTTCGCCGTCAGTGGGACCCCGAACCAACTGGTCGAGTCGACTGGGCCGGACACGAGCCACTTCGACCCGCGCTATTTCCCAAAAGGCTTCAAGTGGCAACTGCCCGATCTGGAGAACTCCGAGATAGCATATCGACTGGCGCGCAAAGCGTTTGAGGACGATGGCCGGCGCATCGTCGATGCCACTGTCGGCGGTGCACTGACGGTGTTTCCCAAACTGTCACTTGAGGAGGCGCTCGCCCGTTGACAACCGCGCCGCGAGGGCGACAAAGCTAGGGAAGGATTCGGCTTGATGACATCAATAGTGTTCTCAGGCGGGTGACGAGATGGTTTTGCGATGGCTGGCGCGTCGGGTGTTGCCGCCGTGGGACCTCGACGAAGTGGGAATAGTATTTCACGTCATCGGGCGGACGCCCGGGACGATGCTCGATGTCGGTGCGCATCAAGGCTATTCTGCGGCGCCATTTTTGGCGCGGAGGTGGAAGGTACACGCGTTCGAGCCCGACCCGGCCAATCGGGCCATCATGTCCAACCGCTTTCCCGGCCTGGTCATCGATCCTCGCGCAATATCTGAGCGGGACGGTGACGAGGTTCAGCTCTTCACGAGCGACGTTTCAACGGGCATCAGCACCTTGTCGCCCTTCCACGCCAGTCACGCGCCGACCACGATAGTTCGCACCGTGCGGCTTGACACCTACATTCGCGAGCACGGCGTGGAACACGTCGACTTCTTGAAGATCGACACCGAAGGTTTCGACCTGTTCGTCTTGCGGACCTTCCCCTGGGAACATCTTCATCCCAAGGCCGTGGTGTGTGAATTCGAGGACAACAAGACCAAGCGGTTAGGTCACGATGTGCACGACATCGCTCGGTTCCTCGAGCAGCGCGGGTACTCGATCGTGGTTTCGGAGTGGGAGCCGATCGTCCGGTACGGCACTCGGCACACGTGGCGACGTTTCGCGCGTTATCCGACCGACGTTGACAGTGAAAGTTGGGGCAACTTGATCGCGGTGGACCCACCCTTGCTCGAATCGGTAGAGCGGGCGGGCCAGTCCGCCGTCAGGCGCATGCGCATCCGGCGCTGGGCTGATCGCGCCGGGGCGTGAAAAGGCATCGGGCGGCACAGCGCCTGTGCGGAGCGGCTGTCGTCACCAAAAATCGCGATTGACGTGAGTTAGTCGGTTATCCATCGTTACAGTTACCCCACTGGACCCGTTCGTTCGGGAGGCAACCCGTGACTGGCGACCGTCATATGGCTCGCGTGGACTCCGTCAGCGTTGTGATTCCGGTCTACAACGGTGCCGCGACCTTGCCCGCCGTGGTGAAGGAGTTGGGGCAACTCCGTTCGATCCAGGAAAGCGCGGACGGTCGTCGGTTCCACGTCGATGAGGTGCTCCTTGTGTGGGATCGGGGCATTCGCGGTAGCGAAGAGGTCGTGCGTGAGCTTGCTGCAAGCGAGGAATGGGTCCGACCGGTGTGGCTGTCGCGCAACTTCGGCCAGCATGCCGCGACCCTCGCGGGCATGACGTCGTCAGGCGGGGACTGGATAGTCACGATGGACGAGGACGGACAGCACGATCCGGCATATATCGGCGACTTTCTCGATACGGCGTACCGGGACCGCACACAACTCGTCTATGCCTCGCCGAGGAACCGACCACCTCACGGTGTCTTTCGCAACGCGGCGTCGTGGCTAACGAAGTGGCTTTTCCTGCATGTTTTGGTGTCGTCCGAAGGCGTAAGAGCCTTCAACAGTTATCGACTGATCCTCGGTGAGGCCGGACGAAGCGTTGCGGCCTACGCCGGCGCCGAGGTGTTTTTGGACGTTGCTCTGTCGTGGGTGGTCGCTAACCCCTCGACGTTTCCGGTGTTGATGCGCCAAGAAGGACGACCGGCTAGCGCCTACACGTTTCAGCGCCTGGTTTCGCATTTTTGGCGGCTCGTCATCTCCTCGGGCACCCGGCCGCTGCGCTTCGTGTCGATGATGGGCATCCTGTTTTCCCTTCTCGGATTCGTCGTGGCGATCTACAGCGCGATCCAGAAAGCGGTCGGGGGCATCACCGTGCAAGGCTGGACATCGGTGTTCGTCGCCGTGCTTGTCCTCGGCGGAGCCGTCCTGTTCGGGTTAGGGATCATCGCGGAGTACATTGCCGTTTCGGCCACGATGGCTATGGGCAAGCCGGTATACGTCATTGTGCGCGACCCGGGTGACGTCTTCGACGGCCCTACGGACTGACGCGTGCTTACCTGGATCATCGGTCGCGGCGGACTGCTCGGCAGCGCCGTGTCACGGGCGATGGGCCCGAGATTCATGGAACTTTCGGTGCCTTGGGGAAACCACGATGAAGCGGTCGGGGTGCTCGACTCCGATCTTCAGCGATTTG
Source organism: Mycobacterium sp. SMC-2 (assembly GCF_025263485.1). NCBI lineage: Bacteria > Bacillati > Actinomycetota > Actinomycetes > Mycobacteriales > Mycobacteriaceae > Mycobacterium > Mycobacterium sp. SMC-2. Next base: position 3,024,728 of record NZ_CP079863.1, read on the forward strand.
TCCGCGAAGCCGGAAACGACGATTGGTCGGTTATTTGGGCCGCCGGCAGCGGGATCATCGGCTCCACCGGCGACCAACTTGTCGCGGAGACGCGCATCATGTCCCACCTAGTCACGAAAATGCGCGAGTTGCGGCCGGCTGGCCGGGGTGCGTTCTTCCTCTCGTCCTCCGCGGGTGGCGTGTATGCCGGGTCGACTCATCCGCCGTTCAGCGAGGCGACGACGCCACGGCCACTGAGTCCCTACGGCGAGATGAAACTCGCTCAGGAGCAGATCCTGCGGACGAAGCTTGAAGGCTGGGTTCCGCTTGTGATCGGACGGTTGTCCAACCTTGCCGGGCCTGGCCAGAACCTCGCGAAACAGCAGGGTCTGGTCAGTCAGCTGTGCCGAGCAGCGATCACCCGCCAATCGTTGAACGTTTTCGTACCGATGGAGACACTCCGGGACTACTTGTACGTCGATGATGCCGCCGCGATGGTGCGCACACTGGTTGACAATGCGGTGCGCGACCAGCCGTCGACGCCCGTGCTGCGCAACATCTCGTCTCAACGACCCGTGTCCGTCTGCGCCGTCGTGCGGACGGTGCAACAAGTTGCCCACCGCACCGTCCGCATCGCGCTAGGGACTAGTCCCTCCACGCGGTATCACGTTCGAGACTTGCGGCTGTCCACCAACTTCCCGCGCGAATTTCAGGACGTGGCGATCACGCCGTTTCCCGTGACCGTCAAGCGCGTGTACGACGGCATACTGCGGAGCGCTTTCCTCCCAAGTTCGATCTCATCGCCCTCGGCGATCGCACCGTAGGCCCGCGCCAACCATCGGTGCCGGGACGGCCATGCTTGCTGTCGTAGACCTAGTGGCATGGCAGTCTGTGCCGACCAGGAGTTCGAGGCTACCTTGTAGCCCGATAATTCGAGTTTGGCGGACGGATGACAATTAACTAGGCTATTCCTTCAGGGTTGGGTTATTGCAGCTCTGAACGCGGGGTAGTCGGCGAGCATATGGTTGGCGAGAAACCTGCTGCCGACGTTATTCACGTGGTTGCTGTCGCGGTACAAGAGGGCATCGCCCTTATTCATGCTGCAAACGTAATTGTCGCAGAAATATTTCGCCGTGTTGAGGAGCTGGACTCCCGGCACTCTGTCGACGGCCGCTCTAAGCTTTGGGTAGTACTGTGCGTATGCCGCGTCAAACACGTGTCGATTCTCGCTGCATTTCGGGAAGGGCAGGATCGGAGCCACGCGATACTTGCAGCCCACGGGATCGAAGTATTGAAAGACAGGAACGTCGTCGGTTACAAAGACCGCCTTTGATCTCGACGTGAAGGCTCGAAAGGTGTGCACGAGCCCATCTATTGGTACTCCGTGTACAGCCCACAGTGAGGTCAGAATTACTGTCTTAATGGTTGGATCTGACGCGACCGCCTCAATGATTCGATCATAGTAGCCGGTTGCGGATCTTATCGGAACCCCCCTCGACGAATAGTAGACGATATTCTTGTCGGGTGAAACGTCGGCGAGCCCTAGGAAAAAGGCCTCCGCGTGGCTATCTCCGACAACAGCAACGTCTATGCGAGAACCTGGCTTGGATTGGTAGCAATTACTAATGCCTTTCCATTTGAGAGCGGCATCGCGAATGGCTTGGTCCGTGCACGGGTGATAGGTCTTGCGTAGATACGCGTCCCAATCCGTCCAACCCGTATCGCCCCGATGAGTGATCGGCACGGCGCCCGATTTATATCGTGGTAACCAGTACCTGTCCGCAGCGAGGCCGACAGTTGCTGCCAGGAGGATGGCTGGCGAAACTACTGCCGCAACGAGAGCGAGAGTTCGTGGACGAGTCATCAGTGCAAGCCGTCGCAATGGGTCTTCTACCCATCGGTAGGAGGCGACGGCGGGCAGGAGAGACAGTGTTGCTGCTCCGAGGGGTGCGAAGCCGACATCGGGCCACAGGTGGACGGCGAACACCACCAGGGGCCAGTGCCAAAGGTAGATCGAGTAGGACCAGTCTCCGACCTTGACAACGGCTGGACGCGCGAGGGCGCGGCTTGCTTGGGTGGTGTGATGAGTGCCGGCTGCGATCACGAGGAGAGTTCCGCCTACCGGAAGCAGGGTCCACGGGCCGGGAAACGGAGTGGTGGAGTTGATCAAGAGGGCCGACCCCGCGAGAAGCGCTACACCGAGCCAGGCGAGCGCGTGGGCGAGTTTGTCCGAGCGAAGAGAGCGACTCGTGGTGGCAATGGCGAGCAGCGCGCCCACGGCGAATTCCCATGCTCGGGTAAACGGGCTGTAAAACCCCAGGAACCAGTCTGCACCGCCCGGAGCAAGTCTGTCGGCTCCCATCGCCGCGAGTCCAAACGATATAAGTGCGACGGTGCCGGCGAGGAGGGTCGCTCGCGCCCACCGTCGCCCTCCACGCTCGGACAACACCCAGCTGAGGACCAGAATCGCCGGGAATACCAGGTAGAACTGCTCTTCAACTGAGAGCGACCATGTGTGAAGGAGGGGGTTCGATTCCGCGGGTGAGTTAAAGTAGCCGCCGGTGTTTCGGGCGATCACAAAGTTGGCCACCAGCAACATTGCACCAATGCCAGTTTGCGCTGCTGTCTGCTGCGAGCCGAACGGAGACAGTAGGCAAAAGGACAGGACCATCGTCACGGCAACCATCAGCGCCAGAGCCGGGGTTAGCCGCTTGAACCGCCTGAGGTAAAACCGGCCGAACCCGAAACGCCCAGTGGACCTCTCGCGATGGATCATCCCGGTGATCACAAAACCGGAAATCACGAAGAAGACGTCAACACCCACGAACCCGCCCGGGACCGGCAGTCGGGCATGATTCGCCACAACCAGCAGAACCGCGACTGCTCGGAGTCCTTGAATGTCGAGTCGGCGGCCGTGGCTCCTAGTTGGTTCAACGGGCTGAGCTTCAGCTTTCAGGCCAGACACAGACCTTCCTCAATCTCTGCCGATTCGAAGCATCTGTCGGCCCCGGTCGAATTTTGAGCAGTTTCTTCCGGTCGAAAACTGAGCAGGTTTGTTTACGGGGTTGAGTCTGCCTGACGGTCGGCTTCGACGGAGGGCAGGGACTCGATTGCGGTGTGTTTGATGCGGTAGCTGGCCCCTTTGAGGGCGATGACGTCGGCGTGGTGCACGATGCGGTCGATCATCGCTGAGGCGATGGTGGCCTCGCCGAAGACCTGGCCCCACCGGGAAAACGGCAGGTTAGAGGTCAAGATGATCGAGGATTTCTCGTATCGGGTGGACACCAGTTGGAAGAACAGGTTGGCCGCTTCGGTGTCGAAGGGTATGTAGCCGACTTCATCGATGACGATCAGCCCGATGCGCGAGATTTTGCGCAGCTCGGAATCGAGGCGCCCGATGCGGTGGGCTTCGGCCAGCCGGGTGACCCAGCCGGTGGCCGCCGCGAAGGCGACCCGGTGCCCGGCCTGGGCGGCTGCGATCGTTAACGCGGTCGCCAAGTGTGTTTTGCCGGTGCCCGGTGGTCCTAGCAGCACGATGTTGCGGGCTTCGGCCAGCCAGCCGCCGGCTTCTAGGCGGGCGATCTGTGCGCGGTCGACGTGGGGTTGGGCGGTGAAGTCGAAGTCGTTGATCGTTTTGATCGCCGGGAACCCCGCATAGCGGATGCGTTGCCGGGCACCAGATTCGGCCCGGGCATTGGATTCCACGGCTAGCACGGCAGCCAGGTAGTCCTCGAGTGACCAGCCCGCAGCGCGGCCTTGTTCGGCCAGCCGCCCGTAGTGGGCGGCGATCCGCGGGGCTTTGAGCAGCCGGGATTGGTGGGCGATCAGCTTGTCCGCCTCCCCGGGAACGGGAGCGCGTTTGGTGGCCATCAGGCGACCTCCCCGGTCCCAAACAGCGCGTCATAGGCCCCTAGATCGGCGACTTGGACCTCCACGTCCATGTGAGCACCCGCCGTCGGGCGGTCCCGGAAGTTCTCCCGCATGATCGCCGCCGCGGCCAGATGCTCAGGATCACCAACCAATCCCGCGGTGCCCCAGAGCCGTTGGTGGTCAGCGACCACCCGCTCACCACAGCGGGCCATCACCCGATCCAGCGATACGGACACGGTGATCATCCGACCGATCGCCTCGGGATGCACCGAATAGGCGTTGCCGCCGATGCTGACGTAGTAGTCGCGACCCAGCCGCGTGGTGATCATGGTGCCGGTGGCCGGGGCCACCGGCGGCAGCGCGGCCATCGCCTGCAGATCGGTGCCCAGCGCCTGGGCGGGGATCATCGTGGTCGTAGCGTGCCGGCGTGGGTTGGCCACCTGCGCCAGCCACTGCGCGAGCTGGGTGTTGAAGTCCGCAGGCGAGCAAAACCGCCGACCCGGCAGAAACGACGACCTCAAATAGCCGTTGACCCGCTCGACGAGCCCCTTGGTCTCCGGATCATAGGGGCGGGCCTGGATGAGCCGGGTGCCCAAGACTCCGCAGAACCCGGCCACCCCGTCGGCAAGCCGACCGCGTTGACCAATCCCGGCCTCGTTGTCCCACAACAATGTTCGCGGCACCGCGCCGATGCACCCCGAGAGCAGCTGCCACATGCCGCCCAGCAGATCCCCGGTGACCCGCGACGGGATCATCATCGCGGCGATAAACCGCGAGTAGGCGGCCACCATCACCAATACGGGAAACGATCGCAGCACTCCGGCATGGTCGGGCACCACCCGGCCGGGCAGCCACAGATCGCACTGCACCTGCTCACCGGGCAGATGCACCAGCCGGTCGCACGGATCAGCCGGGGCGTACTCCGGGCGAATCCGGGCAACGTTTTCCCCAAACCACGAGTGCCCACCCGTCCAACCCACTCGCTCGGCGATCACCGTCGCCGGCATCCTCGGATACGCGCTGAGCACCGCTCGCACGGCTGGCTCGAACTGCGCCCACGCCGAGGTCGTCACCGGCGCCCGCTCATAGCGCGGCGGACTATCCGAACCCAGCGCCTTGGCCACAGTGTTGCGTGACAGACCCAGCCGTCGGGCGATCGCAGCCTGCGACAACTTCTCCGACCGATACAGCCGGCGGATCTCAGCCCAATCCTCCACAGTGATCACTCTCCAATCGAAGGGTGCTCACTTTTCGACCGGAATCACCTGCTCACTTTTCGACCGGAACCGACAGCATCCCGGGTGTCATGCACCCTCGGGGGTTCTGTTGGCTACCCGGTTAGTCGGTCACGTGTTGCGAATAGTACTTCGGCTTCGGCTTCGGCGGTGAGATATTCGACGTCGCCGAGGATGCGCAGCGGGCCGCGGCGATACGGAAATCCGCTCGGATGCACTCGTTCTGCTAGAGCCCGATCGTGGTCTCGGCCAATGCGTTGTCGTAGGCATTGCCGACGCTGCTACCGATCGTCGTAAACCCGAAAGGCTCAGTGCTTCATCGAATCTCACACTGGTGCACTGAGAGATCTGGCGCCCCGACTGGGGATGGCCTCGGAGATCGGTGGCCGTGGTGCGACCGTAGCGCTGCGGACTGGTGGATCGACGACCTGACGCCGGGCGTGCTTGGATGCCGAGGCCCTCCCACCCAACGATCGATCCGGCGCAGGCGCCGATGACGAACCTTAGGGTCTGACCCTCCACGCGGTATGACTTTCACGGCTTGTGGCCTTCCACCAACTTCCCGCGTTAATTTCAGGGGCGGTGATCACCCCGTTCCCTTGACCGTCAAGCGCGTGTTCCCCCAAATGACCGCGAGGCGCGACTTGCTCTGCGAGCCTCTCCGGAGAAGGATCATCCTCGGCGCAGCGCCGGCTAGTTGTGGGCCACAATCACCACGCCGTCGCCTACACCGGCCGAGATCGGATAGTGGCGGACGGGTTGGCCGAAAACTTCGCGGGCCAACTCGAGGTAGCGCTCCGCCGGGCTGATAAAATCTCCTTCATCCAGCGCGACGACGAGGCGCCCGATCGAATTCCATCGCCTCCGTGTCGGAACGGCCTCGCACATCACCAGGATGCCCTTTCCGGGCACAAGAACGCGGCGGCTTTCCTCTAGGACGCTTCGCGCGGAATCGTCATCGAGGTGATGGATCACTCCGCCGATCAGCACCGCATCGAAGGAGGCGTCCGCGAACGGCAAGGATCGCCCGTCCGCAACCTCGAAACGATAGCGGCCCTTCTTGGTGCGGGCGCGCGAGATGTAGCGCGGGTTTATATCTACCCCCACGTAGCCCTCGGGGCGAAAGAAGCCCGCCATCGCGCCGGTCCCGCACCCTAGGTCGAGGATCGATGCCGCCTCGGTGATGCCCTCCCTGCGCCAGGCCTCTTTATGGCTCCGGTATCCGGCCATGAGGACCCAGCGGAGGGCGTCGAATGCCCTCGGCTGCTCTGAAAGAGCGTGGACCCCACGGCGAACCAAGCTAAGGGCGGTCATGCGCGGGAGCCTAGCATCGGGGTTGACTTGACAGGACCCCTTTTTGTTGGCAATTCCGGTGAAAGGTCGACTCAATGGTCAGTGGGGCTGGGCTAATCGCGTGTGCGGCGATCAGCGTCTCCCAACGCAGGCCCACGCCACTTCACTGACGCACTATGTTGGAGAAGGACGCCAGCCGCGCCGAGTAGGGCCATGTGGTGGTCGATGTCCGTTACCGTAGGTGCCGTGAGCCACCCTGAGCAGATCGGCTTCTTCAACGCGGTCGTCGAAGCGAATAAGGCCCTTGTTGAGGGCGCAAGCGTGCTGGAAATCGGTTCGTACGACGTCAATGGCAGCGTGCGAAAGATATTCGCAACTGCGGGGCGTTACTTGGGAGTCGACCTCATTGCGGGTCCTGGTGTCGACTTGGTGGGGTCCGGCCACGAACTGGACCACCGCGACGGCAGCTACGACGTCGCCATCTCGGGCGAGTGTTTCGAGCATGACCCACACTGGCGCGAGACTTTTTCGAATATGGTCCGCATGACGCGTCCCGGTGGGCTGGTCGCTTTCAGTTGCGCGTCCCGCGGCCGCCCTGAGCACGGTACGGCGCGCACCGACAAGGCTCTGTCGCCCGGAACCCAGGCGGTCGGCATGGATTATTACCGGAACCTCGATGAGGGCGACTTCGCTAACTCGCTACCTCTCGGCTCAATGTTCACGGCTTACCGATTTTGGTACCTGCCTACCAACTTCGACCTGTACTTCGCGGGCGTCAAATCCGGTGACGATGAAGGGCAAGGCAGAGCCTGCCTTCCCGACGACGCCGCAGTTAAGCGTCTTCGATCCTTGATGCCATTGCGACACAAGGCTGTTCGCGCACCGCTCCGCCTGCTCTCAGGAATTATTCCCGAGCCCAGATACCAGACTGTCGTTGTCCCCTACTGGAACGCCCTTCTCAGACTGGCGCCAGGCCAACAACGCCGATCGGTTTAGAAGTCCCGGGTTCACAAGTTGTCGGCTTCAACTCGCGCGTCTAGGTGTACTCGGCTACGACGTTGGTGACAGTCGGCTGATCGGGGTTTGGCCTCCGATTGCTGAGTGGCGTCGTTGATTGTTGTAGTGCTCGAGCCAGGGGGCAAGGGCTGCGCTGCGGGCGTTGTTGGTGGTAAAGATCTGGCGGTAGGCCCGTTCGACCTGCAGTGTGCGGTTATAGCGCTCCACCTTGCCGTTTTGCCAAGGACAGTGCGGCGGATGAACTTATGGGTGGCGCCCAGGGAGGTGATCGCAGCCGCTACATCGGCTGATCGCCGATAGCTGAGGTGGTTGTCGGTGATGACGCGTTCGATCGTGGTGAGGCCGTAGGTGGCGAAGTACCGGGCGGCGCGCAGCAAAAACGCCGCGCACGTGGTCCCTTTTTCGTCGGCGAGGATCTCTGAGTACGCCAGCCGGGAGTAGTCATCGACAGCGGAGTGCACGTAATCGAATCCGGTGCGGGCCACCTTGTGGGCATAGGTGTTGCCAGTGGCCCTACCGCGGGCCTTCCACCCACCACCGTCAGGAATGCGGCCAATCTTTTTGACATCCATATGGATTAGTTCACCGGGGCGGGTGCGTTCGTAGCGAACGGCGGTGGTTTTCGATGCCCGGATGGGTTCACCGGTCAGCGGATCGCAGTCACGTAGATAGGGCATCTGGTGGCGGCGCAGGATCGTGCTGACCGTGCGCGCCGGCACACCGAGCTCGACACCGATCCAGTCCTGGCCGCGGCGCGAACTGCGGCGCAACGCAACTACCGCGTCTTCGATCGCCACCAACGTGCGGCGCGGGCACCTATGCGGCCGGGATGACCGCTCCACCAGACCCGTGATCCCTTCCTCGCGGAAACGTCGTACCCAACGATGTGCACATTGCCGCGAAACACCCAGTTCCGAAGCGACATGGGCGACAGGGCGTTCATCACCGAGAATCCGACTGACGAACAGAGCGCGGCCATGAATCGTTAATCGAGCATTAGCGTGGGACACGAGGACCTCCGTGCGGTTGTGAAGACGTCAGACATCTCCACTAAGCCCGGAGGTCCTCCCCACAATCAACAACCGTCACCAACGTGTCGGCCGGGTACACCTAGGGGTGCCGCCGGCGGTGCGATGCATGATCGCAGGGTGGCGGTTACCGCGGCTGGTGGTGGCGACGCAGAAGTCCATCGATCGGCGCTATAGACGGGGTGGCCGTAGGTCACGGAACACATGGCCTTCATTTGCACCCTAGTCGCGAAAGTAGTTACGGCCCAATGAATTAGCTGGAGCTTGATGGCCGACGACAGGCGCGTGAGTGGCCCGCAACCCGCGTGATCGTTGGCTTGGACCCGGAGCTACCGCGAGGCCTCGGATTTAGGAGTCTGAATAGCCCCCTCTCACGCGCAGTTCTACTCGAGGGAGGATTGCACTAGCCCGAGCAACCACGAAGAGAATGTTTGGCCAAAGAGCGGACGCGGTTCGTAGCCAGTAACCGGAACAACGAGGCGGATCCAACATGCCCTCTCGACCCGGGAGCGATCGGGCCCGGAGATGCCTTGACAGTGGTTGACAATCCGCGGACCGAAGCCACCCCTTCGTTGTATGGTCACTGTGTTCGAGGCCAGTCGACGAGGTGGATACTGCCATGGCAGATGCCGTTTCTGATGTAGAAGAAGTCGAACGCAACTCGCCCGGACTGTGGCTAGCGCGCGTTCGGCCTAGCTTGGGTGTGCTGGCATTCACCGCAGTGACGGTAGTCACATTCTCGATCGCTCGCTACCGGATGTTTACCGGCTACGGCCGCTTTAATGACGACGAGGGCTATTTTCTATTCGCCATCAAATCGTTCCTCGATCACGGTTGGTTTTATAACGTTTTCACCGGCTACGGCCCGTTCTACTACGGGTTTTGGGGCGGGATTTTCTCCATCTTCGGGAACTCGGTTAGTCACGACGATGGCCGAACGGCGAGCATGATCGTCTGGGTTCTCTCGAGTCTGCTTATCGGGGTGTCCACCTGGCGCATGACCGGCAGTATTGTTCTCGGCCTGGCGACCCAGCTGGCTACATTCATGACGCTTTCCACCCTCGCAACGACACCGATGCAAGCTGGCGCGACAATCGTCTTGTTGCTGTCAGCGATCATGGCGTTCTCCTGCTTCGTCCGCGGTCGCACCTCAAGGCTTTCGATGGCCCTGCTCGGCTGCACCGTGATGGCCATGATGCTGGTGAAAATCAACGTCGGCATTTTCGCTCTTGCCGCCATGGCCTTGGTTTGCGTAGTCACCTATCCGGCCTGCGCCGAGCGTCGCTGGCTGCGGGCAGTGGTGGAGGTCGGTTTCGTGGTGCTGCCGCTGCTGGTGACGAGCTCAAAGGTGGGCGAAGCCTGGGTTCGCCATTACGCACTCCAAGTCTCTGTAGCCGCGCTCGCAGTCGTAATTGCGCTCAGAGCCCGCTCTGCCAACCGCCGTGATTCCAAAGAACTTTGGTGGCTTGTCGGCGGCCTCCTCCTCGTCCTTCTGATAGCTTTCTTGGCGATTCTCGCCACCGGAACCAGCCCCTCCGGACTGATCGAGATGATCGCGTTGCCGCTGCGTTTCCCCACCGTGTGGTCGGTGCCGCTCGCTCTGCCGAACTGGACCTACGTCCTTGACCTGCTGGCCTTGGTCGGCGCGCTCGGCTATTGGTACATCGCCCGCGTCCGCCAGACTCGCTTAACCCTCACCTGGAATTGGCTCGTCGCGGCGCTCAGCATCCTCGTTGGCCTCTTCATGGCCTTCTCTGAGATCGGAGCCGTCGGGATTGGGCCGATTGTGATCGGCTCTATGGCGAGATCCACTCGGCTAGCCTTCGTTTGCTTGGCCTGGGTGGCGCTGATCGAGCCGCCCGGCAAGCCGGACGAAGAGACCCAGTTCGCGCGCATGCTATTGCCGCCACTGGCCGTCTTACAGGCATTGCACGCCTTCCCTATCGCGGGCAACCAATTGTCCTTCTCGGCCTTGCTGCTGATCCCGGTGGGGGCCCTCTGTATCGCCAACGGAGTGCGCTGGATCGCCATCAGCCGCGCTGATCAGAGCAAGCGACGCGCCCCTTTTGCTATCGGCACGATCGCGGTGGCAGGAGCCATGGTTGTACTCGTCAGCGTGGAGCTCATGCAGGGGTTGGCTCGAGATCGGGCCGCCTATGGCGGCTCGGTCTCACTCGGACTGCCGGGCGCCCAAGACGTCCGCGTCAACCCCAAAGAAGCGGCCAACTACCGGGCGATGGTCGCCGCGATAGATCAAAACTGCAAATCGTTAGTGACAGCGCCGGAGATGAACAGCTTCTACCTCTGGACGCGGCAACAACCGCCCACCGGTTACACGCCGACTGACTGGAGAATCACATTCGATGACGCATACCAGCAGAGAGTGGTCAAAGACCTCCGCTCGATCGACGGCGTTTGCCTGCTCAAAAACGAGCCGTGGCTCCGGGGGCTTCGTCGTTACGGATTACCATCCGGTCCGCTGCTTAGCTACCTAGACCATGGCTTTGTGCCGATCGCAGCATTCGGCGACTACGAGCTTCTCAAGCGCGAAGGGAGTGGCAGCCGATCCTGAGAACCCAGCCGCAGTTTCTGGCGCCGGTCACCAGATACCGTTCGCGGAACGCATAGGCGTGGCAACGCGCGCGTCGAGGCCATCGAAAGACGCAACGCTGCTGGGGCCGCGTACGCGACCCCCATTGCGGTGCGGACCAAGCGTTGGACGACACCACGGCCTACACGTTCGTGATGCTCGGGTGAGTGGCCGCTGCCAGAACGCATTGAATCGCTGTTCCCGCATCATATTCGGATGCACGCCAGACTCGCGCGGACGTAGGCGCGCCGGGACGAATCTCTTGCCCGCCACGTGACAGGATTGGTCAGTGCCAGTGCGCGCGCGCTCGCGGCACAAGAGCTCAGAAACGACCGAATACTCGTCACCGGCTCGTCGGGTTGGCTCGGCCGGACTGCACTTGACCTGCTCGCTCCGCTGGGCCTTCCCACCCTGGCGTTGGCAAGCAGAGCCCGCATCATCCGAGTCGGTGGTAGCGAGATCGAGTGCCGCGTATGGGAAGACCGGGAAGTGGCTGGCTTCGCACCGACTGTTGTGCTGGACTGCGCGTTTGTCACCCGAAACCGAATTAATGACATGCCCCTCAACGAGTACGTCGCGGCTAACCGCGCCCTGACCGAACACATGGTGTACGCGGCGCGGCTCCCCGGGGTACGTCTTGCACTCACCGTCTCCAGCGGTGCGGCGGTTTACCCGCATGACGCTCTCGACCGCCCCATTGAGGAAAACCCGTACGGCTACCTCAAGCGTGAGGCCGAGCACCGGATAGCGGAAGCAGCCGCCAGGAGCGGGGCGGTGCCGGTGGTCGCGCGGGCATGGAGCATCTCCGGTGCTCACGTGCAGCAACCGCAGGCCTACGCGTTGGGCTCGATGATCAGAGACGCTGATGCGGGAGCCATCCGGATCATGGCACGGCGTCCTGTGTTTCGCCGCTATGTACTTGCGGAGGAGCTGCTGGCGCTGGGGATCGCCGAGGGTGGCGTCGGTCCGGCCACGATCGACAGCGGCGGAGAGCTGGTGGAGATGGCCGAGCTTGCGGCGCGGGTCGCCGCGGTGGTGCGTCCCGGCGCCGTGATTAGCCGTGACGAGGTCGATCCGCGAGATCCGGACCAATACCATTCCGACGGCCAAGATTGGGAGCGGCACTGCCAGCGTTGGGGTTTCGCGACCGCGCCGCTTGATCGTCAAATCGAGATCACCGCCCTCGGGGTGCTCGGCCGAGCTTGACCATCTCGTCGCGCACTGGTGTCCCCTCACGTCTCGGCGACCTTACTCTGAGCAGCCTCTAGACAACCTTCGTCGAAATCAGTTGTCTATCTGGCGAACTAGACGGTCACGGTCAAACTGACCGAGCGCGGTCGTGCCGATGGTTTCGCAGTCAACTGAGGGCAGAACTGTTTCGTTCAAAGCACGTCCTTCGTCGTGGTTTATCACTTCGTCAAACGCTGAGATCTCGCAGGTCGGCGGTGGGAGTTAATCACTTCGAGGCGAAGGCAGTCGGTTCGTACGTATCTCAGTCAGAGAGCGCCAGAGACTGTGCACTATGCGTGGCGGCCAAATCAACTGCTTCAAGACTATCCTCAACGTCGCCGCACTGCGACGTATCCGTTTGTGGTCGAGCGCCGGTGGCTTACCGCGAAATCGGACAGCCCCGTATCAGGCCCGTCACCCGAGAAATAGAGGCTACGAGGCGTGCAAACGCAACGTGCTGTTAGCGCGTCATCAGTCGTCCCGCTACCTACGGCGGGCGGGTGCCCTCAAGCTGACATCAGAACTGGCTCACGACAACCGCGATTTCGCGCCGAGAATCGGCTTGAACCCATCTGCCGTCAATTGCCATCGCGTGCATGCGCGACGTGTTGATGAGCCAGTAGAACATGTCGAACTCCAGGCTCGGCGACGGCAGCATCGCCTCGGTTTGAAAGGCCTCCAGCAGCGATTTGATCACGCCCACGCGCGCTATCAGGTGACCGCCAAAGACGTGCAGCGGGTTTGCCGGAACATGACTGGAGTGATTTGAAATTCCTTTTACTTCGCCGTCATAGGCGTCGACCACCAGGCGCGGGAAGCGGGAGAAGATGGGCGCGTAACTGATGAACACGCCATCGACGAGCCGTGGATCGTCATCCGCGGGCGCCGCGATGTCGCCGGCCACGAATACGTCTGGATAGCTGAACTCGACGACGCGGTCGGCTGGATAGCCGGAGTCGAGGAACTCGCTGAGTTTGGTCAGCGTGGTGGATCCATCCGCGCAGGCGTGCACTCGAAGGGCAGCGGAATAGGCCAGACGTGCGGCGACCGCCTCATATTCCGCGGCGAATGCGGAGTCGCAAAGGATCACGACGTCCCTGGGCACCCGGGGCTCAACATGACGCAGGAAACGTTCAAGCAGCGTCTCGCCCGTGGGCAGCATCTGCAACGGCTTGGGCGAGCCCGAATAGATGGGCGGACCGCCGCAGAAGAGGACAAGCGCTCGGCTCAAGTCGAGATCACCAGCTTTGCGTTACGGGAGACCGGACTGAAGGTGATCGCCTCGTTGGCGGATATGACCGCGCAAGCTTCATCGACAAATGTCTCATCCCACCCCGCGATCAACGTCAGGTCGGACGCCCCAAGGTGATATCTGGCAGGCAAGCAGAACCAATGCAGCAGCGGGACATAGGCAAGCGCATCCCACACACGTACGCCATGACCGATGAACGCGCCGTGTCGGCCCCGCAGCAAGTTGTACGCACCCATGCACGCTGATCCGTAGCGATATAGCCCGGCCGACCGCCGATCAACGAGATCGAGGAGCTCTGCGCGGGCCCGGCGCCTCGCCTCGGATAACCGTGGCGGATAGGCGTAGTAAATCGGCGCCGAGGCCGCAGCCGACGGCGGCGCGAAAGGCTGGGAGAGCAAGAGCTCGCCATGCTCAAAAACGATGTAAAGGTCGTGCTCGGGTAAGACTACGACGGAACCGGCGACAACACCGTCGACGAGGTGGGCGGCCATGAACCCATAGCCGGGCAGGGACAGGACATAGTTATTCGATCCGTCCAGCGGATCGACTACAAGCCATTCGCCTTGTGCGAGCGCCGCAAGACCATCGCTGGGCGCCGCGCCTTCTTCCGAGAGGAGGCTGCAGCCAGGCATGCAGTCAGCGACATAAGATGCCGCCGTTGCATGGAGCCGCTGATCTAGCGCCGACACGACATCGCGCGCCTGATCATCCTTGACCTTCTGCACCATTCTCAGCCCGCTATCTCCAGCGGCGCCAAACACGTTGCAGACCTGCGCGGCGAGGGACAGCAGGCTCATGCGATCTCCCGGCGAAGATACGCGCTGACTCCCGCGAAAGACTGCTCGATGTAACGGGATTCAAGCGAGTCAGGCCGCAGCGACAGGTGGTACTGCAAAAAGGCCGGCAGGCCGAACTCATCAAGATGTGACAGCTGGCGGAAATCTTTGTCGTCCTTCGCCATATAGTGCAGTGCCGCCCCGATTCCGATCGTGAGATAGACCGGCCGAACTCCCGCCGACAGGAGCAGCCGCAGCGCCCCGGTGAGACGGCCAGAGGGATGCAGCTTGCGGATCGGCTCGCGCGCGACGCGGCTGACCGGATCGAACAGCAGCCTGTTCGCGAAGCGCCGGACCTCCTTCTCGGCATAGGATTCGATGAAGTGGTGGTCGTAGTGGGTCGTGACCTTGAGGGCGTAGAGCAGCTCCTCGATCACCCCGTCGACCACGCGCCGGATCGCTGGCTTGGCCAGCGCTTCGTGCACATAGGTGCATCCCGCGATGAAGCCGAGATACGCCGCGATGCAATGCGGCGTGTTGTGGATGTAGAGCTTCGCATCCCATTCCTGGTTAAGTCGTTCCACAGGAAGCCATTTCACGTTGGGCAGCGCCGCCTTCAGACTGTCGGACACACGGTCGCTGTGCTGCAGGTACATGACGCCGTTTTCGGTGTGGATCGCGTAGCGATCCTTGGCGAGGCTTTCGGGCGCGGCAGTCGATGAGGTGATCACGTCCGGGACGCCGAAATAGACCGCCTCCAATCCATAGCGCTGTTTGATGCAGTCGACGGTGATCGGGTCGTTCTCGAGGCTGTAGATGGGACAGGCGATCCGCGACACGCCGGCCGGCAGCCGCTCAACGTTTCGTGGCCCAACGGAAATAAAGGCGATGTCGTAGTCCGCCGGGTTCAGCTCGCCGAAGTCAGCCGTAACTTTTCGCGGTGTCACCCGCATGTGCGAAAGGTTCTCGCCATCGCTCATATAGGAGCTGTAACCGCCCTGTGCGGAAATCCCCGCCGTCAGTTCGCGCGAGGCGTCGTGGAAATCGACTTCGAAGTTCTGCAGGATCCAGGGAACAAAGCCGCGGCCGATGGCACCGCAGCCGATGATCAGAGCGTGAGCCAAGACACGCCCTCCTGGTAGCTGCGTACGTGGTGCATCACGCCGGGCTCAAGCCCGACTAGAAAACCCGGGGTCTGCTGTGCTAACGCCCGTCCCTGCTTCACGATGGTCGGAGCGGCGAAGAACCGGGAGCAGAAGCCGACATTCTCCGTCAACGAAGCAGACGGCGCCAAGTCGGTGCGGATGCGCGCCAGATTGAAAAGCTGGATGTGCGGCGAGAGTTCGTCGAGTCCCGAGCCACCGGCGTGCGGCGTCACCGCGCAATTGCGCAGTGCCGCTACAACTGTCACAAGGATCGCATCGATCAGACCGAGCATGCGGCATGGGTCAGCCTGAAAGCGATCAATGCCGCTATCGATGAGCGCCGACGCGGTGAAGTGATTGGGGCAATTTTCGCCGGTCACAACTTCGCAAGCCAGGGCGTTGTCGTGCTTGAATCCCACGAGATCCTGAAACAATCGAGCATTGTCGGGTGCGAACGGCTCTTCGAGCCATTTGACGCCTTGGTCTGCGAGCAGCCGAAGCCACGCGCGTGCCTCATTCGCGTCGAGCGTCTGATTGGCATCGACGCAGAGATCGATCTCTTCCGGAACAAGCTGACGTATGCGGGTCAGCTTCCGCGCATCGCCTTCGATGTCGCTGCTGATCTTCACCTTGAACATGGGGATGCCGCGGTCGCAATGCTGGGCGACGATCTGCTTCGCAATCGTTTCAGCGTCATAGCCGATCCAAGTCGTATAATAGACCGGCAAACCCTCCGCTCTCAGACGAGCGCAACGCATGTCGATGTCGGAGAGACCTAGGTCTAAAACCCGGCGCACCGTTGCCGCATCATAGCGCTCGTCGAGATGGCGCAGGTTGATAAGACTCATCAGAACATCGGTCGGCAGCCGCGCGAGAAACTCCCACGCCGGCAACCCTACGGATTTCGAGGCGGCGTCGAGCAGCGTGTTGACCACTAGCCCGCCGGCCATCAACGGCAAGCCCGCATTCGGCGAAAGCCAGCGCAGCTGCAGGGGATTGGTCAAGGTCTCGTAGAATCCGCGCCCGCGCGCCATGAGGTCAGCGACGGTGAGCCCGTCGAGTTCGTTGACGATGAATTCCCCACCGGCACAGATCATCTCGTTGCCGGCGCCGAGCGTGAACGAGGCGCCGACCGCTGGGCCTGCGTCACCCTCCGCCACCGCCACCGGGTTGGAATACTGTGTGTGCGGGTTGATCGCATCGCTGCCGAACGATCCAGGCGGAATGTCGATACGCAGATCGACGAACCGCCATTTACCTGCCTCGAACCGGAAGTTGGTCAGGGCGGCTACCAGCTCTTCACGCGTCACGGTCTCAGACATGAATCGCGTCGATCGGCGGATCTATGTTGGCCAGCGATGGACTGACGAACTCGCCTTGAGCGTTGGGACGCGACGCCACAAGCGGCTCGCCTGCCTGGTCGGCGTACGCGAAGACTTCCAGCAACACCGGACCGGACAGGTCTGGGAACAACAATCTGTCCAACACCTTGTAACGTGCGGCCAGTGCCCGCGCGCTGCGATACTGCAATACAAAGGTCGCATCGAGGGACGCGTACTCTGGGATGAACACGCCGTTCGATACGTCTGTGCCGAGCTTTCTACCCTGGAAAAAGCGATCGTGCGTCGACCAAATGGAGACGTTGCTGTCATAGTTTGAGAAGTAGTTATCGACGTACTCATCCTTATAGCTCGTGCAGACTACGAACTTGGAAATATCGTGCTGGTTAAGGACCTTCATGACGTGCCACAGCACCGGCCGGCCACCTACCAAGACCATTGGTCTGGTCCGGAAGTCGGTCTCCTGACGCATGCGGGTCCCGTGACCACCCGAGAGGGATATGGCTCACATAGCCGGTTGTCAAATTGCAAAGCAGTCGTTCCCCCGACGCAGTATCCGGTGGCGTAGATGATTGCAGATGTCAGATTAGCAATGGCCAGACGACCCCGGCGCGTTTTCCGGACCGACGAATAAGATCTGGATTCCGCCAACAAACTGCAGAGGTGGACTCATGTCACGACTCGCTACCGGTGGGTCAACGGCGGGCGGCCATCACCACCGACCTTCGGGCGAGCTACACACCGGGCCTCCCCTCGCGAGGTCACCCTTCTTTAGGATCAACTCGCTATGCAACGCGGTGAGGAGGGACAGCAGGCATGATACAGACCGTTTCCGAGGCGCTCGCAGACTTTCTGGCGCGCGCCGGTGCCCGCGACATCTTCGTGATCAGCGGTGCGTCGGATATCCGACTCATCGACGCGATCGCGCGGCACCCCGATCTGAACTACCTCTGCCCGCATCACGAACAGGCCGGCGTGATGGCCGCGTCGATGACACATCGCCTCTCTGGTCAGCTCGGCGTGATGATGTGCACGGCCGGCCCCGGCGCGACGAACATGGTCACCGGCATCGCAAGTGCCCACCTCGACTCGATCCCGATGATGGCAATCGCAGGACAAGAAAACTCCACCTTCCTCAATCCGCCGACCGCGCTGCGCGGCAAGGGAGTTCAGGGGCTGGACATGGTCTCGATCGTCACGCCTGTGACAAAGTACGCGACGAGCATCCAGAAGCCTCAGCAGCTTCGCTACGAGCTTGAGAAGGCGCTCTACTTCGCCTACGAAGGGCGTCCCGGCCCGGTCTGGGTCGAGATCACGCAGGATATCCAGTTCGCACAGGTCGACTGGGACGAGCTGCCGTCCTTTGAACCGCCGGCGGTCGAGAAGCCGTCGATGATCGCCGAGGTGCAGCAGTTCCTCGCGATGGTGCGGGCTGCCGAGCGACCGCTTCTCTGGGCAGGCAACGGTATCCGTCTCGCCGGCGCGCAGGACCGATTCCGTCGGGTCCTCGAAGCGCTCGGCATCCCGGCTCTTATCGCGTGGAACGGCATCGACCTACTTGAGGATGACCACCCGCTGCAGGCCGGACGGGCTGGCAACTACGGGCAACGTGCCGCGAACTTCGCGGTACAGAACTGCGACTTCGTCTTCGGTCTCGGCACGCGCATGGCGATCCCCCAGCTCGGCTACGTGCAGACTGAATTCGCACGCGCTGCCAAGAAGGGGCTCGTCGAGATCGACCCCGCTGAGATCGCCAAGCTCGACCCGCCGTGGGACCTGGCCGTAAACGCGAATGTGGCCGACTTCCTCGATGAGCTCGAGCGGCAGCTCGACGCAGGCGAGCACGGCATCGATCCGTCGTCGTATACGCCGTGGGTTCAGCGGGTCCAGCAATGGCGCCGCGACTACCCGCCCTACGGACCGGAGCACCAAGAACACGTCCCGGAGCGGGTGAACAGTTACCTCTTCATCGACCGCCTCTCCGACGCCCTCACCGAAGACGACGTGATCTGCACCGACATGGGCACGAGCCTGACGTGCACGCACGCGACAATCCGCATCAAGCGCGGGCAGCGCATGGTCACCTCGACGGGGCTTGGTGAAATGGGCTTCGGCCTGCCCGGCGCGATCGGTGCCTGTGTGGGTTCGGGTCGGCGGAGGACGATCTTCGTCGGCGCTGACGGCTCGCTGATGATGAACCTGCAGGAGCTGCAGACGGTGATTCATCACCAGCTGCCGCTGAAGATCTTCCTGCTGAACAGCGTCGGCTACTTGACGATCCAGCACACGGAGCGAGCGATATTCGGCGACCGCCTCAGCGCCTGCACGCCAGAGTCCGGAGTGACAGTGCCGGACTTTGAGCGGTTGTCGCTGGCCTTCGGCTTCGAGCACTTCCGCCTCACCGACGACACCAAGGTGGACGAGTTCATCGAGGACGTACTCGAGACACCGGGGGCGGTCTTCGCCGAGGTCATGATCCCGACCGAGCAGTTCCTCGGCCCGAAGATGGCGGTGAAGGTGCGTCCGGATGGCACGCTGTTCTCACCTCCGCTGGAGGATCTCGCGCCGTTCCTGTCGCGTGAGCAACTCGCGGCGAACATGCTCATCCCGATGCTTCCGGAGGAGTAGCAATGCGGCGCAGCCACGCCTACGACGGCACGTCCTTCTCGCTCGGGCCGTTCATGAAGTGTCCGCACCCGGAGATGGTCGAGGTGCTGGCGCGCGGAGGCTTCGATTTTGCGGTGGCCGACATGGAACACACCCCTTTGGAACCGGCTGCGCTGTACCCGATGGTGCTGGCGGCGGAGCTGCACGGCATGCCGCTCGTGGTGCGCATCCCGCTGCGCAACGAGATGTATTTCAAGAAGGTGCTCGACCTCGGCGTCCGCTACGTGCAGGTGCCCTTCGTCCAGACCGCCGCGGATGCAGAAGAGGCCATGCGTTTGAGTCACTTCTCGCCGGAGGGAGGACGTGGTCTCTGCCGCTTCGTGCGTGCGGCCGGGTTCAGCGATGTCCCCAAGGACGACTATATGCGTGGAGCCAACGAGAATGTCCGACTCGTCCTGCAGATCGAGGACCACGTGGGCGTTGATAACATCGAGGCGATCACGGCGGTGCCGGGGATCGACACGATCTTCATCGGCCCGTGGGATCTGTCGGCTTCCTACGGTGTGCCCGGGGACGTCTGGAACCCGATTGTCGCGGAGGCGATGCAGAAGGTCGCCACCTTGGTGACCGGGAAGGGCTTGCGGTTGGGGGCATTCACCGACACCGCCGAAGGTGTTCAACGCCTCGCGGACCTCGGAGCGACGCTCATCGAGTATGGATCGGACCTGCAACTCGCTTACCAAGGTGGCGCGGCACTGCGCGCCTCCTTCAGCTAGATCGCTGGCAGAACAGAGCTCGCCCATCGTTCAACGGTTCGGACTCGTGACCCAACATCGCCGTGATCGCCCCGAGGTTGAACGGGTCTCCCAGGTTGTGCACTCGCATGACCGACTTGGTCTTGGGCATGCTGCCGCCCTCGGCGAGGCCCGCGTCGACGTTGTGCCTTGGACATGGCAACTGGAACTGGAACGACAACGACGGCGCGAACGGCCCCAACTACCGGCCGGGGCTACAGAGCAGCGAGCGGATGAATCAGCGCCACCGGTCCGTTCGGTTACGTCAGCGGAAACCTCGGCGTCTAGCTCCGGGTTGAGGGCAGACACCACGCAGTGATGGTGGCCGATCCATTTGTCGGCGGCGGCTGAAAATTGACCCCCTGGCGGCAGGTGAAAATTGACCCCCTGCCGGGGTGGTTGGTGATTATTCCTCAGTGGTGGCCGCTGCGGTAGGTGTGCGGCCGAGGTCGCGGTCTTTGAGTCGGTAGCTGTCTCCTTTGAGGGTGATGACTTCGGCGTGGTGGACGAGGCGGTCGATCATGGCGGCGGCCACGACGTCGTCGCCGAACACCTCGCCCCAGCGGCCGAAGGCTTTGTTGGAGGTGACGATCAGGCTGGCGCGCTCGTAGCGGGCCGAGACCAGTTGGAAGAACAGGTTGGCCGCCTCGGGTTCAAACGGGATGTAGCCGACTTCATCGATCACGATGAGCGGGTAGCGCCCGAGGCGGGTCAGTTCGGCGTGGATGCGTCCGGCGTGATGCGCTTCGGCGAGTCGGGCGACCCATTCGGCGGCGGTGGCGAACAGGACGCGGTGGCCGGCCTGACAGGCCCGTATCGCCAGCCCAATGGCCAGGTGGGTCTTGCCGGTGCCCGGTGGGCCGAGGAACACGACGTTGTCGCGGGCGGTGACGAAGTCCAGCGTGCCCAGATGCGCGATGGTGTCGCGTTTGAGTCCGCGAGCATGGTCGAAGTCGAACTCCTCCAGAGACTTTCGTGCCGGGAAGCGTGCCGCTCGGATACGTCCCTCGCCGCCGTGGGATTCGCGAGCAGAGACTTCACGTTGCAGGCACGCCGCCAAATATTCCTCGTGGGTCCAGTTCTGGGCCCGGGCCCGTTCGGCCAACCGGGCAATCGAGTCCCGCAGGGTGGGTGCCTTGAGTGCACGGGTCAGATACGCCAACTCGGTGGTCACGTCCCGCCCGGCAGTGGTGGTTTTGGTGGTGGCCATCAGGCGGCCCCGCCGTCAAGATCCACCCCGAACGCGGTGTCGTAGGACGACAGGTCTCGCACCGGCACCTCAGAGGCGAGCGGGGGTGGTGGGATCTGGATGCGTCTGCGCCGCAACACCTTCCCCACCTCCACGTGCACCGGATCGGAGATCGTCTGATGGGTGGACCAGATCCGGTCGTGCTCGGCGACGGTCTGCCCGTCGCAGAACGCTTGCACCCGATCCAAGTCCGCCCGGACCAGGACCCGGCGACCGACCGCGCTCGGGTGCACCGAGTAGTCGTTGCTGTCCAGACGGATGTAGTGATCCCGGGGCAGCCGCAGCGACGAGCACCAGCCGACCGTCGGCGCCACAGGCGGCAGCGCGAGCATCGCGGCCCGATCCGCGGTAATCCGATCCGTCGGGGCGCAGCCCAGGGCGCGACGGGTGCGGGTGTTGGCCACGGTCAGCCAGTCAGTCATCTGGGTGTTGAAATCCGCCGGTGAGGCGAACGCCCGGCCCGGCAGAAAGGAGCGCTCCAGATAGTCATGGGAGCGTTCGATAAGCCCTTTGGCTTCCGGGTCGGCGGGCCGGCAGACGATGACCTTGGTGGCCAGCACCCCGCGGAATGCCTGGCATTCCTTGGTCAGTTCGACCCGCCCACCCCGCCAGCGTCCGATCGCGCCTTCACCGTCCCAAACCAGTGCTCGCGGCACCGCGCCGAGCCGGCTGATCAGTTCCCACCAGCCGGCGAACAGATCCTCGGCCCGCCGCGACGGGAGCAGCATGGCCAGCAGCCAGCGGGAGTAGGCGCTGATCATGGTCAACACCGGCAGCCGGGTCGCGGTGCGGGTTTGACCGAACCCGACCGGAATCTCGACGTCGGGAAACCACAGATCACACTGGGCGATCTCCCCGGCCACGTAGGCCGTGCGTGAGGCCGGGTCCGGCGGCAGATAGACCGGCCGCAGCTCGGCCACCCGCGACGAGAGCACCCGGATGGAACGCTGCCAGCCGATCCGCTCGGCGATCACCGTGGCCGGCATCGTCGGATAGACCTGAAGCAGTTCACGGATGCGTGGTTCGACTTCGTCGACGATCGAACCGCGTGGCGGCCGTTCGTACTTCGGCGGTTCATCATCAGCCAGCGCCTGTCGGCGGACATGAAAAACTGCCCGCTGGCGGACATGAAAGTGCCCGTTCGCGGCCAATAAGTTCTGCCCACTGGCGGACATGAAAGTGCCCGTTGATGGCCATGAATCTGCCCAGACCTACCTGATGCCCTTCGGCGCGTCAGCGCCGTGGCGGCCTCTCCTGCGGTTTCGATGTCGATGCCTAGTCGAGATCGACAACCCCAGGAGAGACCTACTTGAAGTCTGATGGAGAACTCATGGAAATACTCAATGCCTACGACCTGACCGGGTCCTACCGCGCTGCGGCCGAGTTGTGCGGGTGCTCGCATCACACCGTGAAGAAAGCGGTCGAGGACCGCAACGCTGGCCTGCCGCCGGCCACGCGGCGGGCCCGGATGATCGATGATTGGCGCGACCTGCTCGAGGGCTGGGTCGCCGATTCGAAAGGCAAGATTCGCGGCGACAAAGCCCACGACAAGCTGGTGGCGTTGGGATACACCGGCACCGACCGCACCACTCGCCGGGCGCTGGCGGAGGTCAAAGCGCAGTGGCGGCTGGGCAATACACGCGTGCATCGGCCCTGGATCACCGAGCCCGGACTGTGGCTGCAGTACGACTTCGCCGACGGCCCTTTGGTGGCCGGCCGCAAAATCGTGCTGTTGGTGGCGTGGCTGGCGTGGAGCCGCTACCGAGTGGTCATCGCGTTGCGGGACCGCACCGCACCCAGTGTCTTCGCCGGCCTGGACCGCATCTTCCGCATCGTCGGCGGTGCCCCGACCTACCTGCTCACCGACAACGAGAAGACCGTCACCACCGGACACATCGCCGGAGTCCCGGTCCGTAACCGCGTCGCAGTCACCTTTGGCCGCTATTACGGCATCTCGGTGCTGACCTGTGAACCCGCCGACCCGGCTTGCAAAGGTGGCGTGGAGAACGCGGTCAAACTCGCCAAAGCCGACATTGTGCCCACCGAGACGAACCTGCTGGGTCACTACGACAGTTTCGCCGACGTGGAGGCCGCCTGCGCGGAGTTTGTCGCTGAGATCAACGCCCGGGTGCACCGCGCCACGGGCCGACGTCCGATCGAGATGCTCACCGCAGAACGCCCCGCCCTGCATGCGATACCCGACCTGCCCCACACCGCCGCGTTGGGAGTGACACGGCGGGTTCCCGACAACGCCCCGATGGTCACCTTCGAGCATTGCCAATACTCGCTACCGGCAACACTATTGGGGCAGACGGTGTGGATCAGGCATCACGACGGCACCGACGAAGTGGTGATCTGCGCCCTCGATGACGGCGGCCCCATCGAGGTGGCTCGGCACCCCGTGCCACCCCAGGCAGCCCGGCCATCGACGACGCCCATTTCCCCGGCCACCGCGACAAAGTGCCTGGGGACTACCGCGTCCGTGCCCGCACCGCCAGTGAACAGACCTTCCTGGCGTTGGGCCCCGGTGCGGCGGTGTGGCTCAAAGAAGCCGCCGCCGTCGGCACCGAACGCATCCTGCAGAAAATGGCCCACGCCGTCGAACTGTCCGCGCTGGCCGGCCGCGCCGATGTCGACTGGGCGCTCGGTCATGCCGCCGTGCACGGCCGGTTCGCCACCGGCGATCTGGACTCCATCCTGGCGGCCAAAGGTCTGGACCCGACTCGTCGTGGCGCCGGTGAGGACATCTCTCTGGCTCAAGGCACGGCCGGGTGGAACCTGTTCGGCCGCACCATCATCGACGTGACTGAGGCAGCAGACCAGCCATGAACACCACCACGACCGCCACGCAGTTGCCCGCCGAGGTCGAGACGTTGATGCGGGCCCTGCGGTTGCCGCACGCACGCGCGATCGCCGCCGACGTGCTGGCCACCGCCCGCGCTCAACGCTGGGACCCCACCGAGGTCATCAAAGCGCTGCTGACCGAGGAAGTCGCCGGCCGCGCCCGTTCTATGTTGGCCGCCCGCCGCAAAGCCGCCGGATTCCCGACTGGGAAAACCTTCGACGCCTGGGACCCGGGCGCCTCGTCGATCCCGCTGCCCACCCAACAAGCGCTACAGACCCTCGAATGGGTGGGGCGCCGCGAGAATCTGGTCGTCTGCGGGCCGGCCGGCACCGGCAAGACATTCTTCCTCGAAGCGTTGGGGCAGAAAGTCATCGAGGCCGGGATGCCGGTGGCGTGGTTCACCCTCGAGCAGATCGGGGTGCTCGTGCGCGCCCACCGTGCCGATGACTCTCTGGGAAAGGCGGTGGCCAAGATCGTGCGCGCCGAGCTCGTCGTCATCGATGACGTGGGGCTCTTGCCGGTCGGTGCCGATGCCGCCGAAGGGCTCTACCGCATCGTCGAAGCAGCCTACGAACGCAAGTCCGTGGCGATCTCCTCGAACCTGCACCCCAGTGGGTTCGACGAGCTGATGCCCAAGACGCTGGCCACCGCCACCGTCGACCGCCTGCTGCATCACGCACACCTATGCCAGACCAGCGGAGACTCCGTGCGCCTGGCCCAAGCCCTGCACGGGAAAGGAGTCAAACCCTTGAGCTGACAACGGCCTCACCGACCGGTGGCGGGCATCACCCTCATGGGCAGATTCGTGTCCGCCACCGGGCAGTTCTTATTGGCCACCAACCGGCAGTTCTCATGTCCGCCGACGGGCACTTTCAGCTGTCCATTGACAAGCGCCGACTTCACGGTGTTCTTCGAGATCTTCAACGTCCGCGCGATCACCTTGATCGGCAGGCCCTCGGCCCGGCGCAAGCGGCGGATCTCAGCCCAATCTTCCACAGACAACATTCCCTTCTGGTCCTCCTGGCTCGACTAGAGCCAGGCCACCGGACCAGGGGGTCAATTTTCAGTTGCCGCGCCGGGGTCACAATTCACGTGCCGCGGACACCATTCACGACTGCAGCGAGCCTTGACCGGCAAGGCTATGCGCAGTTTAGGTCTGATGCGTGGAGCAAGGGCCTGGGTAGGTTGGGTCCGACGTTCAGCAGCTTGTGCTCCGCGGAGCGGACGGGTAGCGGCACGAAAGTCGGAGACGCGGGAAATCGACGACGCCTGCGCTGTGCGGGCACGATGTTCGCCCGCCTCGGTGCCGACACTGCCGGGTTCTGGCTGGCCGCAACCGATTCTGGGAATCGGACTCGGGGTGGTCGCATGGGGGCAGAAATATGGACTATTAGAAGGGTCGACTGGTCTGCGAATCTTCGGAGCAGTTAAATACCGACCTTCCTGGTAATAACGAAATTGGGTCGTTCTTTTACTTCCTCGTAAATGAGCGCGAGGTATTCGCCTACTACCCCGAGTAGCAGGGCAACTACCCCAAACCCGATCAGCATGACGCAGATGAGCGAACCGAATCCGGGGAAGGGCACCCCGTACAAGACGAATCGCGCGGCGAGCACAAACACGGCGACCGCCGCAATGGCACTCAGGAAAAACCCGGTTAGAGTGATAAGACGCAGAGGTACGTACGAGTGGGCGAGGATGCCTTTGCCTGCTAGATTGAGCACGCTGAGCGTGTATGCCTTGGATTTCCCGGCGAAGCGAGGTGCGCGCTTCATCGGAAGCCCGATCGACTTGAAGCCCACCCAGGAGAACAGACCGCGGACGAACCTGTTGCGCTCGTCCATCGAGCGAACGACCTCGTAGACCTTCCGGTCCACTAAGCGGAAATCGCTTGCATTGCTAGTAATCCGGTCATCCGTGAGTCTGCCCGCAAGCCAATAGAAAAGCTGGGAATTCATTTTGCGGATCGGTCCTGTGCCTGTGCGCTCGGTGACGACTCCGTATACGTTCTCGTAACCGTCTTCCCACTTTCGGATCATCTCTGGGATGAACTCAGGCGGGTCCTGCAAGTCGGCTGTCATAAGCACGACGGCATCAGCGTCGACCATGTTAAGGCCAGCCGTCAGACCGCCATCCATACCGAAGTTACGTGCCAGCTGCAAGATCTTGAACCGCGGATCCGCCTGGTGGATCGCGAGCAACTTGTCCATCGTGTCATCGTCTGAACCGTTCTCGACGATGATCGCCTCGAATTCATACTCGAGCTCAGAATCGAACACGGCGGCTAGCTGGCGAGCCAGCTCCTCGACGCATTCACTTTCGTTGTAGGCGGGCGCGATCACAGCGATTTTTCTCTTCACTGCCACACTTACTTCCACACTTTCCAAGGCGGTTCTCCGCTGTCCCACAGCTTGTTAAGCAGCTGCGATTCCCGGAAAGTATCCATTGGCAGCCAGAAACCATGGTGCGCAAACGCGGCGATCTGGCGGTCTTCAGCCAGCCGGAGCAGCGGTTTCTCCTCCAGCACGGTCTCGTCGCCCTCCAAATAATCGAATACTCCCGACTCGAAAACGAAGTAACCGATGTTGATCCAGTCTTCAGCCTTGGGCTTTTCTCGGAACTTGGCGACCGCACCGTCATCTTCGAGGTCGATGACCCCGAACCGGCTCATCGGCTGGGTGGCCGTCACGGTGGCAAGTTTGCCGTGCGCGCGGTGGAACTCCAAGAGGGCCGGAATGTCGACATCGGCGATGCCGTCACCGTAGGTGCACAAGAACGTCTCATCACCGACGTACTTCTGGATGCGTTTGATCCGACCGCCCGTCATCGTGCTCAAACCGGTGTCGGCGACGGTCACCCGCCAGTTGAACTCGTCGTGCGAACCGTGGTAGCGGATGCTCGACTGGTCACCGAGGGTGATGGTGAAGTCCAGATTGGACACCCCATAGTTCGAGAAGTAGTTCTTGATGTACTCGCTCTTGTAACCCGTGCAGACCACGAACTGCGAAATGCCGTAGTGGCCAAGGATTTTCATGATGTGCCACAGCACCGGTCGGCCGCCCACCTCGACCATTGGCTTCGGGCGAAACTCGGTCTCTTCCCGCATTCGGGTCCCAAGACCACCCGCGAGAAGCACGGCTTTCATGACCAGCGGTCCAATCTCAAGGCAATCGTTCCCCCGCGCGGTTTTGCTGACGCAGCCTCATGCAGGTGACACACTAGCAATGTCGCGGCGCGCCCGGCGGGGTTTCAGGGCCGCCGCAAAATGTACGAATCACGGACGCTCGAGGAGATCTCATTTCACGACTCGCTACCAATGGGTCTGGGAACGGCGGGCTCGAAGAGGACCGAGAGGATATTCTCGCCGCGGTTCGCCGCTACGCGAAGCGCAAGCTTGCGACATCCGAATTCGTCCCCGGTACCACACCGGTCCCCGTGTCGGGCAAGGTCCTCGACCCGGAGGATTTCGCCGCACTGGTCGATGCCTGCCTCGACGGCTGGCTGACGGCAGGCCGGTTCCATCCGATCTTCGAGCGAGAGCTTGCTCGTTATGTCGGCGCTCGCGGCGCCGTCTTCGTCAACAGTGGGTCGAGCGCCAACCTGGTCGCGCTGAGCGCCTTGACGAGCGTGAAGCTGGGCAAGACGAGGTTTGGGAAGCGGCCGCTCGAGCCGGGTGACGAGGTGCTCACCGTCGCCACCGGGTTTCCCACCACCGTCAACCCGATAATCCAGAATCGGCTGCGCCCGGTCGTTGTCGACATCGAGCTGGGCACCTACGACGCCATCCCGGAGCGCCTCCGTGAGGCCGTCGGGCCCAAGACCCGGGCGATCATGATGGCGCACACCCTAGGCAATCCGTTCGACCTCCACGCAGTCCAAGACTTGTGCGAAAAGCACGGCCTGTGGCTGGTCGAGGACTCGTGCGACGCACTCGGTTCGACCTACGACGGTAAACGCACCGGCAGTTTCGGCGACACCGCGACCGTGAGCTTCTATCCCGCCCACCACATCACAACCGGTGAGGGCGGTGCCGTTTTCGTGAAATCCGCGTTGGTGCGAAAACAAGCCGAGTCGTTCCGTGACTGGGGTCGGGACTGCTACTGCCCGCCGGGCGAGGCCAACACGTGCCAGAAGCGATTCGAGTGGCAACTGGGCGACCTGCCGAAGGGCTACGACCACAAATACATCTACAGCCACATCGGATATAACCTGAAGGCCACCGACATGCAGGCCGCCATCGGGTTGTCCCAGCTGGCCAAACTCGACGGGTTCGTCCAGGCACGGAAGGACAACTTCGACTACCTGATGTCCCGGCTGACCGGCGTCGACGGGCTCCTGCTGCCGGTGGCCACGCCGAAGTCCGACCCGTCCTGGTTCGGCTTCCCGCTCACCCTCGATCCCGAGCATCCGGTCGATCGCACCAAGTTCATGCAGTTCCTCGACGACCGCAAGATCGGCTTCCGTCAGCTCTTCGCCGGCAACCTCGTCAAGCAGCCGGCCTACCGCAACGTTGATTTCCGGATCGTGGGGGACCTGACAAATAGCGACATCGTGATGAATCGGACGTTCTGGGTGGGCACCTATCCGGGCCTCACTCGGCCGATGCTCGATTTCCTCGCGGATTCGATCCGGGACTACATGGCCGAAGCTGCGCGGTAGCAGTGCACTACCTGGTCACCGGACACACGGGTTTCAAAGGGGCCTGGCTGACGCTGCTCCTCCTCAGCCGCGGACATCAGGTATCCGGCTTGGCGCTCGACCCCGTGGCGGGCAGCCTGTTCAAGCGAGCCGCACTCGCCGATCAGCTTGTCTCGGACTTCCGGGTGGACATTCGCGACGCAGAGGCCACCGGGGCGGCGGTTTCGACCGCCGCCCCGGATGTGTTGGTGCACATGGCCGCTCAGCCGTTGGTTCGCGAGTCGTATCGCAACCCGCGGTACACCTACGAAACCAACGCCATCGGCACGCTTACCGTGCTCGAGGCCGCCGCGGCCACCCCGTCGGTGCGCGCGCACGTCGTTGTCACCACCGACAAGGTCTACCGCAACGTGGACCAGGAGGCCGGTTACGTCGAAACCGACCCGTTGGGCGGCGACGACCCCTACAGCGCTTCGAAGGCGATGGCCGACCTACTGACGCAGTCGTGGATTAGCAGCTTCTCCGGCCCTCCCACCGCCATTGCCCGTGCCGGCAACGTCATCGGCGGTGGCGATGTCAGTCGTGACCGGCTGCTGCCAGATTTGGTGGCCGCATATGCCCAGGGGCGGGCGCCGATGCTGCGATTTCCGCGTGCGGTGCGGCCGTGGCAGCACGTGCTCGACTGCCTCAACGGCTACCTGACCCTCGTCGACGCGCTGCTTGCCGGCGGCGGCCTGGGCCAGTGGAACTTCGGGCCGGGCCGCGACAGCTTCGTCGAGGTCGGCCAGGTGGCTACCCTGGCGGCCGAGCTGTGGGGCGGCGGCGCGCATTGGGAACTCGAGGGCGGGAACCACCTACACGAGGCAAACCTGCTGGCCCTCGACACTTCGAAGGCGCAGCGCGAACTGGGCTGGCGCAATCGGCTCGGCTTCCGCGATGCCGTGGCATGGACGATCGACTGGGAGCGGCGCGTGCACGCCGGCGCCGACCCGCATACGGTCAGCCGGGAGCAGATCGCCGTTTTCGAAGGCCTCGGATGAGTGAATTCGACCTGCCACCCGAATCGGTGCAGCCAGGGCAGTTGATCCGGCTCGTCCGAGACCAGCGCGTGGCATTCCTGATGGTCGGGGGGATCAATACCGTCGTTGGGTTCGGGATCTTCGTCGCCTGCTCGGAGAGCTTGGGCCACCTCGTCGACCAGCGGTTCGGTAAGGTCGCGGGATCGCTGGTAACGCTCGGCATCGCGCATGTGCTAAGCGTGCTGTTCGCGTTTGTGATGCATCGGCGGTTCGTGTTCCGCGTCCGGGGCCATGTGCTGCGTGACCTCGTCCGCTTCTGGAGCGTCTACATAACGGCCGCGGGCATCAACTTCGTTGCCTTGCCTGTGCTGGTCGAGCTGGGTCTGGACCGCATACCGGCGCAAGCAATTGTAGTGGCGTCCACCACGCTGCTGAGCTACTTCGGCCACCGTTACTTCTCTTTCCGGCGCGGTGTCGGCGACGCTCGGGACGAGACCTCGCGTTCATAGAGACCTGCAACCGCGGGTGGCGGGTCCGGTGTGGAACCGCCTGGCCGATCAGCACAGTGAGGTGCGCTTGGGCCACCGCCGGGGCGTTTGATGCACGTCGCTTCGAAGCCCTCGGACCGCAACCTCAGCATCCGCCTCGCCGGATGTCACGTTGGCCGTTGTCCGCGGAAGTGCTGGGCCGCATCCGCCTGCCTAGCCAGCGGTACACCGCGCGACGGCCGAGGGCGTTCGCGTGCGCTCGTGCGCTGCCAACCCATAGGTGGCGTCGGTTGAGCAATCCCGGCTGAGTCGTGGCCAACTCACGCTGAAATCCGATGGTTTGGTCGGCTTGGGAGCGCATCAGCTGCACACTCCACTGCGAGCGGCTGACCCGGAACGCAGCCAGCGGGCCGGGTACTGCAACCAGATTTCCACGAAGCAAGACTGCGCAATAGGTTGCCAGGTCAATGAGGTATGGGAAGCGGCTGTCCCAGCCACTGGCGTCGACCAGGGCGGAGCGCCTGAACATCACCGAAGCTGGCTCACCGAAAATGTTCGTCCCGGCGAGCACAGTGTGCCGGATGGCCTCGACGCCCGTGACCTCACCCCGCAGCCCCTTGAGTCCACGGCCGCGCAGTACGGCCCTGCCCGCGGCATCGATGATGTCTCTGGTGCTCGCGGCCAGTACTGCCGACGGATGCGCCGTTAACGCCGCCACCTGCATCGCCAAATTTTCCGGATAGAGGACATCATCGCCGCAGACCAGCTTGATGAACTCGCCGGTGCCGAGGTCGGTAACTGCGTTCCAGTTCGCTGGCGCCCCACCGCCCGACGCCAGCCGGGTCACTCGCACCCGAGGGTCAGCGGTATAAGGCTGCAGCGCCTCCCAGGTGCCGTCGGTGGAGCTGTGGTCGGAAACCACCAGCTCGAAATCGCTGAAGCTTTGCGCCAGAATCGATCCCATCGTGGCGTCGATGAACTCAACGCTGTTGTACGTCGGCACCACGACCGACACCCGTGGCATCACGCACATGACTTAGTGATGGCCGGGCAGTCCCAGCGCGATGGGATTACGGCCGAACGAAAAGTGCCGATGAGCGAACCAGCTGTACACCACCTGCACAGCGGTGATGACCAGCTGCGACAGCAGCACTGGCCAGCCACACACCTCCACTAGCAGCGGCAGCACGGCAAAATTGAAGGCCAACGCAGAAACGTTGACCAGCTCGAACCGTCCCAGATCGCGCAAGACATGACCGGTCACCCGGAACACAAAATGGCGGTAAAGGACGAACGCGCACAGCACGGCCGCAACGTGCGCGCAGACTAGCGCTCCCAGATAGCCGATGGCATTCCGGAGGAGCCATAAAAACAGCACAAACCACGCCGGACCGATTAAGGCATTAACCGCGCCGACGATCAGAAAGGCGACCCGCTGGTCCCGGATTATTCGCAACAGTGGGCCAGGAACGCCAGTCATTCCAGCGGGCGGACGAATCGGCTGGTCGTCACCCGCAAACGCGTCGAGACTCATCCCCGACTAGGGTAGTCCGGCGGACGGGCAATCGGAGGAGAACCACTCGACTTGCCTCGCGGTTCAGGCACCCCCGCGGTGCCTCCCAGAGCCGGACCGTTCCAGCGCCCTAGTAGCGGACTGGCGGCGAGGTCTCCTATTTCGCCTCGGATGTATGTGCAGAGGCGGTGACCGCTGCAACCGGTGACCCATCCCGAACGGCTCCTTCGTCATCGCAGTCTCGGCGGGCCGGCCTTCGCGCGTAGGAGACGATAATCACGGCGCACGTGACTAGCCACAAGATCGGCGCCCAACCGACTGTGGTGACAACGATCAGTCTGTTACCGGTTGGTCCATTGGCTCCGGGCTGTCCGGGGATCGGTGCAGCGGCCGGCTGACCCAAGGCGACCTGAGCGATGCTGAGCGCCGTGGCCAAACTCACGCACATGCCGACCGCGCGACGGCGGCCAGCGTGTGCCGCAAGCCGGTCGAATATTCCCGTACCGGGCGGCCCATCGGGGTCTCGGAGAACCAGCGCGGCGATTGGCAAAACGATTACCAGGTAATAGAAGGCCACCTTGGGAGGGAAGAATACGGCAGTAGCCAGCAGCACGATTCCAGCTATCACAGGCGGCATGCGCCGCCCCAGCGCAATGAGGGAGGCGGCGACTACGAGCAGAACAACATACCCGATCAACGACCTCGGACCAGCGAGAAAGCCGCCTGGTATTTTGCCGCCCGTCTGGAAAAGCTTGATGGTATCGGGAACGATCAGCAGTCCTTTGCCAAAGGACACGTTCTGTTGTGCAACGGTATCTTGGAACGGACCTTTACCGAAAATGTTGTGAATCGATTGCGCGATAGTGTCCGGAAAGTCCCTAGGCCACAACAGGTATGCGGCGAGATTGGAGATCGCGATCCCTCCGATCGCGAGCCCGCCCAACCGCCATTTCCGGGCCGCGAACAACGCGACCACGAGCACCGCGAACATTGGTTTCAACAGTGCTGCGAGGACCACCATGGTGGCCACCAGGCCCCAACGCTCTCGGCGCAATGCCACCAAGAAGACCAACGCGATTGGCACCACGAAACCCGCCGAGTTGCCCCGGTCGATGACTGCCCATGCCGGAATGGCCGCGGCCCCCAACGCCACGAACACCACCGCAGCCTCCAGGCCGCGTGCCCCTCGGGCCGCCCAGACCGCCGGCGAAAGCACCGCGACCGTCAACGCGAGCAGATAACCGATCAGCCCCAGCTGCTGTGCGCCTAGCCATTTCGCGGGAAGCGCAAAGAGTAGATGCGGCACCATGCCGGCTGCGGGGTAGGGGAGCCGCACCGGCGGGTGCGGCGGCAATACCGGATAGGGTGCCCATGGATTGGGCCGCAGCCCGGCAGCCGCAACCATCGAGTAGTCGCCGAAGCAGTGCCGACCGATCTTCGTGCTCCAAGCCGCCCAGCAATCCTCCGGGGGCGACAACAGAAGAGAGGAAAGCACGTCCACCGAGTAACACCGGGCGAGAAGGTAGCCTAGTGCTACCGAAACCGCCGACACGAGCAGGATAGTGCTGAGCACGATGGTGCGCTCGGATTGGCCGGTGATGACGGAAAGCTGCTTCCGAACGCCGTGCCGCGCTTCAAGAGGTCGATTCATCAGCGTTCTCCTCGATTTTGCGGACCGCGGTCGCTGGGAGGACGAGCGCAGGACGCGCTCACGTCCGCGTTCCACCGCCGAGCCAGCGGTTTGAGTTTCGCGCAAAGGCCTCTGAAACACAAGAAATTCCGCCGAGCCTCCTTTTCCGGACCTGCGATACGTTGCGATCGATATATTTCCTGGCGAAATGGCGAAGCCGTCAGTCAATCTTTGCTTGCCTCAACATCTACTATTGACCGATGGCGCGGCCCGCGGTGGAGCACATGGCGAGGAGTTAGGGGGCGCGATGGGGTGGGGGACACGTGGTGGTGAGCGGACGCAGGCGAAAGTAGGAAACCAGTGAAGCGAGCACTCATCACTGGGATCACCGGGCAGGACGGTTCGTATCTCGCTGAACTGCTGCTGGGCAAGGGATACGAGGTTCACGGGCTCATCCGTCGAGCCTCGACGTTCAACACGTCGCGCATCGATCACCTCTACGTTGATCCGCATCAACCGGACGCACGACTGTTCCTGCATTACGGCGACCTCACCGACGGTACCCGGTTGGTCACTTTGCTGAGCACCATCGACCCGGACGAGGTGTACAACCTCGCCGCGCAGTCGCACGTGCGCGTCAGCTTTGACGAACCTGTACACACCGGCGACGCCACCGGCATGGGATCAATCCGACTGTTAGAGGCCGTCCGTCTGTCCCGGGTGGATTGCCGCTTCTACCAGGCCTCCTCGTCGGAGATGTTTGGTGGGTCCCCTCCGCCGCAGAACGAGCTGACCCCCTTCTATCCCCGCTCACCCTACGGTGCGGCGAAGGTTTACGCGTACTGGACGACGCGCAACTATCGTGAGGCGTACGGCTTGTTCGCGGTCAACGGTATCTTGTTCAACCACGAATCACCTAGGCGCGGTGAGACATTCGTGACACGGAAGATCACGCGAGCCGCCGCGCGTATCAAAGCCGGTATCCAGTCGGATGTCTACCTGGGTAACCTCGGTGCTGTCCGCGACTGGGGATATGCACCCGAGTATGCCGAGGGTATGTGGCGCATGCTGCAGGCTGCCGAGCCCGAGGACTTCGTTCTGGCGACCGGGCGCGGTTACAGCGTGCGCGAGTTCGCTCAGACCGCGTTCAACCATGCCGGGCTCGACTGGCAAAAGTATGTGAAATTCGACGAGCGCTACCTGCGGCCCACGGAAGTGGATTCTCTGATCGGGGATGCGACGAAGGCTGCCGAATCGTTGGGCTGGAAGGCGTCCGTACACACCGGCGAGCTGGCGCGGATCATGGTGGATGCTGACATCGCGGCATTGGAGTGCGACGGCACGCCCTGGATCGACAAGCCGATGCTGCCCGGTTGGAGCTGAGCGGGGATGGGCACTATCGGGGTCCTTGACCGGGATTTGCCGGTATACATCGCCGGGCACCGCGGGCTGGTGGGGTCGGCCCTGCTGCGCAGATTTCGTGCCGAGGGGTTCACCAATCTCCTTGTGCGGCAACACGATGAGCTCGACCTCACGGACCGCCGTGCAACGTTCGACTTCCTGTTGCAGTCAAGGCCGCAGGTCATCATCGACGCTGCGGCGCGGGTCGGGGGAATCATGGCGAACAACACCTACCCGGCCGATTTCTTGTCCGAAAATCTACAGATTCAGGTCAACTTGCTTGACGCTGCGGTGGCCGCACGGGTGCCGCGGCTGCTATTCCTCGGCTCCTCTTGCATATATCCGAAGTTCGCGCCGCAGCCCATCCAGGAGGGCGCACTCCTCACCGGACCGCTGGAACCCACCAACGAGGCGTACGCAATCGCCAAGATCGCCGGCATCCTGCAAGTCCAAGCGGTGAGGCGTCAATATGGCCTGGCGTGGATATCCGCGATGCCGACCAACCTCTATGGCCCCGATGACAACTTCTCCCCTTTAGGCTCGCATCTGCTGCCGGCGCTCATCCGGCGGTATGACGAGGCCAAAGCCAGCGGCGCGGGACAGGTGACAAACTGGGGGAGCGGCACTCCACGGCGCGAACTGCTGCATGTCGACGATCTCGCAAGTGCGTGCCTGTACCTCCTGGAACACTTCGACGGTCCGAATCATGTCAACGTGGGGACCGGCATCGACCACACGATCAGGGAGATCGCCGTGATGGTCGCGGATGCGGTGGGCTATACCGGCGAAACACGCTGGGACACAACGAAACCGGATGGGACACCTCGCAAGCTATTGGATGTGTCGGTTCTGCGCGAGGCGGGATGGCAGCCCAAAATCGCGCTGCGAGACGGCATCGAGGCAGCAGTGGCGTGGTATCGCGCGAACGCCGCAGTGGCAAGGAAGTAACTGCGCCGACCTACGCGCTGGACTCGGCGGCTTGACGATAGCCGCGCACCGCGATTGGCATGAAGACCGCTAGCAGCCCGATCGTCCAGAGGAGAGTCATCACCAGCGGCCACACGAGCGGGCCGCCGTGGGCCAGCGCCCACATCGCTTCGATAGGCGGCGACATTGGTTGCATGCGAACGAAAGGTCGAAGCCACTCCGGGTACAGCGCGATGGGAGTGGTACCGGGATTGAGGAAAGCCAGCGAGACGGTCACGCCCACCAGCCAGGTCATGACGGTACGGCCATTGGCGCGGATGGCCAGTGCCGTTACCAACGCCGTGAACCCGACGACCGCGATCGACGGGATCAGAACGTACAACAGCGCCGTCAACCACCCATGCGTGAAGCGAAGCCCCAGCGTAACCCCGACGGCGGTGATCAGGACAGTCCCAATGCATGCGCGCGCGGCGTCAGCGGCTATCCGCCCAGTAAGCGCACTTGTCCGGTGTACTGGCAGCACCCAGAGCCGCCTGTGAATTCCCAATTGGCGCTCCAAGGTGACACTGACCGCGCCACCCAGGGCGCCGAACAGTGCGGAAAGTTCCGCGGCTAACGGGGCCAAGCCGTAAACGCTGTCGACGCCGGTGACTTTGCGCACCTGCTCGCCTAACACGACCTGGTAGATAAGCATGAGGCAGATAGGGAAAACCAGGGATCCCATCAATACCCCGTGGTCACGCCGCCATCGTGTGAGGAGTCGCCCGGCGTGCACCCAGCTCTCGGTCAAGAGCGACCCTTGTACTGCGGCCTGCGGTACCACTAGGCCCGCCTCTGCATCCGCAGCGTAATGGCGCCGAAGACCAGCATCATGCCGACACACCAGGCCATACCAGCGACAAATGTGCCGACCGCCACGTGTCCACGAGCCAGGCCGCGCAATGTTTCGGTGACCTGTGACACCGGCTGGTTGCGAACATACGGGCGCAACCAGCCGGGAAAGGTTCTCTCGGGGGCGATCCCGGTGGACAGCATAAACAGCAGCAGCTGGGGCACAAATAATATGTGACTGACCCCCTCCAAACTGCTCGCACCAGATCCCAGTGCGTCGGCCGCGAGCCCTACGGCCAGACACAGTAGCAACGCCGCGAGCACAAAGGCGAGCGCATAGCGCAGTCCGCCGGTCATGCGGAATCCGATCGCATAGCTTGCGACCATTGCCACCGACAGGGCGAGCGTGGCCCGCATCAGGGTAGCCACCATGCGGGCGCTCACCGGGACTGCGGCGGGGATTGGCAGCGTCGCCAACCGCTGACCCAACGCATGGAGCCGGTCACGTGCCGCGCGGTCCCCAGTCAACAACGCGATGGAGATCATGGACTGGACGACTACCGCGGGCACCAGATACTGCGAATAACTCACGCGGTCGGTGTCGATCAGGCCGTGCAGTGCCGCGGCGAATCCGGCCAAATACCCGATGGGTGACAGCACCTCGTAGATCATCCCGCCATCACGCGCCGCCGACATGAGCGAACGTTCCGTGAGAGCGCCCATCGCGCTCATGACTGGACGACCGTCTGTTCGGTGAGGTGCAGGAACGCCTCGTCGAGCGAGGGTTTCCGCAGCGAGATGTCGGTGAACTCAACGCCGATCGCGTCGACCCGCCGGAACACCTCACCCAGTGTGGCCAGCCCGTCGGGGGCGAACACCGACACTGAACTCTTGTCGGCGTTGACATCGAACCCGTTGAGTCCGGCCAATGCCGCCGCGACCTGAGGCAAGTCAGCCGGATTGGCCGGGGTTACCTCACAATAACTCGTACCGACCTTGCGCTTGAGGTCCTCGGCGGTGCCGCTGGCGATCACTTGGCCGTGGTCGATGACGACGATCGAGTCGCTCAACACGTCCGCCTCTTCCAGGTACTGCGTGGTCAGTAGCACGGTGATGCCCTGGCGGGCCAACGAGCTCACCAGCGCCCATACGTTTCGTCGGCTGCGGGGGTCCAGCCCGGTGGTCGGCTCGTCGAGGAAGAGTACCTTCGGCAGCACCATTAGGGCGCTGGCAAGGTCGACGCGCCGCCACATGCCACCGGAATAGGTGGATACCCGCCGGTCGGCGGCCGCGACGAGGTCGAACTGCTCGAGCAGGTCGTCAGCGCGAGCTTTTGCCTCCCTGCGACGTAGGCCGCGCAGCCGGCCGAACAACACCAGGTTCTCCCGGCCGCTGAGCAGGGGGTCCATCGAGGCGAACTGCCCGGCCACCCCGATGCTGGCACGAACTTGGGCGGGCTGACGGACGATGTCGTAGCCCGCGACGGCGGCGCAACCCGCAGTGGGCCGGATGAGTGTAGACAAGATATTGATAGTGGTCGTCTTGCCGGCGCCATTGTGACCGAGCACGCCGCACACCGTTCCGGCTGGAACGGAAAAACTCACGCCGCACAGTGCACGCGTGTCTCGTCCGAATGTCTTTGCGAGGGCTTCAACCTCGATCGCCAGTGGACTCACAGTATGGAGTATTTCATCGTGGTGCTCGTGCGTTGGCTGTATTGGAGCATGACAGCTATCAAGAGGATGCCGCTGCTCCTTTCGATGGCGGCCCGCCATCTTAGACGGACGGCCTCGGGATCTCAGTTGTGGGCGCGTCGTCGTATCCTCCGCGGTCCTCGTGCAGCAGCAAGGACCGTACCAGCGGACGCGGCCCCTCCGGCCGCAGCATCTGGCTCGCCGGCCGCGGCCGAACTATTTGGGGCCACCAGAACCAGCGTCCGAGCAGCGCGGCGATGGATGGTGTCATGAACGAGCGCACGATCAGGGTGTCGAACAACAGCCCCAGGCCAATGGTGGTACCGACCTGACCGATGATGCGCAAATCGCTGACCACCATTGCGGCCATCGTGAATGCGAACACCAGGCCCGCGTTCGTCACGACCTTACCCGTACCGCCCATTGCACGAATGATGCCGGTGTTTATACCACCGGCTATTTCCTCTCTCATGCGGGATACCAGCAGCAGGTTATAGTCGGACCCCACAGCCAAAAGCACGATCACCGACATGGGCAGCACCATCCAGTACAACTGGATGCCCAAAATATACTGCCAGATCAGTACGGACAGCCCGAACGACGAGCCGAGCGAAAGCGCCACCGTTCCGACGATTACCAGTGAGGCCACGAAACTTCGCGTGATGATCAACATGATGATGAAGATGAGGCAGAGCGCACCCACTCCCGCGATGAACAGGTCGAAGGTGGAACCGTCGCGGAAGTCCTTGAATGTTGACGCGGTGCCGGCGATATAGATTTTGGACGGCTCCAGGGGGGTTGTCTTGAGTGCCTCCTCGGCAGCCGTCCGTATCTTGTCGATGCGGCCGAGGCCCTCGGGTGACGCGGGGTCGCCCTTATGGGAAATGATGAATCGCGCGGCTTTACCGTCCGGGGACAAGAACTGGCTCATCGCACGCTTGAAGTCTTCGTTCTTGAAGATGTCGGGTGGCAGATAGAAGGAGTCGTCGTCCTTCGCGGCATCGAACGTCGCCCCCATTGCGGTGGCGTTCTCTTTCTGGTTGTTCATCTGGCCAAGCGTTCCATTCATGGTGCTGTAACTCGTCAGCAACATGTTGCGCGCGTCTTCGGCGATTGCGATCGACGGCGGGAAAATCTCGAGCAGCTGTGGCAACAGCGCGTCCATCTTGTCGAGATCGACAATAAATTCATCGAGCTTATCGCTCAGTGCGTCGATCCCGTCGACTTCGTCGAAAATATTCCTTAAAGCCCAGCAGACGGGAATGTCATAACAATGCCGTTCCCAGTAGAAGTAACTTCGGAGTGGCCTGAAAAAATCTTCAAAATCGGCAAAGTGGTTGCGGAGCTCGAAGACAACATCGCGCATTTCTTTGGTTTTGCCGATCGACTCGTGCGTAATAGCTGTGATCTGTTTTTGCAGCGCGTACATGCGCTTCATCGTCGAGATTTGGTAAGACAGTACGTCCGCCTGCTTGAGCATGTCTTCCGTGCGGGCTTTCAGGTATTGCTGATCTTGTTGCATTACAGAATATTGCATTTGCATCAAGAAAGGTATCGAAGTGTGCTGAATCGGTGTGCCCTCGGGCCGGGTTATGCCCTGCACCCGAGAGATGCCATAAACTTTGAATATCGCCTTGGCGAGCCGATGCAGTACCAGAAAATCCGCGGGATTGCGCATATCATGATCTGATTCGATCATCACGATTTCGGGCATCATTCGCGCTTGAGAGAAATGGCGATCGGCGGCCGCATATCCGACATTGGCGGGAATGTCATTGGGCATGTAGAACCGGTTGTTGTAGCTCGTCTGATAGCCGGGCAGCGTCACGAGACCGACCACGGCCACCGCTATGGTCGCAGCGAGGATGGGCACGGGCCAGCGGACGATCGCCGTACCGATCCGGCGCCATCGACCGAACGCGAGAACGCGCTTGGGATCGAAGAGGCCGAAGCCGCTTCCGATGGTGATGACTGCGGGTACCAGGGTGAGCGCGATCACGACGGCCACAAGCATGCCCACGGCGCAGGGCACGCCCATGGTTTGGAAGATGGGCATCCGGGTGAAGCCCAGGCACAGCATGGCCCCGGCGATGGTCAGGCCGGAACCCAAGACCACCGGAGCGACCCCGCGGTAGGTCGTGTAGAAGGCCGTTTCCCGGTCGTCGCCGGTCTGGCGTGCCTCCTGGTATCGACCAAAGAAGAAGATCGCGTAATCGGTTCCGGCAGCCATCGCGAGCGCCACCAGCAGGTTGACGGCAAAAGTGGAGAGCGCGACGAGACTGTGATCGCCTAGAAACGCAACAATCCCCCGGGCCGCAAGGACCTCGATTCCCACGGTGACCAACAACAGAATCACAGTGATGACGGAACGATAGACGAAGAGCAGCACCACAAAAATGATCAGCGCGCCCACCGCGGTCATCTTCAGAATGGATCGGTCACCAGCCTGCTGCATATCCGATAACAGCGCTGACGGGCCCGTGACATAAACCTTGACTCCCGGAGGCGGCGGTGTCCGTCCGATGATATTGCGGACCACGGCAATGGAATCCTGGCCCAAGGTCGTGCCTTGGTTGCCGGCCAGATTCAGTTGCACATAAACGGCCTTGCCGTCGTCACTTTGCGCACCCGCCGCGGTCAGTCGATCTCCCCACAGATCCTGTACGTGCTCCACATGCTTCGGGTCGGCCTTAAGTGCACGAACCAATCGGTCATAGTACGTATGAGCGTCGTCCCCGAGGCGCTGCTGCCCCTCCAGCACGATCATCGCAATGCTGTCCGAATCGGACTCTTTGAAATCCTTGCCCATGCGCTGCATGGCCTGAACAGCTGGCGCATCTTGCGGTGCCAATGGCACGGAATGCTCGCGGCCGACCGTCTCCAACCACGGCACACCGAAGGTCACCAACAGCGTGAGTGCAACCCACGCCAGGACGATGAGCACCGAAAGCCTGCGGATGCTGCGGGCAACGAAAGATGCTCGAGCGTGTTCGGTGCTCATGCAGCCCCCAACAACCGGGCGCTAGCGGCACGCAGTCGGTGCGGGACGCTCGCAGCCCTGACCGCACCGTCCACTGCGGCGCAGCGGCGAATGCCGTCCCGGTTGTCCTGTGTCACGATGTTCCCCACGGTCGCGATCCCTGTGCTGATAGTGGAAGCCCGGCAGTTACAACGGCTCTTTGAGCAACAGCGAGCGCACCAACGGACGGGGTCCCAACGGCCGAAGTAATGAGCTAGCGGGTCGCTGACGCACTCGTTGCGGCCACCAGAACCAGCGTCCCAGCAGCGCGGCGACGGATGGTGTCATGAATGCGCGCACCACCAATGTGTCGAACAGCAGCCCCAACCCGATCGTCGTGCCCGTCTGGGCAACGCTGCGCAGGTCGCTGACCCCCATTGAGGCCATGGTGAAGGCGAACACCAGACCAGCGTTCGTCACGACCTTGCCGGTGCCGGCCATGGCGCGGATGATGCCAGTGTTGATACCAGCGGCCAATTCCTCTTTCATTCGGGAGACCAGCAGCAAGTTGTAGTCCGATCCCACCGCCAAGAGCACGATCACCGACGTCGATAGCACCGTCCAGTGCAGTTGTAGGCCGAGAAGATACTGCCAGACGAGCACGGATAGCCCATACGACGCGCCCATTGACAGCAAGACCGTACCGACGATCACCAGCGCGGCGATAAAACTTCGCGTCATGATCAGCATGATGATGAAAATGAGGCAGATCGCGGCGACCCCCGCGATCAAGAGATCCCATTTGGAGCCGTCCACGATGTCTTTCGTAATCGCCGCAGTTCCGGTGAGGTAGATCTTGGCATCCTCCAACGGGGTGCCCTTGAGCGCCTCCTCGGCCGCCGTTTTGATGGGCTCCACGCGCGAAAGGCCTTCGGGCGTAGCGGGATCGCCCTTTTGCGAGATGAGCATGCGGACATCTCGTCCGTCCGGCGACATAAAGATCTTCTCGACCCGTTTGAAGGCCGCCGAGTCATTGATGATGCCGGGCGGCAGGTAGAAAGAATCCTCATTCCTGGACGCGTCGAACGCCTGCCCCATCGCGGCCGAATTGTTGCCCTGGGACTCCATCTGGCCCAACACGCCGCCCATGGTGCTGTGCATCGTCAGCATCATGGTCCGCATGCTCTGCATGCTTTCGATCATGGGCGGCAGCAGCACGACCATCTGCGGCAGCAGCACGTCGAGTTGGTCCAGGTCCGCTATCAATTCTTTGAGCTTATCGGTTACTTCATCAACGCCGTCGAGCGCGTCGAACAACGATCGGATCGAAAAGCAAACGGGAATGTCATAGCAGTGCCGTTCCCAGTAGAAGTAACTACGGACCGGCCTGAAGAAATCCTCGAAATCGGAAATCTTGTCGCGCAATTCGTTTGTAATGTCTTGCATCTCATGCGTTTTGCCGACCATGTGGTGGGTCGTAGCGACGAGTTCCTTCATCAGGCCGTACATGTGCTGCATGATCGCAATCATTCTCGCCAGCTCTTCGGCCTGCTTGAGCATGTCGTCCATGCGGTCCTTCTGGAACGCCATATTCACCTGCTGGCTTGCCTGCGACATGCTCACGATCCAGGGGATCGTGGTGTGCTGAAGTGGGATGCCCTCCGGCCGAGTTACAGATTGTACGGTCGAGACGCCCGGAACCGCGAGGACGCCCTTGGCAACCTTATTCAAAACGATCATGTCGGCCGGATTGCGCAGGTCATGATCGCTCTCCAGCAGCAGAATCTCGGGCATCATTGTCCGCGATTGGGGAAAATGTCGCTGTGCGGCAGCATTTCCCACACTCGCGGGAATATCATCGGGGATGAATTTCTGATCGTCGTAGCTGGGGTTGTAATTAGGCAGGGTCAACAAGCCTATGAGCGCTATTGCCAAGGTCGTGACGAGAATGGGTGCGGGCCATCGAACGATCGCCGTGCCAATCCGCCGCCAGCGATGAGTCGTAATCAGCCGCTTCGGATCGAACACGCCAAAACGGCCGGCAACGACAAGCAGTGCAGGAGCCAGCGTGAGCGCAACTAGAACCGCAACGGTGATGCCGATGGCGCAAGGGATGCCCAGTGGCTGGAAATAGGGCAACCGGGTGAAGTTGAGGCAGAAAACCGCCCCGGCGATCGTCAACCCCGAAGCCAACACGACCTTGGCCACACTGCCGAACGTGGTATAGAAAGCCGTTTCCCGGTCTTCGCCGGCTTGACGCGCCTCCTGATATCGTCCGACGAAGAATATGCCGTAGTCGGTTCCCGTTGCGATGACCGCGGCGACCAGCAGGTTGACGGCGAATGTGGTGAGGCCCAATAGCTGGAGATGACCAAGGAAAGCAACTATTCCACGTGACACCTGTAATTGGAGCCCGACCATCAGCAACAAAAGAATGACGGTCAGAATCGACCGGTAGACCAGGAGCAACGTGATGAAGATCACCGCCATGCTCGTGACGGTG
Organism: Mycobacterium sp. SMC-2; assembly: GCF_025263485.1. Lineage (NCBI taxonomy): Bacteria > Bacillati > Actinomycetota > Actinomycetes > Mycobacteriales > Mycobacteriaceae > Mycobacterium > Mycobacterium sp. SMC-2. Next base: position 3,068,581 of record NZ_CP079863.1, read on the forward strand.
ACCAGCATAACGGTCTTTTGGCCGGCGATGTTCATGTCCGCAATAGTGGGTGCCGGCCCGGTAACGTAAGCTTTTAATCCATTCGGTGGGGGTGTCCGCGCAACTATTTTCCGAATGGCTGCTACCGACTCGTCTCCTGCGGCCCCGCCTTGGGTTCCGGCGAGTTGGACCTGCACATACACAGCCTTTGAGTCGGAACTCTCCGCGGCTTTCGAGGTGACCGGATCGCCCCAGAAATCTTGGACGTTCTGTACGTGCTTATCGGCCCGCAGCTCACGAATCAATTGGTTGTAGTACTTGTGCGCGTCGTCGCCGAGGGGTTGCTGGCTCTCCAAGACGATCATCGCCAAAGCGCCGGAATTGGTTTCCTTGAAGTCCTGGCCCAAGTGCTCCATCGCCTTGAACGAAGGCGCGGCAACGGGACTCAGCGGAACCGCGTTTTCCGCCTCTACCTGCTCCAGCGGGGGAACGCCGATAGCCACGATGACGGCGAGCCCCAGCCATCCCAAGATGATGGGCACCGAAAGGCGATGGATCATCCGCGCTACGAATGGCCGCCCGGCGCGCTTGTTCTCCAGTTGTTGATCGCTCATGTGGCCGTCAGCATGCAATAGGTGAAGGCGTTCAATTCGTGCGAAACCCTCTCGGCTTTGACCACCCCGTCAACCACGATGCGGCAGCCGAGCATGTCGCCATTACCTTGCGCCACAACGTTTCCCAAGATTGACGGCAGCGTCGTCGAAATATCGAAGGACCACGGCACCGGCTGTTCGTTGACGTGCACCGGGTTGCCGTCGACGTCGAAATAGCTGATGTCGGCAGTCGTGCCCGGCGGCCCGAAGATCTCGTACCGGATGTGCTTGGGGTTGAAAGGTTTGGTGTCTTTTATCCGGGTGTCGGCATACGACTCGCGCTTCTCGGAGCCGAAGATGCCATGCAACCGCGCGACAGTGAAGCCGCCGACAAGGACCACGGCCACTATGAGCAGTGGGATCCAAAGCCGTCTTAGCGCGGCAATGATTCCGGATCCGCGGGGATGAGTCTGTTGTCGCCCAACGGGCGTCTGAGGTCCGGTCGAGGATCGGCGACCAATGCCCAAAAAGCCACGCCGGCCATTAGGAGGTTGGCTAATGTCGTGGCCTTCCTTCGCGATATCGGGCCGGGCCCGCACGTCGGGTTCGGTCACCGCACCCCCTTCTACCCGTCTCACGTCTCTTGTTTATCCGCCGGCCCGAACAAGCTGTTACATGGTGGTCGCGGTACGCCGGTGAGGGCACTCCGAATGGGGTGTACGTCGCAGACTAGTCGTGCTTCGGCACCTCATACGAGCCCCGCCCCCGGGGAGCGCGACCAGAGTCTTCTTGAGTAAACCACGCCAATGGTGTCCGTATCAGCCCTTTGACATTGAGATACGGGATCGTGATCCAAACCGCGTGCGTAGCGGCACTTTTTAGATCGCCCGCCCAGCTGGTTCACCCGATTGGCGCCGGGTGGCCCACTCGGTTCGAAACGGCGGCCGAGGCCCGCTGAGTGGTCAGCAGCCGCAGCCAGCTAACGACGATCGGCGCCCGTAGTCAATGGGTCCTCGCTAGGCGCTTCGGCGGCGAGCCGGTTGACCCCGCAAACCCGGCCGCTTCCGCGGCGCCATCGACCGCCGCCGCCGGCCGGCCTCCGCGCGATTTTCGCGGCGGCTTCAGGGCCGGTATCCTGGGTACTGACAAGCCCCCAAAATTTCATCGTCCTTGACGGCCGAGCCTGCCTGATCGCGAGCCCCAGCGGCGAGCCATTTTTGCAGCTCACAGCAGCCAACGGCGGCAGCTGCGCAGCCCCGCACCAGCCCAATCTTTAGGGCGCGTTAAGAGCCTGACGGGTCACCCCGGGAACTTTGTCCAAACCTCGGACGCACACAGGTGCCTCCAGTATGGTTTGGAACCGTTCCACTCATGTCAACTAGGCATACCTGGAGAATTGTGAGTATCAACCCGTTCGACGACGACAACGGCAGTTTTTTCGTCTTGGTGAACGACGAAGAACAACACAGTCTGTGGCCGGCCTTCGCCGATGTTCCAGCCGGCTGGCGAGTGGTGTACGGCGAGACGGACCGAGCTGCGTGTTTGGAGTACATCGAACAGAACTGGCCCGACATTCGGCCAAAGAGTCTGCGCGACAAGCTCGCAACGGGTCGGGGTTTTGACCAGTAGCGGAATGGGGTATGGGGCGGATGGAGCTTTGGGGGAGTCGATGGGAGTTGGTGTTCACACACTTCCGCTGACGCGCGGACAGCTTGACATCTGGCTTTCGCAGGAAACGGGCTACGTCGGTACGGAGTGGCAGCTTGGCCTGTTGATCAAGATCGAGGGTTCGCTGGATCGCGATGCCCTTCAGCGCGCGATCACGCAGGCGGTTGCGGAGTCCGAGGCCGGCCGGGTGTCGTTCTTCGAGGTCGACGGCCAAGTCGTCCAGAAGCCGATCGACTACCCGGACGTCGAGGTCACCTTCCACGACCTGACGTCCTTGCCGGACCCCGTGCAGGAAGCGCGGGCGATGGCGTCGTCGATCCAGCGCACGCCGATGGCATTGAACGGTCAGCTGTTCAAATTCGTGTTATTTCAGACACAGGCTGACGAGTTCTATTTGTTCGGTTGCTGCCACCACATAGCAATCGACGGATTGGGCATGGCGCTGGTATGCCGTCGGGTTTCCACCATCTATTCCGCGATGATGGCCGGAAAGCCCATTCCTGACGCGTATTTCGGCTCGGCGCAGGATCTGGTCGACATCGAGTCGGAATACGAAGCCTCCTCCGACTACGAAGAAGACAAGGCATATTGGAGCAACAACCTCCCGCCGGAAAGCGAATGGGTTGACCGCCCGGCCGACACCACGAACGGTCGCGATCACTACTCGCCGTCCGCCTCGGTCCAGTTGGATCCGTCCGTCACCACCCGGATCAAGGAGCTGTCCAAGAAGCTGGGCATCCGCCGGTTCTCCGTCACGACCGCGGCGTGCGCGCTCCTGGTGCGCTCGTGGTCGGGGAGCGGTTCGGAGGTGGCGCTCGACTTCCCGGTGAGCCGGCGGGTGAAGCAGGAGTCGAAGACACTCCCCGGGATGTTCGCCGGGGTGGTGCCGCTCGTCCTGAACACCTCGCCCACGGCCACCGTCGCCGACTTCTGCAAACACGTCGACACGCGAATCAGGGAGCTGCTGCAGCATCAGCGGTTCCCCGTGCACACCCTCGAGAGCGACGGCCTGAGGCAGGCGGCGAACCGGGTCGGCATCAATTTCCTCCCGATGCGACTGACGCTGGACCTCGCCGGTTCCCCGGCCACGGCGTCGTACACGAACCACGGGCCCGTGGGGCACTTCAGCCTGTTCTTCCTCGGGGCCGGCGATCAGCTCTTCCTCAGCACAGCGGGGCCCGGACAGCCGTTCGCGGACTTCGGCGTCGCCGATTTGGCGGCACGCATGCAGCAGGTGCTGGAGGAGATGACCGCCGACCCGGAGCGGTGGCTGTCCTCGATCGATCTGCTGGCCGCCGGCGAGCCGGCCAAGCTCGACGAGTGGAGCAACCGGGCGGCCCTGACCGCGCCGGTGCCCGCCCCGGTGTCGATTCCGGTGGCGTTCGCCGAACACGTGCAACGGTCACCCGAGGCCACGGCGGTGACCTGTCCCGGCAAATCGTTGACGTACGCCGAACTCGACGAGGCCTCCAACCGGCTCGGGCACCTGCTGGCCGGCCACGGGGTGGGCCCCGGTGACTGCGTGGCGGTGATGTTCCCGCGGTGCACCGACGCGATCGTGGCGATGCTCGCGGTCCTCAAGACCGGTGCGGCCTACGTACCGATCGACCCGGCGCACTCCGCCGCGCGCATGGAGTTCGTGCTGACCGACGCGGCGCCGAGCGCGGTGATCACTACCGCGGAGCTGCGTTCGCGGTTGGACGGGCACGACCTGTTGGTCGTCGACGTGCACGACCCCGCCGTCGAGACCCAGCCCAGCACGGCTCTGCCGATCCCGGCGCCAGAGAACACGGCCTACATCATCTACACCTCCGGAACCACCGGAACCCCCAAAGGCGTTGCCATTCCTCATCTCAACGTCACGTGGCTGATCGAGTCGCTCGACGCCGGCCTGCCGCCGGGGAACGTGTGGACGCAGTGCCATTCCTCGGCCTTCGACTTCTCGGTATGGGAGATCTTCGGCGCCCTGTTGCGAGGCAGGCGGCTGCTGGTGGTGCCCGAGTCGGTGGCGAGCTCCCCGGAAGACCTTCATGAATTGCTGATCGCCGAAAAGGTCAGCGTGCTCACCCAGACCCCGTCCTCGGTGGCGATGTTGCCCGCCGACGGCCTGGAGTCCACGGCGCTGGTGGTGGCCGGCGAAGCCTGCCCGACCGACGTGGTGGATCGGTGGGCGGCGCCCGGCCGGGTGATGCTCGACGCCTACGGCCCGACGGAGACCACGGTGTGCGCGTCGATCAGCAAGCCGCTGATCCCAGGATCCGGCGTGGTGCCGATCGGGTCGCCGATAGCGGGCGCGGCGATGTTTGTGCTCGACAAGTGGTTGCAGCCGGTGCCGGCTGGAGTGGTCGGGGAGCTCTATCTCGCGGGCCGCGGCGTCGGGCACGGCTATGTGCGTCGCGCCGGGCTGACGGCTTCCCGGTTCGTGGCCAACCCGTTCGGCGGCCCGGGCGCACGTATGTACCGCACCGGCGACCTGGTCTGCTGGGGCGAGGACGGGCAGCTGCAATACTTCGGCCGCTCCGACGAACAGGTCAAGATCCGCGGATACCGCATCGAACTCGGCGAAATCCAGTCGGTGCTCAAGGGTCTCGACGGGGTGGACCAGGCGGCCGTGATCGCCCGCGAGGACCGGCCCGGCGACAAGCGCCTGGTGGGATACATCACCGGGACGGCCGATCCGGCCGCGATCCGGGCCGCACTCGCCGACCGCCTCCCGCCGTACATGGTGCCGGCCGCGGTGGTGGTGCTGGAGGCTCTGCCCCTGACGGGCAACGGCAAGCTCGACAAGCGGGCCCTGCCCGCACCCGAATACGCCACCGCCGAATACCGGGCCCCGGAAGACCCGGTCGAGGAGGTCCTGGCCGACATCTACGCCCAGGTGCTGGGGCTGGACCGGGTCGGGGTCGACGCCTCGTTCTTCGACCTGGGTGGCGACAGCATCCTGTCGATGCAGGTGGTGGCCCGGGCCCGGGCGGCCGGGATCCTGTTCCGGCCGCGCGACGTGTTCGTCGAGCAGTCGGTGGCCCGCCTGGCCCGGGTGGCCGAGGTGGCGGCCGACGGCGCGGCCGGTGCGGGCGACGACGGCGTCGGGCCGGTGGTGGCCACGCCGATCATGCGCTGGCTGCAGAGCATCGACGGCCCCATCGAGCAGTTCAACCAGACCATGGTGGTGCAGGCCCCGGCCGGGGCAACCGAGGACGACGTTGTCGCGGTGCTGCAGGCATTGCTGGATCGCCACGCCGCCCTGCGGCTGCGCGCCGACGACGACGGTGCGGGCGGCTGGTCGCTGCAGGCGCCCGAGGTCGGCGCGGTGGACGCGCGCGGCTGCGTGCACGCCGTCGACGCGTTGTCCGACGAGGCGCTCGCGGAGGCGCGGTCGCGGTTGGACCCGGCCGCCGGGGTGATGGTCAGCGCGGCATGGGCGCAGTCCACGGGCCAGCTGGCGTTGATCATCCACCACCTGGCCGTCGACGGGGTGTCGTGGCGAATCCTGTTGGAAGACTTCAACATCGCGTGGGCCCAGCATCACAACGGGCAGCCGATAGCCCTACTCGCGCCCGGGACCTCGTTCGCCCGGTGGTCGTCGCTTCTCGACGAGTACGCCCACCGCCCCGACGTAGTCGCGCGGGCCGACGAATGGCGACAGGTGGCGGCCACCCCGGCCGCGTTGCCGGCGGTGCAGCCCGACGTCGACACCTATGTGACTGCCGGTCAGCTGTCCGTCTCGCTAGACGTCGAGACCACCCGGCTCCTGCTCGGTGAGGTGCCGGCCGCGTTCCACGCCGGCGTGGGCGACATCCTGTTGATCGCCTTCGGGCTGGCGTTCGCGGAATTCCTGGGCACCGGTGCGGCGCCGATCGGCATCGACGTCGAGGGCCACGGGCGCCAGGAAGAGCTGTTTCCCCGGGTGGACTTGTCGCGCACCGTCGGCTGGTTCACCACGAAATACCCGGTCGCACTGAAGGGCGGCCGGCTGGACTGGTCGCAGGTGGTGGCCGGCGAGCCCGCGCTGGGCAAGGTGATCAAGGCCGCCAAGGAACAGCTGCGCGCCCTGCCCGACGGCCTGACCTACGGCCTGCTGCGCTACCTGAACGCCGAGGTGGACCTGGACGGGTCGGACCCGGTGATCGGGTTCAACTATCTGGGACGGCTCGGCGCGGGCGCCGACCTCTCCGACGACTTGTGGCGGGTCAGCCACGACAGCCTGGCGGTGGCGGCGGTGGCTACCGCGGTGCCCATGCCGCTGGCGCACACCGTGGAGCTCAACGCCGGCACCATGGACACCGACGCCGGCCCGCACCTGCAGGCCAACTGGACGTGGGCCCCGTCGGCGCTGGACCAGGAGCGCGTTAACCGGTTGAGCCGGTTGTGGTTTGAGGCGCTGGCCGGGATCTGCACGCACGTCAGGGCCGGCGGTGGCGGGCTGACCCCGTCGGACATTGCCCCCGCGCACCTCAGCCAGGAGCAGATCGACGCCCTTTGCCGGCAGGGCGGCGTCGCCGACGTGCTGCCGCTGACCCCGGTGCAGCAGGGCCTGCTGTTCCACACCGCCTTCGGGCAGGACACCGACGACCTGTACGCGGTACAGCTCGGGATCACCGTCAGCGGTGCCCTCGACCCGCAGCGCCTGCGCGAGGCGGTGCACACCGCCGTCAAGCGGCACCCCAACCTGGTCGCCCGGTTCTCCGAAGACTTCGGCGAGCCGGTGCAGGTCATCCCGGCCGATCCCCAAATGGCATGGCGCTACGCCGAACTGGACGCCGGCAATGTCGACGCGCAGGTCGAGCAGCTGTGCGCCGAGGAACGCGCCGCGGTGTGCGACCTGGCCGACAAGCCGACGTTCCGGGCCGCCCTGATCCGCACGGCGCCCGACCGGCACCGGTTCGTGCTGACCATTCACCACATCGTGGTGGACGGTTGGTCGCTGCCCATCCTGCTGCAGGAAGTGTTCGCCAGCTACTACGGCGAGCGGCTGCCCGCCGCCCCGTCGTACCGCAACTTCGTCACCTGGCTGACCAATCAGGACCGCGCCGCCGCGCAGGCGGCGTGGGCCCGGGCGCTGGCCGGTTTCGAGACCCCCACGCTGGTGGGTCCCCTCGGACAGATCGGACCGCGCGGCGTCGCCGCCTTCCACGTGCCCGCCGACACCACGCGGGCGCTCGGCGAGCTGGCGCGCTCGTGCCGCACCACCATCAGCACCGTGCTGCAGGGCGCATGGACGCAGCTGCTGACGTGGCTGACCGGCCAGCATGACGTGGCCTTCGGCACCGCCGTCTCGGGGCGGCCCCACGAACTGCCCGCCGCCGACGCGATGGTCGGCCTGCTGATCAACACGGTGCCGGTGCGGGCGACCGTCACCGCCACGACCACCGTCGCCGAGCTACTGGAGCAACTGCAGCGCCTGCACAACGACACCGTCGACTACGAGCACCTGGCGCTGCCCGAGATCCACCGCGTCACCGGTCACGACCAACTGTTCGACACCCTCTTCCTCTACGAGAACTATCCGATCGACGCGGGCGCGCTGTTGGGCGTCCACGAGCTGGCCGTCACCGACTTCAGCAGCCGGGAATACAACCACTACCCGCTGTCGGTCGTGGCCTCCCCGGGTCACGAACTGAGCCTTCGCGTCGAATTCGACACCGAGGTTTTCGACGCCGCCACCATCGACACGCTGATCCAGCGGTTCCAGCAGGTGATGGTCGCCATGACCGCCGATCCCTCCCGCCGCCTGTCCTCGATCGACCTGGTCGACGCCGCCGAGCACGACCGGCTCGACGAGTGGGGCCACCGGGGCGTGCTGGCCGAGTCGGCGCCCAAGCTGGTCTCGATTCCCGAGCTGTTCGCCGCGCAGGCGGCCCGCGCCCCGGAGGCGGTGGCGATCACCAACGGCGAACGTTCCTGGACGTACGGCGAGGTCGAGGAATCCGCTAACCGGTTGGCGCACCTGCTGGTGAGCCGGGGCGCCGGCCCGGGGGAGCGCGTGGCGGTGCTGTTCCCCAGGACGTCCGAGGCCGTCGTGGCGATCCTGGCGGTGCTCAAGACCGGGGCGGCCTACGTTCCGGTCGACCCGACGGTGCCGGCGGCGCGCATCGAGTTCGTGCTCGCCGACGCCGCGCCGATCGCCGCGGTCACCACCGCGGAGGTGCGCTCGCGGCTGGACGGGTCGAACCTGGAGATCATCGATTTCGACGACCCGGCCGTCGCATCCCAGTCCGGCGGCGGGCTGCCCGCGCCGGGTGCGGACAACGTCGCCTACATCATCTACACCTCCGGGACCACCGGCACGCCCAAGGGCGTGGCCGTGCCGCACCGCAACGTCACCCAGCTGCTGGAGTCCCTGGACGCGCAGCTGGCGCTGGGACAGGTGTGGACGCAGGCCCACTCGCTGGCCTTCGACTTCTCGGTGTGGGAGATCTTCGGATCGCTGCTGTACGGCGGCCGGCTGGTGATCGTGCCGGACGCGGTGGTGCGCTCCCCGGAAGAGTTGCACGCCATGCTGGTCCGCGAACAGGTCAGCGTGCTCAGCCAGACGCCGTCGGCGTTCTACGCGCTGCAAACCGCGGATTCGCTGGCGCCCGAGCTGGGCCAGCAGCTGAAGCTGCAGACCGTGGTGTTCGGTGGGGAGGCGCTCGAGCCGCACCGGTTGGGCAAGTGGCTGCACAACCATCCGGGGCTGCCGCGGCTGATCAATATGTATGGGATCACCGAGACCACGGTGCACGCCTCGTTCCGGGAGATCGTCGACGGCGACGTGGCCAGCAACACCAGCCCGATCGGCGTGCCGCTGGCCCACCTGGGCTTCTTCGTCCTGGACGGGTGGCTGCGGCCGGTGCCCGAGGGCGTGGTCGGCGAGCTGTACGTGGCCGGCCGGGGGCTCGCGTACGGATACGTGGGCCGGTCCGGACTTTCGGCGACGCGATTCGTGGCGTGCCCGTTCGGCGGTTCCGGCGCGCGCATGTACCGCACCGGGGACCTGGTGCGGTGGGGTGCCGACGGCCAGTTGCAGTACATGGGGCGGGCCGACGAGCAGGTCAAGATCCGCGGCTACCGCATCGAGCTCGGCGAGGTGCATGCGGCCCTTGCCGCGCTGGACGGCGTCAACGAGGCGGCCGTGATCGCCCGTGAGGACCGCCCCGGTGACAAGCGGCTGGTGGGCTACGTGACCGGAACCGCCGACCCGGCCGAGATTCGCAACCAGCTCGGCGAGCGGCTGCCGACCTACATGGTGCCCACCGCGGTGGTGGTGCTCGAGGCGCTGCCGTTGACGGTCAACGGCAAACTCGACACCCGCGCGCTGCCGGCACCCGAATACCAAGACGCCGATCACTACCGCGCGCCGAGCACGGCCGTCGAGGAGATCCTGGCCGGCATCTACGCGCAGGTGCTGGGCGTCGAGCGGGTCGGCATCGACGACTCCTTCTTCGACCTCGGCGGCGACAGCATCCTGTCGATGCAGGTCGTCGCGCGCGCCCGCGCGGCCGGCGTGGTGTGCCGCCCGCGCGACATCTTCGTCGAGCAGACGGTGGCGCGGCTGGCCCGGGTGGCCGGCGTGGCCACCGAGGACGACGTGGTCGACGAGGGCATCGGGCCGGTGGTCGCGACCCCGATCATGCGCTGGCTGCAGAGCGTCGACGGCCCGGTCGAGCAGTTCAACCAGACCATGGTGGTGCAGGCCCCGGCCGGGGTGAGCGAAGCCGACGTGGTGGCGGTCCTGCAGGCTTTGCTGGATCGGCACGCGATGCTGCGGCTGCGGGTCGACGACGACGGCGCGGGCGGGTGGTCGCTGCGGGTGCCTGAGGTCGGCGTGGTGGACGCCGGCGGCTGCGTGCACACCGTCGAGGCGTTGTCGGACGCGGCGCTGGCGGCGGCGTGCTCGCAGCTGAACCCGGCCAGCGGCGCGATGCTGCGGGCGGTGTGGGTGCCCGCCACCGGCCAGCTGGCGTTGATCATTCACCACCTGGCAGTCGACGGGGTGTCCTGGCGAATCCTGTTGGAAGACTTGAACATTGCCTGGGCCCAGCATCACAGCGGGCAGCCGGTGGCGCTGCCGGTGGGCGGGATGTCGTTCGCCCGGTGGTCGTCACTGCTGGCGGAGCACGCCCAGCGCCCCGAGGTCGTCGACACGGCCGAGGCGTGGCGGCAGATCGCGTCGACCCCGGCGCCGTTGCCGGCGGTGCGGCCCGACATCGACACCTACGTCAGTGCGGGACAGCTGTCGGTGTCGCTGGACACCGACACCACGCGGTTGTTGCTGGGCGAGGTACCCGCGGCGTTCCACGCCGGGGTGCAAGACATCCTGTTGATCGCGTTCGGATTGGCCTGGGCGCAGTTTGTGGGCACCGGCGCGCCGATCGGCATCGACGTCGAGGGCCACGGCCGCCACGAGGAACTGGGCCCGCACGTGGACCTGTCCCGCACGGTGGGCTGGTTCACCACCAAGTACCCGGTCGCGTTGCAGATGGGCGGGTTGTCCTGGGGCCAGGTCGTCGCCGGTGAGGCTGAGCTGGGGGCGCTGGTCAAGGACGCCAAGGAGCAGCTGCGCGCCCTGCCGGACGCGCTGAGCTACGGGCTGCTGCGCTACCTGAACGCCGACGTGGACCTGGACGGGTCGGACCCGGTGATCGGGTTCAACTACCTCGGCCGGCTGGGCGGCGCGGCCGAGCTGTCCAGCGAGCTGTGGCGGCTCGACCAGGACAGCCTGGCGACGGCCGGCGCGGCGACGGCGGTGCCGATGCCGTTGCCCCACACCGTCGAGCTCAACGCGGGCACCCTGGACACCGCCTCCGGTCCGCTGTTGCAGGCCAACTGGACCTGGGCGCGCTCGGCGCTCGACGAGGGCCAGGTGGGCCGGCTGAGCGAGTTGTGGTTCGACGCCCTGAGCGGCATCTGCAGCCACGTCCGCAACGGTGGGGGCGGGCTGACGCCGTCGGATCTCACGCCCGCGCGGTTGACCCAGCAAGACATCGACGAGCTGTGCCAGCGCTACCCGATCGCCGACGTGTTGCCGTTGACCCCGCTGCAGCAGGGCCTGCTGTTCCACACTGGCAGCGCGCACGGCAGCGACGACCTGTACGCGGTGCAGCTGGACATCACCCTGAGCGGAGCCCTGGACCCGCATCGGTTACGCGACGCGGTGCACACGGTGATCAAGCGGCATCCCAACGTGGTGGCGCACTTCCTGGAAGACTTCGGCGAGCCCGTGCAGGTGCTCTCGGCCGATCCCGCGGTGGCGTGGCATTTCGTCGAACTCGACGCCCAAGACGTCGAACCCGAGGAGCAGATCCAGCAGCTCTGCGCAGGCGAACGCGCCGCGGTGTGCGAGCTGGCGGACCGTCCGCCGTTCCGGGCCGCGCTGATCCGCACCGCCGACAACCGGCACCGGTTCGTGCTGACCAACCACCACATCGTGCTCGACGGCTGGTCGAAACCGCTTCTGCTGCAAGAGATTTTCGCCGCGTACTACGGGGTGCAGCTACCCGCCCCCGTCCCGTACCGCAAGTTCGTCGCCTGGCTGGCCGCGCAGGACCGCGGCGCCGCCCAGGCGGCGTGGCGGCGGGTGCTCGCCGGGTTCGAAACCCCCACGTTGGTCGGACTGCCCGGTCGGATGAGCCTGGGCCCGCGGGCCGTGTCCTCCTTCCAGGTGTCGGCGGAGACGACGCGGGCGCTGGGCGAACTGGCCCGGTCGTGCCACACCACCGTCAGCACCGTGCTGCAGGCCGCCTGGGCGCAACTGCTGATGTGGCTGACCGGCCAGCACGACGTGACCTTCGGCACCGCGGTCTCGGGCCGGCCGACCGACCTGGCCGGTTCGGACCAGATGATCGGGCTGCTCATCAACACGGTCCCGGTGCGGGCGACCATCGGCCCGGAAACCACGATCGCCGACCTGCTGAACCAGCTGCAGAGCGCCTACAACGACACGCTCGAGCACCAGCATTTGGCGCTGAACGATATCCATCGTGTAACGGGACACGACCAATTGTTCGACACCATGTTCGTGTACGAGAACTATCCGATCGACACCGCCGCCCTGTCGGCCGTCGATGAACTGGCCATCGATGGCTTCACCAACCGCGAATACAACCACTACCCGCTCTCGGTGCAGGCCGTGCCGGGTCACGAACTGGGTCTTCGCGTCGAATTCGATACAGAAGTCTTCGACAAGGGCAGAATCGAGAGGTTGATCGAGCGGTTCCGGCGCGTGCTGGAAGCCATGACCGCAGATGTGGAGGAGCAGTCATGACCGTCGGCGCAGGGCGGCGATTGTTATCGATCGACTTGCTCGATGGCGGCGAACACGACCGCCTCGACGAGTGGGGTAACCGGGCGGTATTGACCGCGCCGGTGACCTCGGCTGTCTCGATTCCGGCGTTGTTCGCCAAGCAGGTCGCCCGCGTACCGGAGGCCCCGGCCCTGACGTTCGAGGGCCGCTCGATGACTTACCAGGAGCTCGACGAGGCCGCGAACCGGTTGGCCCACCTGCTGGCCGACCATGGCGCGCGCCCGGGTGAAAGCGTTGCGTTGCTGTTGTCCCGGTCGGCCGAGGCGATCGTGTCCATCCTGGCGATCCTCAAGACCGGGGCGGCGTATCTGCCGATCGACCCCGCGGTCCCCGCGGCGCGGATGGAGTTCATGCTCGGCGATGCGGCGCCGGTCGCCGCGGTCACCACGGACAAGCTGCGCTCGCGGCTGGACGGTTTCGACTTGCCGGTCGTCGACGTCGACGACCCCGCGGTGGCCGAACAGCCCAGCTCGGGGCTGCCGGGGCCGGCCCCCGAGGACATCGCGTACATGATCTACACCTCGGGCACGACCGGTACCCCGAAGGGTGTGGCGGTCACTCACCAGAACGTGACCCAGTTGTTGAAGGAACTGCCCGCTGACCTGCCCGAGGCGGGTGTCTGGTCGCAGTGGCATTCGCTGGTCTTCGACGTCTCGGTGTGGGAGATCTGGGGTCCGCTGTTGCACGGCGGGCGCCTGGTCGTGGTGCCCGAGCAGGTGGCCGGATCGCCGGACGACCTGCACGCGTTGCTGGTCGCGCAGAAGGTCACGGTGTTGTGCCAGACCCCGTCGGCGGTGGGGATGCTCTCGCCGGACGGACTGAATTCGACGGCGCTGATCGTCGCGGGCGAGGCCTGCCCGTCCGAGGTGGTGGACAAGTGGGCGCCGGGCCGGGTGATGATCAACGCCTACGGCCCGACCGAAGGCACGGTGTACGCGTCGATGAGCGCGCCGCTGAGCGCCGAGTCGGGGGCGCCGATCGGCTCGCCCGTGCCGGGTGCCGCGCTGTTCGTCCTGGACAAGTGGTTGCGCCCGGCGCCGGAGGGCGTCGTCGGCGAGCTGTACATCGCCGGTCGCGGCGTGGCCTCGGGGTACGTGCGCAGGCCGGGCCTGACGGCATCGCGGTTCATTGCGTGCCCGTTCGGGGCGCCGGGGACGCGGATGTATCGCACCGGGGACCTGGTGCGCTGGGGCGTCGACGGTCAGCTGCAGTACCTGGGCCGCGCCGACGAACAGGTGAAGATCCGCGGCTACCGCATCGAGCTCGGCGAGATCCAGGCGGCGCTGGCCGGCCTGGACGGCGTCGAGCAGGCGGTGGTGATCGCCCGCGAGGACCGTCCCGGCGACAAGCGCCTGGTCGGGTACATCACCGGAACCGCCGACCCGGCCGAGATCCGCACTCAGCTCGGCGAGCGGCTGCCCAGCTACATGGTGCCCGCGGCCGTCGTGGTGCTGGACGCGCTGCCGTTGACGGTCAACGGCAAGCTCGACAAGCGCGCCCTGCCCGCCCCCGAGTACCAGAAGACAAACGGTGAATACCGCGCACCCACCACGGCCGTCGAAGAAACCCTGGCCGCCATCTACGCCCAGGTCCTCGGGCTTGAGCGGGTGGGCGTCGACGACTCCTTCTTCGACCTCGGCGGCGACAGCATCCTGTCCATGCAGGTGGTGGCCCGCGCCCGCGCGGCCGGTGTGGTCTGCCGCCCGCGCGACGTCTTCGTCGAGCAGACGGTGGCCCGGCTGGCCCGGGTGGCCGGGGTCGCGTCGGACGACGACGTGGTCGACGAGGGCGTCGGGCCGGTGGCCGCGACCCCGATCATCCGCTGGCTGCAGCAGGTCGAGGGCCCGATCGACCAGTTCAACCAGACCATGGTGGTGCAGGCCCCCGCGGGCGTAACCCGCGACGACGTGCAGGTGGTGCTGCAGTCGCTGCTGGACCGGCACGCCACCCTGCGGCTGCAGGTCGACGACGATGGCGCCGGCGGCTGGTCTCTGCACGTGCCCGAGGTCGGCGCGGTCGAGGCCGCCACTTGCCTGCACACAGTCGACACGCTGTCGGATGCGGCGCTGGTCGCGGCGCGCTCGCAGCTGAACCCCGCCGCGGGAATCATGCTCCGCGCGGTGTGGGCGGAATCCACGGCCCAGTTGGCGCTGATCATTCACCACCTGGCCGTCGACGGCGTGTCGTGGCGAATCCTGTTGGAAGACTTGAACATTGCCTGGGCGCAGCATCACAGCGGCCAGCCGATGGTGTTGCCGACGGGCGGGACGTCGTTCGCCCGGTGGTCGGCGATGCTGGAGGAGCATGCCCAGCGCCCCGAGGTCGTCGCCACGGCCGAGGCGTGGCGGGAAGTCGCGTCGACCCCGGCGTTGTTGCCCGCGGTGCGCCCGGACGTCGACACCTACGAGACGGCCAAGCAGCTGTCGGTGTCGCTGGATGTCGAGACCACCCGGTCGTTGCTGGGCGAGGTGCCCGCGGCGTTCCGCGCCGGGGTGCAAGACATCCTGTTGATCGCGTTCGGGTTGGCCTGGGCGCGGTTCGTAGGCACCGGCGCGCCGATCGGCATCGACGTCGAGGGCCACGGCCGCCACGAGGAACTGGGCCCGCACGTCGACCTGTCGCGCACCGTGGGCTGGTTCACCACCAAGTACCCGATCGCGCTGACCGTCGGCGAACTGGACTGGACGCAGGTGATGGCGGGCGACCCCGCGCTCGGGGTGCTGGTCAAGAAGGCCAAGGAACAGCTGCGCGCCCTGCCGGACCCGCTGACCTACGGCTTGCTGCGGTATGTCAACACCGAGGTCGACCTGGATGGGGCGGACCCGGTGATCGGGTTCAACTACCTGGGACGGCTGGGTGCGGCGGCGGATCTCCCCGGCGAGATGTGGCGGATCAGCCAAGACAGTCTGTCGTTCACCGGCGCCGCCAGCGCGGCGCTACCCATGCCGTTGATGCACACCGTCGACCTCAACGCCGGGACGATGGACACCGAGGCCGGCCCGCACCTGCAGGCCAACTGGACGTGGGCGCCCTCGGCGCTGGACCACGAGCAGGTCAGCCGGTTGAGCCAGTTGTGGTTCGAGGCCCTGGCCGGGATCTGCGCGCACGTGCGCAGTGGCGGCGGCGGGATTACCCCGTCGGACATCGCGCCCGCCCGGCTGAGCCAGCAGCAGCTCGACGACCTGTGCCAGCAATACGCGGTCGCCGACGTGCTGCCGCTGACCCCGCTGCAGCAGGGGCTGCTCTTCCACGCCAGCTTCGCGCACGACCCCGGCGACGACGTGTACGCGGTGCAGCTCGGCATCACCGTCACGGGTGCGCTCGACGCGCACCGGTTGCGCGAGGCCGTCCACACCGTCGTCAACCGGCACCCCAACCTGGCGGCCCGATTCTGCCCCCAGTTCGGCGAGCCGGTGCAGGTGATTCCGGCCGACCCGGTGATGGCGTGGCGATACATCCAGCTCGGCGCGGAAGACCTGGACCCCGAGGCGAAGATCGAACAGCTCTGCGCCGCCGAGCGCGCGGCGGTCAGCGACCTCGCCAACCGGCCGGCCTTCCGGGCCGCGCTGATCCGCACAGCCGACAACCGGCACCGGTTCGTGCTCACCAACCACCACATCGTCATGGATGGGTGGTCGCTGCCGATCATGCTGCGCGAGATCCTGACCAGCTACTACGGGGAGCGGTTGCCCGCGCCCGCGTCCTACCGCAGCTACTTGACCTGGCTGGCGGCCCAGGACCGTACGGCCGCCCGCGCGGCCTGGGCCGAGGTGATGGCCGGGTTCGACACCCCGACCTTGGTCGGTCCGCCGGCCCGGCTGAGCCTCGGACGGCGCGCCGTCGAGTCGTACCGGCTTCCCGCGGAGACCACGCGGGCGCTGGGCGACCTCGCCCGGTCGTGCCACACCACAATCAACACCGTGCTGCAGGCCGCCTGGGCGCAGCTGCTGATGCGGCTGACCGGCCAGCAGGACGTGGCCTTCGGCACCGCGGTCTCCGGCCGCCCGGGCGACCTGGTCGACGCCGAGTCGATGGTCGGCTTGTTGATCAACACGGTGCCGGTGCGCGCCCACGTCACCGCGGCAACCACCGTGGCCGAACTGCTGCAGCAGCTGCAGACCGCGCACAACAACACGATCGAGCACGAGCACCTGGCGCTGAACGAGATTCACCACCTCACCGGCCACGACCTGCTGTTCGACACGCTGTTCCTGTATGAGAACTACCCGATCGACACCAGTGTGCCGCTGGGCTTCCACGAGCTGGCGATCACCGACGTCACCAACCGCGAGTACAACCACTACCCGCTTTCGGTCATGGCGCTGCCGGGCCGTGAACTGGGCCTGCGTGTCGAGTTCGACACCAGCGTGTTCGACACGGCCGGGGTCGAGTCGCTGGTCGAGCGGTTCCAGCGGGTGCTGGCGGGCATGACCGCCGACTCCAGCCAGCGGCTGTCGTCGCTGGACGTCTTGGACGACGATGAGCGCGCCCGCCTGGACGAGTGGGGCAACCGGGCGGTGTTGACCGCGCCGGTGCGCGCGACGGCGTCCCTCCCGTCGTTGTTCGCCAAGCAGGTGGCCCGCACACCCGAGGCGGTGGCGCTGACGTTCGAGGGCCGCTCGATGACCTATCGGGAGCTCGACGAGGCCGCGAACCGGTTGGCCCACCTGCTCGCCGAGCATGGCGCGGGGCCGGGCGAAAGCGTCGCGTTGCTGTTGTCCCGGTCGGCCGAGGCGATCGTGTCGATCCTGGCCGTGCTCAAGACCGGGGCGGCGTATCTGCCGATCGACCCCGCGGTCCCGGCGGCGCGGATCGAGTTCGTGCTTGCCGACGCCACCCCGGTCGCCGCGGTCACGACCGCCGACCTGCGGTCGCGGCTGGACGGCTCCGACCTGTTGGTCGTCGACGTCGACGACGCGCCGCTGGACGCCCAACCCGCCACGGCGTTGCCGGGGCCGGCGCCCGACGACATCGCGTACCTGATCTACACGTCCGGCACCACGGGTGTCCCGAAGGGCGTGGCGGTCACGCACGCCAACGCCACCCAGCTGCTCGAGAAGCTGCACGCCGACCTGCCGGACCCGGGCGTGTGGGCGCAGTGGCATTCCTTGGTCTTCGACGTCTCGGTCCACGAGATCTTCGGCGCGCTGTTGCACGGCGGCCGGCTGGTCGTGGTGCCCGAGTCGGTGGCCGGTTCCCCGAAGGACCTGCACGCGTTACTGGTCGCGGAGAACGTCACCGTGCTTAGCCAGACCCCGTCGGCGGTGGGGATGCTCTCCCCGGAGGGGCTGGACTCGATGGCCCTGGTGGTGGCCGGTGAGGCGTGCCCGTCCGAGGTAGTGGAGAAGTGGGCGCCGGGCCGGGTGATGATCAACGCCTACGGCCCGACCGAGGGCACGGTCTACGCGGCGATGAGCGCACCGCTGAACGCGGACACGGGCGCGCCGATCGGTGCCCCGGTGCCGGGCGCGGCGTTGTTCGTTCTGGACAAGTGGCTGCGGCCGGCGCCGGAGGGCGTCGTCGGCGAGCTGTACATCGCCGGTCGCGGCGTGGCGTGCGGCTATGCGCGCCGCTCGGGTCTGACGGCGTCACGGTTTGTGGCGTGCCCGTTCGGGGCGCCCGGTGCGCGCATGTACCGCACCGGGGACCTGGTGCGCTGGGGCGCCGACGGCCAGCTGCAGTACCTGGGCCGCGTCGACGAGCAGGTCAAGATCCGTGGCTACCGCATCGAGCTCGGCGAAATCCAGGCGGCCCTGGCCGGTCTGGACGGGGTCGAGCAGGCGGCGGTGATCGCCCGCGAGGACCGCCCCGGGGACAAGCGGCTGGTCGGTTACATCACCGGGACCGCGGACCCGGCCGAGATCCGCGCCCAGTTGGGCGAGCGGCTGCCGGCCTACATGGTGCCGGTCGCGGTGGTGGTGCTGGACGCGCTGCCCTTGACCGTCAACGGCAAGCTCGACAAGCGGGCTCTGCCCGCCCCCGAATACCAGAAGGCCGGTGGTGAATACCGCGCCCCGGCCACCGCCGTGGAAGAGACCCTGGCCGACGTCTACGGCCGCGTGCTCGGGTTGCAGCGCGTTTCGGTGGAAGACTCGTTCTTCGACCTCGGCGGCGATTCGCTTTCCGCGATGCGGGCGGTCGCCGAGATCAACACCGCCCTGGACGCCAACCTGTCGGTGCGCAGCTTGTTCGAGGCGCCGTCGGTGCGCCGCCTCGCCTAGCGGGCGGAAAGCGACGCCAGCCGCGCGGACGAAGTCGGGGGCGACGGGCCGAGCTTCGCGTCCGTGCACGGACACGACGCCACCCAGATCTACGCCAGCGATCTGACGCTGGACAAGTTCATCGGCGCCGAGACGCTGAGCGCCGCGCCCGCGCTGCCCGGGCCGAGCTCGGAGGTGCGGACGGTCCTGTTGACCGGGGCGACCGGTTTCCTGGGGCGTTATCTGGCGTTGCAGTGGCTCGAGCAGCTGGAGCTGGTCGAGGGCAAGCTGATCTGTCTGGTGCGGGCCGGCTCCGACGAGGAGGCGCGGCAGCGGCTGGAGAAGACGTTCGACAGCGGTGACCCGCAGTTGCTGCGGTATTTCCGGGAGCTGGCCGACGGCCATCTGGAGGTCATCGCCGGCGACAAGGGTCAGGCCGACCTGGGTCTCGACGAGGGGACGTGGCAGCGGCTGGCCGACACCGTCGACCTGATCGTCGACTCCGCGGCCCTGGTCAACGGCGTGCTGCCCTACAGCGAGATGTTCGGGCCCAACGTCGCGGGCACCGCCGAGCTCATCCGGTTGGCGCTGACGACCAGGCTGAAGCCGTACGCGTACGTGTCCACCTCCGACGTGGGCCGCCAGATCGACCCGGAGGTGTTCACCGAGGACGCCGACATCCGGGTGATCAGCCCGATCCGCAAGATCGACGGCAGCTACGCCAACGGCTACGGCAACAGCAAGTGGGCCGGCGAGGTGTTGCTGCGCGAGGCGCATGACCTGTGCGGGCTGCCGGTCTCGGTGTTCCGCTCCGACATGATCCTGTCCGACGTCAGCTACGCGGGCCAGTTCAACCTGTCGGACATGTTCACCCGCATGGTGCTGAGCCTGGTGGCCACCGGCATCGCGCCCCGGTCGTTCTATCAGCTGGACGCCGACGGCAACCGGCAGCGTTCGCACTTCGACGCGCTGCCGGTGGAGTTCGTCGCCGAGGCGATCACCACGCTGGGCGGGCAGGTGATGGAAGGGTTCGAGACGTATCACGTGATGAACCCGCACGACGACGGCATCGGCATCGACGAGTACGTCGACTGGTTGATCGAGGCCGGCTACCCGATCGAGCGGATCGACGACTTCGGCGAGTGGCTGCAGCGGTTCGAGGCCGCGCTGCGCGACTTGCCCGAGCGGCAGCGCAAGCACTCGGTGCTGCAGATGTTGCAGGTCCCGGGCTACAACCAACTGCAGGCGCCCGAGCCTGCCAGTGGGTCGTTCGCCCCGACCGACCGATTCCGCGCCGCGGTGCAGGAAGCCAAGATCGGCGCCGACAACGACATCCCGCACATCTCCCCGGCGGTGATCGTCAAGTGCGTGACCGACCTGCAGTTGCTCGGGCTGCTCTAGCACACCCACTTGGTTCGGGACGGTCCCACGCGGGCCGTCCCGAACCGCATGCGCGGTTTCGGCGACAAACCATCCTCCCCGTATCTTTTGAGCCCCGGTTACAGGAGTCCTGATAGGTAGCTGGGACTTTTTAGAAACCCCTAGCGCACATTCTTGCCGTCTACTAACGTTTCCGACTGTTGCGTTTATGTTGACTAATTTGGTGGAGAAACTGTGTGCGTCGGGCTGTTCGTGACGACAACCGCAGGTCTATCTACTTAGTCGACGTGGGCAGCAACGGGCCGCGGTCCGATACGGACCGCGCCGGGTGTGCGCGACATCAAGCGGAACCGAACGGGCATTGCGGAGGAGTTCGGTCGAGCGGCTGCAGTCAACCGGGGGTTTGAAGGGTGAACCCGATGGTTGGGAAGCTGGATGGGGCTTGGTGAGCAAGCACTTCCGCTTACGCGCGGCCAACTAGACATCTGGCTTGCGCAGGAGACGGGCCACTCCAGCACCGAGTGGCAGATCGGCCTCTTCGTCCGGATCGGCGGCAGGGTCCAACGTGACGCCCTGAAGTGGGCGATCCGCCAGGCGGTGGAAGAAGCCGAACCGGCCCGGGCCTCTTTTGTCGAGGTGGACGGCCAGGTCTTCCAACGAGCGAACGACTACCCGGACGTCGAGCTCGCTTTTCATGACCTGAGCGGCTCGGGCAATGCCATCGAGGAAGCCCGGCGGATAGCCCTATCGATCCAGCGCACGCCCATGCCGTTCACGGGTCCGCTGTTTCGATTCGCCCTCTTCCAGACGCGTGCAGACGAATTCCACCTGTTCGCGTGCTGCCATCACATCATCATCGACGGAACCGGGGTCGCGCTCGTCGGCCACCGGATCGCCTCCATCTACTCGGCCATCGTCTCCGCCGCGCCCATCCCGCCGGCGGTCTTCGGCTCACTGCGGGATTTGGTTGAGTGCGAGGCCAACTACGAAGCGTCCGGCGATTACCGGGACGACGAGGCGTACTGGACCCAGAACCTCCCCGTGCAGGACGCGGTCCCGCGTCGCGCACTGCGCGCGGCCGGTGAGCGCGATCCGTGGCCGTCCGCGCCGGTCGGGTTGGACTCCGGCATCCTGCGCCGAGTCCACATGCTTTCCCAGGTGTGGGGCGTGTCCGAGACATCGATCATTACCGCGGCGTGCGCGCTGTTGGTGCGCGGCTGGAGCGGTGACGGCTCCGAGGTGGTCCTCGACTTCCCGGTCAACAGGCGAGTGCGTCCGGAATCGAAAACCCTGCCCGGCATGGTCGCCGGCGTGGTGCCGCTGGTATTGCAGGTTTCGCCGGAGCTCACGGTCGCCGATTTCTGCAAACACGTCGATGCGAGGATCCGGAAAGCCGTTGAGCACCAACGGTTTCCGGTGCAAGCGTTGGAGCGCAAAGCCCGCGGGCCAGCGGGACCGGCCGAGCGGGTCAGCGTCAATTTCATCCCGTCGGATTTTACGTTGCCGTTCGGGGGTGTCACCGCCTCGGCGTCGTACACCAATTCCGGCCAGGCCAGCGGTTTCGGGCTGATCTTTTCCTCCGACGGCGACCAGTTCTTCCTCAGCACTGCGGGCGTGTGGGAGCCGTTCTCCAGCTTCGACGTCTCCTATCTGGCCGGACGCTTGGAGCGGGTGTTGTGGGCGTTGACCGCGGACACCACGCGGCGGTTGCTGTCCATCGATGTGCTCGAAGAGTCGGAGCGGGTGTGCCTGGCCGGCTGGGGCAACTGGGCCGTCATGGATCGGCGGGGGTGGTCGGGGCGGTCGATTCCCGAGTTGTTCGCGGCGCAGGCGGGCCGCGCCCCTCGAGCGGTGGCGATGAGTTGCGCGGGACGGTCGTGGTCGTATCGGGAGGTCGACGAGGCCTCAAATCGGTTGGCGCGCTGGCTTGTTGGGTGTGGTGCGCGCCGGGGGGACCGGGTGGGGTTGTTGGTGGAGCGGTCCGGGGAGGCGGTGATCGCGTTATTGGGGGTGCTCAAGGCGGGGGCGGCCTATGTGCCGATCGATCCGGCGCTGCCGGCGGGCCGGGTGGAGTTTTTGCTCGCCGACGCCGGGCCGGTGGCGGTGGTGGTGAGTGCTGGGCTGCGGCCGCGGTTGGGGGATTTCGCGGGGGTGGTGGTGGAGGTCGACGATCCCGCGATCGGGGCGCAGTCGGGTGCGGGGTTGGTGGGGCCGGCGGCTGACGATGTGGCGCACGTGATCTACACGTCGGGGACGACGGGCGTGCCGAAGGGGGTGGCCGTCACCCACCGCAATGTGACCCAGTTGTTTGAGGGGCTGGCGGGGAGCGGGTTGCTGGGGGCGGGGCGGGTGTGGAGCCAGTGTCATTCGTTGGCCTTTGACTTTTCGGTGTGGGAGATCTGGGGTGCGTTGTTGCATGGCGGCCACTTGGTGGTGGTGCCAGATGCGATGACGCGGTGCGGTGATGAATTGCACGCGCTGTTGGTGGGCGAGCGCGTCTCGGTGTTGACCCAGACGCCGTCCGCGGTGGGGGTGTTGTCGCCGCGGGGGGTGGAGGCGGCGTTGGTGGTGGGGGCGGAGCCGTGTCCGGCGCACGTGGTGGATCAGTGGGCGCCGGGTCGGGTGATGGTCAACGTGTATGGGCCCACCGAGACCACGATGTGGGTGTCGAAGAGCGCGCCGTTGACGGCGGGTTCGGGGCCGCCGCCGATTGGGTCGCCGGTCGCGGGGGCGGCGTTGTTCGTGCTGGACGCGTGGTTGCGGCCGGTGCCGGCCGGCGTGGTCGGCGAGCTGTATGTGGCCGGGGCCGGCGTGGGCGTGGGGTATGTGGGCCGGGCGGGGCTGACCGGGGCGCGGTTCGTGGCGTGTCCGTTCGGGGCACCCGGTGCGCGGATGTATCGGACGGGGGATTTGGTGTGGTGGGGCCCGGATGGGCAGTTGCGGTATGTGGGGCGGGCGGATGAGCAGGTCAAGATCCGCGGGTATCGCATTGAGTTGGGCGAAATCCAGGCCGCGCTAACGGATTTGGCGGGCGTCGAGCAGGCGGCGGTGGTTGCCCGGGAGGACCGGCCCGGGGACAAGCGGCTGGTGGCTTACCTGACCGGCACCGCGGATCCCACCCTGATACGCGCTCAGTTGGCCGAGCGGCTCCCGGCCTACATGATCCCGGCCGCGGTCATTCCGCTGGCCACCCTGCCCCTGACCCTCAACGGCAAACTCGACACGCACGCCCTTCCCGAGCCCGACTACTTCGGTGATGGCTACCGCGCCCCGGCCACCCTCACCGAAGAGGTCCTCGCCGGAATTTACGCGAAGGTCCTCGGCCTGGACCGGGTCGGGGTCGACGACTCCTTCTTCGACTTGGGCGGGGACTCGCTGTCGGCGATGCGTCTGGTCGCCGCGGTGAACACCGGCCTGGATGCCACGCTTTCGGTCCGGGCGTTGTTCGAGGCGCCGACGATCCGCCAGCTGGCGCCCCGCCTTGACGGGGGCGAGGGCCGGCTGGCGCGGGTGGTGGCCGGCGCGCGGCCCGCGGTGGTGCCGCTGTCGTTCGCCCAGTCGCGGCTGTGGTTCCTCGATCAGCTGCACGGCTCTTCGCCGGTTCACAACATGGCGGTCGCGTTGCGTCTGCGCGGGCGCCTGGATGCCGACGTGCTCGGGACTGCACTGGCCGACGTGGTGGCCCGGCACGAAAGTCTGCGCACGATCTTCGTTGCGCCCGAAGGAGACCCGCAGCAAGTGGTCCTCCCCGCCGGGCACGCGCATTTTGACTGGCAAATCGCCGATGCCACCGGGTGGCCGGCCGGCCGCTTGCTCGAGGCCATCGACACGGTGGCACACCATTCGTTCGATCTGACTGCTGAGATTCCTTTGCGAGCAACGCTTTTCCGGTTGGGCGTGGATGAGCACGTGTTGGTGGCGGTGGCCCATCACATTGCCGCCGATGGGTGGTCGATCACGCCGTTGGTGCGTGACTTGGGGGTGGCCTATGCCAGCCGGTGCGCGGGGGAGGCGCCCGGGTGGGCCGAATTGCCGGTCCAGTACGTGGATTACACGCTATGGCAGCGTGCCCAGTTCGGGGATCTGGAGGACCCGCACAGTGCGATCAGCGCGCAGCTGGCGTATTGGCTGAATGCGTTGGCGGGGATGCCTGAGCGGCTGGAGTTGCCCACGGATCGGCCGTATCCGTTGGTGGCCGATTATCGGGGCGCGCGGGTGGCCGTGGAGTGGCCCGCGGAGTTGCAACAACGAGTGAGAGAGGTGGCCGGTGAGCACAATGCAACAAGTTTCATGGTGGTCCAGGCCGCATTGGCGGTCTTATTTGCCAAGCTGGGTGCGACCTCGGACGTGGCGGTCGGTTTTCCGATCGCCGGGCGCCCTGATCCCGCGCTTGATGAGCTGGTCGGATTTTTCGTCAACACGTTGGTATTGCGCACCGACCTGGGTGGAAATCCGACCCTGGCTGAGGTGTTGGCCCAGGTTCAACAGCGCAGCCTGGCCGCCTACGAGCACCAAGACGTGCCCTTCGAAGTCCTCGTCGAACGGCTGCACCCCACCCGCAGCCTCAGCCACCACCCCCTGATCCAAGTAGTCCTCGCCTGGCAGAACCTGCCCTGGCAGCACAACGGCCCCGCCGCCGGCCTGGCGCTGGGCGATGTGCAGGTCACCCCGGTTCCGGTGGACACCCAGGTCGCCCGCATGGATCTGGTGTTCTCGCTCGCCGAACGCTGGACCGAGGACGGTCGGCCCGCCGGCATCGGTGGGGCGGTGGAATTCCGCACCGACGTCTACAACACCGCCCGGGTGGAAACGCTGGTCGAGCGGTTGCATCAGGTGTTGGTCGCCATCACCGCCGACCCGACCCGTCGGTTGTCGTCGATCGATGTGCTCGGTGAGGCCGAGCACGCCCGGGTGGAGGTGATCGGCAACCGCGCGGCGCTGAACCGGTCCGCGCCGCCGGCGTTGTCGATCCCGGAACTGTTCGCCGCGCAGGTGAAACGCGCTCGCGAGGCGGTGGCGATCACCGACCGCGAGCGTTGCTGGACCTATGGCGAGGTCGATGAGGTCTCGAATCGGTTGGCGCGCTTGCTGGTTGAGCGTGGCGTCGGGCCGGGGGAGCGCGTGGCGGTGCTGTTCCCCAGGACGGCCGAGGCCGTCGTGGCGATCCTGGCGGTGCTCAAGACCGGGGCGGCCTACCTGCCAATCGACCCGGGACTGCCTTCGGCGCGGATCGAATTCATGCTCGCCGACGGCGCACCGCTGGCCGCGATTGTCGCCCCCGAATTGCGGTCGCGGCTGGACGGGCAGAGCCTGGACGTCATCGATTTCGATGACCCGGCCGTCGCATCCCAGTCCGGCGACGGGCTGCCCGCGCCGGGTGCGGACAACGTCGCCTACATCATCTACACTTCCGGGACCACCGGCACGCCCAAGGGCGTGGCCGTGCCGCACCGCAACGTCACCCAGCTGCTGCAGTCGGTGGACGACGAGTTCGGCCAGGTGTGGTCGCAATGCCATTCGCTGGCGTTCGACTTCTCGGTGTGGGAGATCTTCGGATCGCTGTTGTACGGCGGCCGGCTGGTGATCGTGCCGGACGCGGTGGTGCGCTCCCCGGAAGAGTTGCACGCCATGCTGGTTCGCGAACAGGTCAGCGTGCTCAGCCAGACGCCGTCGGCGTTCTACGCGCTCGAGGCCGAGCTGGGGCAAGAGGTGATGCTGGAAACCGTGGTGCTCGGTGGGGAGGCGCTCGAGCCGCACCGGTTGGGCAAGTGGCTGCACAACCACCCGGGGCTGCCGCGGCTGATCAATATGTACGGGATCACCGAGACCACGGTGCACGCCTCGTTCCGGGAGATCGTCGACGGCGACGTGGCCCGCAACACCAGCCCGATCGGCGTGCCGCTGGCCCACCTGGGCTTCTTCGTGCTGGACGGGTGGCTGCACCCGGTGCCTGCGGGTGTAAAGGGTGAGCTGTATGTGGCCGGGGACGGTCTGGCGTACGGGTATGTGGGCCGGTCGGGGCTGACGGCGTCGCGGTTCGTGGCGTGCCCGTTCGGCGGTTGCGGCGCGCGCATGTACCGCACCGGGGACCTGGTGCGGTGGGGTGCCGACGGACAACTGCAGTACCTGGGGCGGGCCGACGAGCAGGTCAAGATCCGCGGGTATCGCATCGAGCTGGGCGAAATCCGCTCGGCCCTAATGGCTTTGGGCGGGGTGGAGCAGGCGGTGGTGCTCGCCCGGGAGGATCGGCCCGGGGACAAGCGCCTGGTCGCCTACATCACCGGTACCGCCGACCCCGCCCCCGTCCGCACCCAGGTAGCCGACCGGCTGCCGACCTACATGGTCCCCGCGGCGGTCGTCGCACTGGACGAGCTGCCGCTGACCGTCAACGGCAAACTCGACACCCGCGCGCTGCCGGCACCCGAATACCAAGACGCCGACCACTACCGCGCGCCGAGCACGGCCGTCGAGGAGATCCTGGCCGGCATCTACGCCCGGGTGTTGGGCCTGGAGCGGGTCGGCATCGACGACTCCTTCTTCGACCTGGGCGGGGATTCGTTGTCCGCCATGCGCTTGGTGGCGGCGGTCAATACCGGCCTCGACACGCACCTTGAAGTGCGAACCTTGTTCGAGGCACCCACGATTCGCCAATTGGCGCCCCGTCTCCGTGCGGGCGAGGGCCGGCCCGCCCGCGTGGTGGCCGGCCCGCGGCCGGCGGTGGTTCCGTTGTCGTTCGCTCAGAACCGGTTGTGGTTCACCGATCAGTTGCAGGGGCCGTCGCCCGTCTACAACCTGGCGGCGGCGATGCAGCTGGACGGGCGCCTTGACGTCGACGCGCTCGGGGCGGCGCTGGGCGACGTGGTCGCCCGGCACGAGAGTTTGCGCACGGTGTTCGTCGCACCGGGGGGAACACCCCAGCAGGTAATAATCCCCGCGGAGCGGGCCGACTTCGGCTGGCGGGTGGTGGATGCCAGCGGCTGGTCGGCGAGCCGCCTGCAGGGCGCCATCGAGGCAACGGCGCGTCGCACGTTTGACCTGGCCACCGAAATCCCGTTGCGTGTGGCGCTTTTCCGGGTGGCCGCCGACCGCCACGTGTTGGTGGCCGTCGCCCACCACGTCGCCGCCGATGGGTGGTCATTGACGCCGCTGGTGCGCGACCTCGGAGTCGCCTATGCCGGCCGGTGCGCGGGCGAGGCGCCAGCGTGGGCGCCACTGACGGTGCAGTACGTCGACTACGCGCTGTGGCAGCGGGGCCGCCTGGGCGAACTGGACGATCCGGACAGCCCCATCGCCGGGCAGCTGCGGTATTGGCACCACGCTTTGGCCGACCTGCCCGAGCATCTCGCGCTACCCACCGACCGGCCCTACCCGTCGGTGGCCGACTATCACGGGTCCAGCGTGGCCGTGGAGTGGCCGGTGGAGTTGCAGCAACGACTGCGCGAGGTGGCTCGCGAACACAATGCGACGAGCTTCATGGTGCTCCAGGCCGCGTTGGCGGTGCTCCTCGCCAAGGTCAGTGCGACTTCGGATGTGGCAGTGGGCTTTCCGGTCGCCGGTCGGCAAGATCCCGCGTTGGACGAGTTGGTCGGCTTCTTCGTCAACACCTTGGTGCTCCGCGTCGATCTCGCCGGAAACCCCACGCTCGCAGAGGTGTTGGCCCAGGTGCGGCAGCGCAGCCTGGCCGCCTACGAGAATCAAGACGTGCCCTTCGAGTTGCTGGTGGAACGGCTCAACCCCGCCCGCAGCCTGACCCATCACCCGTTGGTGCAAGTCATGCTGACCTGGCAGAACAACGGTCCCGCAGAACTCGACCTGGGCGACGTGCAAGTCACTCCGCTGCCACTGGACACCCGCACGGCCCGAATGGATCTGGTGTTTTCGTTGGCCGAACGGTGGGCCGAGGACGGCCGGCCCGCCGGCATCGGCGGCGCGGTGGAGTTCCGCACCGACGTGTTCGACACCGAGACCGTCGAGGCCATGGTCAACCGTTTGCAGCGGGTGTTGGTCTCGTTGACGACCGACCCGACCCGGCGGCTATCGGCGATTGACCTGCTCGACGAGGCCGAACGCGGCAGGTTCGATGAGGTTGGTAACCGGGTGGTGCTGACGCGGCCGTGGGTGCCGGTGTCGATTCCGGGGTTGTTCGGCGCGCAGGTGGCGCGTACTCCGGATGCGGTGGCGGTCAGTTTTGGGGGGCGGTCGATGTCGTATCGGGAGTTGGATGAGGCGGCGAATCGGTTGGCGCATGCGTTGATTGGGTGTGGTGCGGGGCCGGGGGAGTCGGTGGCGGTGTTGTTTTCGCGGTCGGCGGAGGCGATCGTGGCGATCTTGGGGGTGCTGAAGTCGGGGGCGGCGTATGTGCCGATCGATCCGGCGTTGCCGGCGGCGCGCGTCGAGTTCATGTTGGCCGATGTCGCGCCGGTGGCGGCGGTGAGTACCGCGGCGCTGGCGGAGAAGTTGGCCGGTTATGTGGTGCCGGTGATCGAGGTGGGCAGCGACGCGCTGGCCGGCCAGCCTGCCACGGCGCCGCGGGGGCCTGAGCCCGAGGATGTCGCGCACATCATTTACACCTCGGGCACGACTGGGGTGCCCAAGGGGGTGGCGGTCAGCCATGCCAATGTGACGCGGTTGTTCGAGGTGCCGGTGGTGGGGGTGGCGTTGGCGGCGGGGCAGGTGTGGGCTCAGTTGCATTCGTATGCCTTTGATTTCTCGGTGTGGGAGATCTGGGGTGCGCTGTTGCATGGTGGGCGGCTGGTGGTGGTGCCCGATGCGGTGGCCCGTTCGCCCAGGGATTTGCATGCCCTGCTGGTGGCTGAGAAGGTCACGGTGCTTAGTCAGACCCCGGCGGCGGTGCGGATGCTGTCGCCGCAGGGCCTGGAGGCGATGGCGTTGGTGATCGGGGCCGAGCCGGTGGGCGCGGAGGTGGTGGATCGCTGGGCGCCGGGGCGGGTGATGGTCAATGTGTATGGGCCGACGGAGAGCACGATCTTCGCCTCGGTGAGTGCACCGTTGGTGGCGAAGTCGGGGGCGCCGGCGATTGGGTCGGCGGTGCCGGGGGCGGCGTTGTTCGTGTTGGATGGCTGGTTGCGTCCGGTGCCGGCCGGGGTGGTCGGCGAGTTGTATGTGGCTGGGCGTGGTGTCGGGTTGGGTTATGTGCGTCGGGCGGGGTTGAGCGCGTCGCGGTTTGTGGCGTGCCCGTTCGGTGCCCCGGGGCAGCGGATGTATCGGACCGGGGACCTGGTGTGCTGGGGCCCTGATGGGCAGTTGCGCTATGTCGGGCGCGCTGATGAGCAGGTCAAGATCCGCGGGTATCGCATCGAGGTCGGCGAGATCCGTTCGGCGCTGGCCGCACTCGACGGTGTCGAGGAGGCGGCCGTCGTCGTGCGTGAGGACCGCCCCGGCGACAAGCGCCTGGTCGGCTACATCACCGGCGCCGCCGACCCCGCCGGGCTGCGCACCCTGCTGGCCCAGCGGCTACCGGGCTACATGGTCCCGGCCGCCGTCGTCGCACTGCCCGCCCTGCCGGTAACCCTCAACGGCAAACTCGACACCCGCGCCCTGCCCCCGCCCGACTACCAGGACACCGATCACTACCGGGCCCCGACCAACGCGGTCGAGGAGATCCTGGCCGGCATCTACGCCCAAGTCCTGGGTGTCGAGCGGGTCGGCGCGGATGACTCCTTCTTCGACCTCGGCGGTGATTCGCTCTCCGCGATGCGGGTGATCGCGGCAATCAATAGTGGCCTGGATGCCCGTCTTTCGGTGCGTGCGCTGTTCGAAGCGCCCACGGTGGCTCAGTTGGCCCCCCGCATCGGCACCGGCGGGGGCGGCCTGGCGCCGTTGGTGGCTCGCGACCGCCCGGCGACGGTCCCGCTGTCGTTCGCGCAGTCCCGGTTGTGGTTCATCGACCAACTGCACGGGCCGTCGCCGGTCTACAACATGGCGGCAGCGCTGCGACTGGGCGGACGCCTCGACACCGGCGCATTGCGTGCCGCGCTGGGCGACGTGGTGGCCCGCCACGAAAGCCTGCGCACCGTCTTCATCGCGCCGGAGGGAACCCCCCAGCAGATCGTGCTGCCGCCCACGCAATCCGCCGCCAGGTGGGACGTGGTCAAGACCGAAGGCTGGTCGGCGAGCCGGCTGGACGAGGCCATCGAGGCGGCGGCGCGCTACGCGTTCGATCTGGCGGTCGAGATACCTTTGCGGGCAACGCTTTTCCAGCTGGGCGTGGATGAGCATGTGTTGGTGGCGGTGGCCCACCACATCGCGGCCGATGGGTGGTCGATCACGCCGTTGGTGCGTGATTTGGGGGTGGCCTACGCCAGCCGGTGTGCGGGGCGGGCGCCGGGATGGGCTCCGTTGGCGGTGCAATACGTGGATTACACGTTGTGGCAGCGGGCGCAGTTCGGTGATTTGGGGGATCCGCACAGTGCGATCGCCGCGCAGTTGGCCTACTGGCTGGATGCGCTGGCGGAGATGCCCGAGCGGCTGGAGTTGCCCACGGATCGGCCATATCCGTTGGTGGCCGATCATCGGGGCGCGCGGGTCGCCGTGGAGTGGCCGGCGGAGTTGCAGCAGCGGGTGCGTGCGGTGGCCGGCGCGCATAACGCGACCAGCTTCATGGTGGTGCAGGCCGCGTTGGCGGTGGTGTTGGGCAAGTTGGGTGCGACTTCCGATGTGGCTGTGGGTTTTCCGATTGCCGGGCGGCGCGATCCCGCGCTCGATGAGGTGGTCGGGTTTTTCGTCAACACGTTGGTGTTGCGCACCGACCTGAGCGGAAATCCCACCGTCGCTGAGCTGGTGACTCAGGTGCAACAGCGCAGCCTGGCCGCCTATGAGCACCAGGATGTGCCCTTCGAGGTGCTCGTCGAAAGGCTGCGCCCCACCCGCAGCCTCAGCCACCACCCCCTGATCCAAGTGGTCCTGGCCTGGCAGAACGACGACTTCACCGACCTGAAGCTGGGCGATCTCGAAGTAACCCCGCTGCCCACCGACACCCGCAGCGCCCAAATGGATCTGGTGTTCTCGCTGGCCGAACGCTGGACCGAGGACGGCCGGCCCGCCGGCATCGGCGGCGCGGTGGAATTCCGCACCGACGTGTACAACACCGCCCGTGTCGAGGCACTGGTCGAGCAGTTGCACCAGGCGTTGGACGCCATGACCGCCGACCCCACGCGGCCCATCTCGTCGATCGATGTGCTCGACGAGGCCGAGCGCGCCCGTCTCGAGGCGGTCGGCAACCGCGCGGTGCTGAGCCGGCCCGCGCCGGTGGCGGCGTCGATTCCGGAGCTGTTCGCCGCGCACGTGGATCGCGCCCCGGACGCGGTGGCCATCACCTGCGGGGACCGGTCGTGGACCTACGGCGAGGTGGATGAGTCGTCGAATCGATTGGCACACTTGCTGGTTGAGTACGGCGCCCGGCCCGGGGAGTGCGTGGGGCTGCTGGCGGAGCGCTCGGCCGAGGCGATCGTGGCGATCCTGGCGGTGCTCAAGACCGGGGCCGCCTACCTGCCCATCGACCCGGGGCTCCCCTCGGCCCGCATCGAGTTCATGCTCGCCGATGCCATACCGCTCGCCGCGGTCACCACCGCGGGCGTGCGGTCGCGGCTCGACGGGTCGGACGTCGCCGTCATCGATTTCGACGACCCAGAAATAGCAACACAATCCAGCGGCCCACTGCCGGCGCCGTCTCCCGAGGACGCCGCGTACATCATCTACACCTCGGGCACGACCGGGGTGCCCAAGGGCGTGGCCGTCACCCACCACAACGTCACCCAATTGCTGGAGTCGGTGGACGACGAGCTCGAGCTCGGCCAGGTGTGGTCGCAGTGCCACTCGCTGGCCTTTGACTTCTCGGTGTGGGAGATCTTCGGCGCCCTGCTGCACGGCGGCCGGCTGGTGATCGTGCCCGACGCCGTGGTCCGTTCACCACAGGACCTGCACACCATGCTGATTCGCGAACAGGTCAGCGTGCTGAGCCACACCCCTTCGGCCGTGGCGGCGTTGTCGCCGCAGGGTCTGGACTCGGTGGCGACGCTGGTAATGGGTGGGGAGCCGTGCCCGCCCGAGGTGGTGGATCGGTGGGCGCCCGGGCGGGCGATGGTCAACCAATACGGCCCGACCGAGACCACGATGTATGCGGCGATGACCAGGCCGCTGACCGCGGGAAGCGGAACGCCGCCGATCGGCTCACCGGTACCCGGTGCGGCACTGTTCGTGCTGGACAAGTGGTTGCGCCCGGTGCCGGTCGGTGTGGTCGGCGAGTTGTATGTGGCCGGGCGCGGCGTGGCGTGCGGGTATGTGGGCCGGTCGGGGTTGACGGCGTCGCGGTTTGTGGCGTGCCCGTTCGGCGGTTGCGGCGCGCGCATGTACCGCACCGGCGACCTGGCGTGCTGGGGCGCCGATGGGCAACTGCAGTACCTGGGCCGGATCGACGAGCAGGTCAAGATCCGCGGGTATCGCATCGAGCTGGGCGAAATCCGCTCGGCCCTAACGGCTTTGGGCGGGGTGGAGCGGGCGGTGGTGCTCGCCCGGGAGGATCGGCCCGGGGACAAGCGCCTGGTCGCCTACATCACCGGTACCGCCGACCCGGCGGCCGTCCGCGCGCAACTGACGGACCGGCTTCCCATCTACATGGTCCCGGCCGCGGTCGTCCCGCTGGACGAACTGCCGCTGACACCCAACGGCAAACTGGACACCCGCGCCCTGCCCGCGCCCGATTATCAAGGCGCCGAACATTACCGCGCTCCCGGCGACGCCGTCGAAGAGATCCTGGCCGGAATCTATGCCCAGGTGCTGGGCGTGGAGCGGGTCGGGATCGACGACTCCTTCTTCGACCTGGGCGGCGACAGCATCTTGTCGATGCAGGTGGTGGCCCGGGCGCGGGCGGCGGGTGTCCTGTTCCGCCCGCGCGACATCTTCGTCGAGCAGACGGTGGCCCGACTGGCCCGGGTCGCCGGGGTGGCCACCGACGACGACACCGTTGACGACGGTGTCGGTGAGGTCGTCGCCACGCCGATCATGCGCTGGCTGCAGCAACTGGACGGGCCGGTCGACGAGTTCAACCAGACCATGGTGGTCCAGGCCCCCGCGGGAGTCACCGACGACGACGTCGTGGCGCTGCTGCAGGCCCTGCTGGACCGGCACCCCATGCTGCGGCTGTGCGTCGACGACGACGGTGCGGGCGGCTGGTCGCTGCAGGTGCCCGAGGCCGGCGCGGTCGATGCTCGCGGGTGCATGCACACCGTCGGCGCGTTGTCCGCAGAGGCTTTGGTGGCGGCGCGGTCTCTGCTGAACCCGGCCGCGGGGGTGATGCTGCGCGCGGTGTGGGCGGAGTCCACCGGACGGTTGGCGCTGATCGTTCATCACCTGGCCGTCGACGGCGTGTCGTGGCGAATCCTGCTGGAGGACTTGAACATCGCCTGGGCACAGCAGCGCAGCGGCCAGCCCGTGGCGCTGCCGACGGGCGGAACGTCGTTCGCCCGGTGGTCGGCACTGCTGGCCGAGCACGCCCGGCGCCCCGAAGTCGTCCGGACGGCCGACGCCTGGCGGAGCGTGGCGGCGACCCCGGCCGCGCTGCCGGTGCTGCGCCCCGAGCTCGACACCTATGAGGCGGCGCAGCACCTGTCGGTGTCGCTGGATACCGAGACCACTCGCATGTTGTTGGGGGCAGTGCCGGCGGCGCTTCACGCCGGTGTCCAGGATATTTTGGTGATCGCCTTCGGGTTGGCGATCAACGAATTCCTGTGCACCGGCGCGCCGCTTTCCATCGACGTCGAGGCCCACGGCCGCGATGAAGACGTAAGCCCGTGCGTGGACCTGTCGCGCACCGTGGGATGGTTTACCGCCAAATACCCGGTCGCGTTCACCCTCGGTAAGCCGCACTGGGACAAGGTCAAAGCCGGTGAGGACGAGCTGGGCGTGCTCATCAAGGACGCCAAGGAGCAGCTGCGCGCCCTGCCGGACGGGATGACCTACGGGCTGCTGCGCTACCTGAATCCCGAAGTGGCCCTTGATGACCCGGACCCGGTGATCGGCTTCAACTACCTGGGACGGCTGGGTGGCGCGGCGGAGCTGGCGGACGATCTGTGGCGGCCCGATCAGGACAGCCTGTCGTTGACCGCCGCGACCATGGCGCTGCCCGTGCCGCTCGGCCACACGCTGGAACTGAACGCCGGCACCATGGAAACGGCGAACGGCCCGTGCCTGCATGCCAATTGGACGTGGGCACCCTCGGCCCTGGAGCACCGCCAGGTCCGCCGGCTGAGCCAGTTGTGGTGTGCCGCCCTGGCGGGCATCTGCGCGCACGTGCGAAACGGCGGGAGCGGATTGACGCCGTCGGACATCGCCCCGGCCCGGCTGAGCCAGCAGCAGATCGACGAGCTCTGCCGGCAACATCCGACAGCCGATGTATTGCCACTGACCCCGCTGCAGCGCGGACTGCTCTTCCACGCCAGCACCGGCCAGGACCCCGGCGATGACGTGTACGCGGTGCAGCTCGACATCGCCGTATGCGGCCCGCTCGACCCGCATCGCCTGCGCGAGGCGGTCCGCAGCGTGGTCAACCGGCATCCCAACCTGGTGGCCCGGTTCAGCGAAGACTTCGACGAGCCGGTGCAAATCATCCCCGCCGACCCCACCATCGCGTGGCGCTACGTCCAACTCGACGCCGACGACCCCGATCCCGACCAGCAGATCGAGCAGCTGTCCGGCGCCGAGCGCACCGCGGTGTGCGACCTGGCGGCCCGCCCGCCGTTCCGGGCCGCGTTGGTCCGCACCGCGAAAGACCGGCACCGCTTTGTCCTGACCGTCCACCACATCGTGATGGACGGCTGGTCGCTGCCGATCGTGCTCCAGGAGATCTTCGCCGGCTATTACCGGGAGCGGCTGCCGGCCGCGGCGCCGTATCGCAGTTACCTCACCTGGCTGGCGAGCCGAGACGTGGCCGCAGCGCGCGCGGCGTGGTGCCAGGTGCTCGACGGTTTCGAAACCCCGACGTTGGTGCGCGCACCGGGCCGGGCGGGGCGGCGGGGCGCCGCCACCTTCACAGTCCCGGCGGACACCACGCGGGCGCTGAGTGGGCTGGCCCGCTCGTCGCACACCACCGTCAGCACCGTCCTGCAAGCCGCATGGGCGCAGCTGCTGGCATGGCTGACCGGCGAGGACGACGTGGTCTTCGGCGCTGTGGTCTCGGGCCGGCCGGCCGAGGTGCCCGGCTCCGAATCGATGGTGGGCCTGCTGATCAACACAGTTCCGGTGCGGGCCACCATCACCGCGGCGACCACCGTCGCCGGCCTGCTCGACCAGCTGCGCCGCGCCCACAACCACACCCTTGAACACGAGCACCTGGCGCTGCCCGAAATCCACCGCGCCACCGGCCACGAGCAGTTGTTCGACACCTTGTTTGTTTACGAGAACTATCCGATCGACACCGCCGCGTTGGCGGGAGCCCACGAAGTCGCGGTCACCGATTTCGCCAGCCGCGAGTTCAACCACTATCCCCTCTCGGTGCAAGCGGTGCCGGGCGACGAACTGGGCCTGCGCGTCGAATTCGACACCCAAGTCTTCGACGCGGGCGACATCGAGGCGCTCGTCGAGCGGTTCCGCCGCGTGTTGGTGGCCATGACCGCCGACGCCACCCGCCTGTTGTCGACGATCGACGTGCTCGGCGAGTCGGAGCACGCCCACCTGGTCGAGTGGGGCAACCGGGCGGTGCTGACCCAGCCGGTGGCCGGGGCGCCCATTCCGGAGATGT
The DNA here is from genome assembly GCF_025263485.1 of Mycobacterium sp. SMC-2. Lineage (NCBI taxonomy): Bacteria > Bacillati > Actinomycetota > Actinomycetes > Mycobacteriales > Mycobacteriaceae > Mycobacterium > Mycobacterium sp. SMC-2. The sequence continues at coordinate 3,104,440 of NZ_CP079863.1, forward strand.
TCGCCGCGCACGTGGCCCGCACCCCGGAGGCGGTGGCGCTGCGCTTCGGCGGCCGCTCCATGACCTATCGCGAGCTGGACGAGGCCTCGAATCGGCTGGCGCACCTGCTGGCGGCCCGCGGTGCCGGCCCCGGCGCCTTTGTGGCGCTGCTGTTTTCGCGATCCGCCGACGCCGTCGTGGCGATCCTGGCGGTGCTCAAGACCGGCGCGGCCTACCTGCCGATCGACCCGGGCGCGCCGGCGGCGCGGGTCGGATTCATGATGACCGACGCCGCGCCGATCGTCGCCGTCAGCACCGCGGAACTACGGTCGCGGCTGTACGGGTACGACGTGCCGGTCATCGACGTCAACGACCCAACGGTGGGCACACGGCCCGCCACCCCGTTGCCGCCACCCGCCCCGGAGGACATCGCGTACCTGATCTACACGTCGGGCACCACCGGCGTCCCCAAGGGTGTGGCGGTCACCCACCACAACGTCACCCAGCTGATGGCGTCCCTGCACGCGCCCCTGCCGGCGGCCGGCGTCTGGTCGCAGTGTCACTCCCTGGCCTTCGACGTGTCGGTCCAGGAGATCTTCGGCGCGCTGCTGGACGGGGGACGGCTGGTCGTGGTGCCCGAGTCGGTCGTCGCATCGCCGGAAGAGTTGCGCGCGTTGCTGATTGGTGAAGAAGTCAGCGTGCTCAGCCAAACTCCGTCGGAGGCTAGTGCCCTCGCGACGGACGGTCTGGATGCGGTGGCCCTGGTGATCGGCGGCGAGCCGTGCCCGGCCGAGCTGGTGGATCGGTGGGCACCGGGCCGGGTGATGGTCAACGCCTACGGCCCCACCGAGACCACGGTGGACGCGACGATCAGCGCGCCGCTGACCGCGGGGGCCGAAGCGCCGATCGGGTCGCCGGTATCCGGGGCCGCGCTGGTGGTGCTGGACAAGCGGTTGCGGCCGGTGCCGGCCGGTGTGGTCGGGGAGCTGTATATCGCCGGCCGGGGTGTGGCGTGCGGGTACCTGGGCCGATCCGCGTTGACGGCCTCGCGGTTCGTGGCGTGCCCGTTCGGCGGGGCCGGGGCGCGCATGTATCGCACCGGGGACCTGGTGCGCTGGGGCGCGGACGGGCAGCTGCGGTACGTGCGCCGCGCCGACGATCAGGTCAAGATCCGCGGGTATCGCATCGAGCTCGGTGAAATCCGCGCGGCCCTAGTAGCTTTGGACGGGGTCGAACAGGCGGCGGTGATGGCCCGCAAAGGCCGGCTGGTCGGGTACATCACCGGGACCGCCGACCCGGCGGGGATCCGCGCCGCGCTCGCCGAGCGATTGCCGGCCTACATGGTGCCCGCCGCGGTCGTCGTCATCGACGAGATCCCGCTGACGGTCAACGGCAAACTCGACGCCCGCGCCCTGCCGGAGCCGGAATACCACGACACCGATTCCTACCGCGCCCCGGCGACGCCGGTCGAGGGCATTCTCGCCGAGATCTACGCCCGCGTACTGGGATTGGCCCGGGTGGGGGTCGAGGAGTCGTTCTTCGACCTCGGCGGCGATTCGCTGTCGGCGATGCGCCTGGTCGCCGCCGCCAACGCGGCCCTGGGCGCTCACCTGTCGGTTCGTGCGCTGTTCGAGGCCCCCACGATCCGCCGATTGGCGCCGCTCCTCGGCGCGGGCGGCGGCGAACCGGCGCGCGTGGTCGCCGGCCCGCGTCCGGCGGTGCTGCCATTGTCGTTCGCGCAGTCCCGGCTGTGGTTCATCGACCAACTGCACGGCCCGTCGCCGGTCTACAACATGGCCGCGGCCCTGCGGCTACGCGGACACCTGGACGTCGACGCGCTGCGCGCCGCGCTGACCGACGTGCTGGCCCGCCACGAAAGCCTGCGCACGGTGTTCGTCGCGGCCGAGGGAACCCCGCGGCAGGTGGTGGTGCCGCCGGAGCGCGCCGACGTCGACGTGGTCGACGCCACCGGCTGGTCTGCCGCCCGCTTGGCCGAGACCGCCGACGCGGCGGCGGCGCATCCGTTTGACCTGGCCACCGAAATACCGTTACGCGCACAGCTTTTCAGGGTCGATGAGGACGAGCACGTGTTGGTGGCGGTGCTGCACCACATCGCCGCCGACGGCTGGTCGCTCACCCCGCTGGTGCGCGATCTCGGCGTCGCCTACGCCAGCCGGTGCGCGCGCCGGGCACCGGGGTGGGCGCCGTTGGCGGTGCAGTACGCCGACTACGCGCTGTGGCAGCGGGCCCAGCTCGGCGATATCGACGACCCCGAGAGCCCGATCGCGGGCCAGCTGCGCTACTGGCAGGATGCGCTGGCGGGCATGCCCGAGCGACTCGAGTTGCCCACCGACCGGCCGTATCCGTCGGTGGCCGATTACCGCGGGGCCAGTGTGCGCGTCGAGTGGCCGGCCGAGTTGCAGGACCGGGTGCGCGAGTTGGCGCGGGCGCACAACGCGACCAGTTTCATGGTGATCCAGGCCGCGCTGGCGGTGCTGCTCGCGAAGCTCAGCGCCAGTCCGGATGTGGCCGTGGGCTTTCCGATCGCCGGGCGGCGCGATCCCGGACTCGATGAGGTGGTCGGCTTCTTCGTCAACACCCTGGTGCTGCGGGTTGACCTGGCCGGGAATCCCACCGTCGCCGACCTTTTGGCCCAGGTTCGCCGCCGCAGTTTGGCCGCCTACGAGCACCAGGACGTCCCCTTCGAGGTGCTCGTCGAGCGGCTCAACCCCACGCGCAGCCTCGGACACCATCCGCTCGTCCAGGTGATGCTGGCCTGGCAGAACAACGACCCGGCCGAGGTGAGCCTGGGCGATCTGCAGGTCACCCAGCTGCCGCTGGACACCCGCACCGCCCGCACGGACCTGTTGTTCTCGCTGGCCGAACGCTGGACGCAGGATGGCAAACCCGCCGGGATCGGCGGGGCCGTGGAGTTCCGCACCGATGTGTTCGACACCGCTACCGTCGCAACGCTTGTCGCGCGGCTCCAGCGGGTGGTGGCGGCCATGACCACCGACCCCGCCCGCGCGCTGTCGTCGATCGATGTGCTCGATGACGCGGAGCATGCCCGCCTCGAGGCTATCGGCAACGGCGCGGCGCTGAGCCACGGCGCACCCCCGGCGAGGTCGATCCCGGAAACGTTTGCCGCCCAGGTGAATCGCACCCCGGAGGCGGTCGCCATCAACTGCGGAAATCGCTCGTGGACCTACCGCCAATTCGACGCCACCGCGAACCAGTTGGCGCACTTGCTGGCCGAGCACGGCGCGGGCCCGGGGGAGCGGGTGGCGCTGCTGATTCCCCGGTCGGCCGGCGCGGTCGCGGCGATCCTGGCGGTGCTCAAGTCCGGTGCGGCGTACGTGCCGATCGATGCGGGGCTGCCGGCGGCGCGGATCGGCTTCATGCTCTCCGATGCCGCACCGGTGGTCGTGCTCACGACGAGCGGCCTGCGGCCGCGGCTCGACGGCTGCGGCCTGCCGGTCCTCGAAATCGACGACCCCGCGGTGGATGCCTTCCCCTGCACGCCGCTGCCGGCCCCGGCGCCCGACGACGTCGCCTACGTGATCTATACGTCCGGCACCACCGGAACCCCGAAAGGAGTGGCCGTCACCCACCGCAACGTCACCGAGCTGCTCGAGTCGTTGGATGGCGAGCTGGAACTGGGACAGGTGTGGACGCAGTGCCACTCGTTGGCCTTCGACTTCTCGGTATGGGAGATCTTCGGCGCGCTGTTGCGCGGCGGCCGTCTGGTGGTGGTGCAGGACGCGGTGGTGCGCTCGCCGGAAGAGCTGTACGCCTTGCTGGTTCGCGAACAGGTCAGCGTGCTGAGCCAGACGCCGTCGGCGTTCTACGCGCTGCAAACCGCCGACGCGCTCTCACCCCACCTCGCCCAACAACTCAAGCTACAGACGCTGGTGTTCGGCGGCGAGGCGCTCGACCCTCGTCGGCTGGACAAGTGGCTGGACAACCACCCGGGCTGTCCGAGGCTGATCAACATGTACGGGACCACCGAGACCACGGTGCACGCCTCGTTCCGCGAGATCGCCGACGGCGACGTCGGCCGCGATGCCAGCCCCATCGGAATCCCCTTGGCGCACCTCGCCTTCTTCGTGCTGGACGACTGGCTGCGGCCGGTGCCGGCCGGCGTGGTGGGCGAGTTGTACGTGGCCGGCCGGGGTGTGGCGTGCGGGTATGTCAACCGGTCGGGCCTGACCGCGTCGCGGTTCGTGGCGTGCCCCTTCGGCGGGACCGGAGCGCGGATGTATCGCACCGGGGATCTGGTGCGCTGGGGCCCCGACGGCCAGCTGCGGTACCTCGGCCGCGCCGACGATCAGGTCAAGATCCGTGGTTACCGCATCGAGCCCGGCGAAATCCGCACGGCGCTAACCGCTTTGGATGGGGTCGAACAGGCGGCGGTGATCGCCCGCGAAGGCCGCCTGGTCGGGTACATCACCGGGACCGCCGCTCCGGCGGACATCCGCGCCGCGCTCGCCGAGCGGTTGCCGGCCTACTCGGTGCCGGCCGCCATCGTCGTCGTCGACGCAATCCCGTTGACCGTCAACGGCAAACTCGACGCCCGCGCCCTCCCGGCACCCGACTACCACGACACCGGGCGCTACCGCGCCCCCGTCACCCCCACCGAAGAGCTGCTGGCGGGCATGTACGCCGATGTCCTTGGCCTGGACCGCGTCGGCGTCGACGACTCGTTCTTCGATCTGGGCGGCGATTCGCTCACGGCGATGCGCTTGATCGCCGCCATCAACACCGGCCTGAACGCCCACCTGGGGGTGCGGTCCCTGTTCGAGGCGCCGACGGTGCACCAGTTGGCGCCGCGCCTCGGCGCCGACGGGGCGGGGCGCACACGGTTGGTGGCGATCGAGCGGCCAGCGGTGATCCCGTTGTCGTTCGCCCAATCCCGGCTGTGGTTCCTCGACCAGTTGCAGGGGCCGTCGGCCGTGTACAACATGGGCACGGCATTGCGGTTGCGCGGGCGCCTGGACGCCGACGCGTTCGGTGCCGCGCTGGGTGATGTGGTGGCCCGCCACGAAAGCCTGCGCACGGTGTTCATCGCGGCGGAGGGGACGCCCCAACAACTCGTGCTGGCGCCCGAGGAGGCCGACGTCGGGTGGGACGTGGTCGACGCCACCTCCTGGTCGCCGGACCGGCTGGAAGAGGCCGTCGAGGCGGTGGCGCACTACGCGTTCGACCTGCGGACCGAGATCCCTTTGCGCGCTTGGCTTTTCCGTATGGCCGAGGACGAGCATGTGCTGGTGTCGGTGCTACACCATATCGCCGCCGATGGCCTGTCGCTCACCCCGCTGGTACGCGATCTCGGCGTGGCCTACGCCAGCCGGTGCGCCGGCGAGGTGCCGGGCTGGGCGCCGCTGGCGGTGCAGTACGCCGATTACACGCTGTGGCAACGCGACCAGTTCGGCGACCTGGACGACCCGGACAGCCCGATCGCCGGGCAGCTGCGCTTCTGGGAACACAACCTCGCCGGGATGCCCGAGCGACTGGTGTTGCCCACCGATCGGCCCTACCCGCTGGTGGCCGACCACCGTGGGGCCACCGTGCGCGTGCAGTGGCCGGCCGAGTTGCAGCAGCGGGTGCGCGAGTTGGCGCGGGCGCACAACGCGACCAGTTTCATGGTGGTCCAGGCCGCCCTGGCGGTGCTGCTCGCCAAGCTCAGCGCCAGTCCGGATGTGGCCGTGGCGTTCCCGATCGCCGGGCGGCGCGATCCCGTGCTCGACGACGTGGTGGGCTTCTTCGTCAACACGCTGGTGCTGCGCACTGACCTCGCCGGCGACCCGACCGTCGCGCAGCTGCTGGCGCAGGTCCGGGGGCGCAGCCTGGCCGCCTACGAACACCAGGACGTCCCCTTCGAGGTGCTGGTGGAGCGGCTGCGCCCCGCCCGCAGCCTGAGCCACCACCCGCTGGTGCAGGTGATGGTGGCCTGGCAGACCAACGACGCCACCGACCTGAGCCTGGGTGACCTGCGCGTGGAGTCGCTGCCGGTGGACACCCACACCGCCCGCATGGACCTGACCTTCGCGCTGGCCGAACACTGGGACGACACCGGTGAACCCGCCGGAATCGTCGGGCAGGTCGAATTCCGGACCGACGTGTTCGACGCCGGCACCATCGAAACCCTGGTCACCCGCCTGCACCAGGTGTTGGTGGCCGTCACCGCCGACCCCGGCCGGCGGTTGTCGGCGATCGACGTGCTCGGTGACGACGAGCGCGCCCGCCTCGACGAATGGGGTAACCGCGCGGCGTCGAAGTACCCGTCGACCTGGCCGTCGATTCTGGAGGCGTTCGCCGCTCAGCTGGCCCGCGCGCCACAGGCGGTGGCCATCGGCCGCGGGGACCGCTCGATGACCTACCGGGAACTCGACCGGGCCGCGAACCGGTTGGCGCACCTGCTGATTGGCCAGGGCGCCGGCCCGGGCGAATGCGTCGCGCTGCTCATGGACCGCTCGCCCGAGGCCATCGTGGCGATCCTGGCGGTGCTCAAGACCGGGGCGGCGTACCTGCCGGTCGACCCGGGGTTGCCCGCGGCGCGGATCGAGTTCATCCTCACCGACGCCGCGCCGGTCGCCGCGCTGACGACGGCCGACCTCCGGTCCCGGCTGGACGGATACGAACTCGCGGTCGTCGATGTCAACGATCCCGCCGTCGATGCCCAGCCCGGTGACGCGGCGCCCGCGGCACCGACGGCCGACGACATCGCCTACATCATCTACACGTCCGGCACCACCGGCACTCCCAAGGGGGTGGCGGTCACCCACCGCAACGTCACCCAACTGTTCGCCCCCCTCGATGCGCCCCTGCCGGCGGCCGGCGTGTGGTCGCAAAGCCATTCCCTGGTTTTTGACGTGTCGGTGTGGGAGATATTCGGTGCGCTCCTGCACGGCGGGCGGGTGCTGGTGGTGCCCGACGCGACGGCCCGCTCGCCGAAAGACCTGCACGCCCTGCTGAGTGCCGAAAACGTCAGCGTGCTCACCCAAACGCCGTCGGAGGCGGGAATGCTCTCGCCGGACGGGCTGGAGTCGACCGCTTTGGCGGTGGCGGGCGAGGCCTGCCCGGAAGAGGTGGTGGACCGCTGGGCGCCCGGGCGGACGATGCTCAACGTCTACGGCCCGACCGAGACCACGATGTGTGTCGCGATCAGTGCGCCGCTGACGCCCGAGTCGGGCGCGCCGCCGATCGGTTCGCCGGTGCCCGGGGCCGCGCTGTTCGTGCTCGACGGGTGGTTGCGGCCCGCGCCCACCGGGGTGGTTGGGGAGTTGTACGTGGCCGGGGCGGGCCTGACCTACGGGTACCTGCGCCGGGCCGGGCTCACCGCGTCGCGGTTTGTGGCGTGCCCGTTCGGTGGGGCCGGGGCGCGCATGTATCGCACCGGCGATTTGGTGTGTTGGGGCCCGGACGGGCAGCTGCAGTATCTGGGCCGCGCCGACGAACAGGTCAAGATCCGCGGGCACCGCGTCGAACCGGGGGAGGTGCGCGTGGCCCTGGCCGGGCTGGCCGGGGTGGAGCAGGCGGCGGTGATCGCCCGCGAGGACCGCCCGGGCGACAAGCGGCTGGTCGGGTACATCACCGGCACCGCGGACCCGGCCGAGATTCGGGCCCAGCTGGCCGACCGGCTACCCGCCTACCTGGTCCCGGCCGCCGTGGTGGTGCTGGACGCGCTGCCGCTGACGGTCAACGGCAAACTCGACACCCGGGCGTTGCCGGCGCCGGAATACACCGACGGTGATTCCTACCGCCCGCCGGCCACCGCGGCCGAGGAGATCCTGGCCGACATCTACGCCGAGGTGCTGGGGGCCGAGCGGGTCGGGGTCGAGGAGTCGTTCTTCGACCTCGGCGGGGATTCGCTGTCGGCGATGCGCCTGGTCGCCGCCATCCACACCACCCTGGGTGTCCATCTGCCGGTGCGCGCCGTCTTCGACGCGCCGTCGGTGCGGAACCTGAGTCAGCAATTGGACCGGCACGCCGACGATTTCGCGTTCGCGCACAAGACCAGGGCCGGCTTTGCCTCGGTGCACGGCCGCGATGCCACCGAGGTGTACGCCAGCGATCTGACGCTGGACAGGTTCATCGACGCCGCGACGCTGAGCGCCGCCCCGGCGCTGCCGGTCCCGAGTGCCCGGGCGCGGACGGTGCTGTTGACCGGGGCGACCGGTTTCCTGGGGCGTTATCTGGCGCTGCAGTGGCTCGAGCAGCTGGAGCTGGTCGAGGGCAAGCTGATCTGTCTGGTGCGGGCCGGCTCCGACGAGGAGGCGCGCCACCGGCTGGAAGCGACGTTCGACGGCGGTGACCCCCGGCTGCTGGGCCACTTCCGGGAGCTGGCCACCGAACATCTGGAGGTCATCGCCGGCGACAAGAGCGCGGCGAACCTCGGCCTCGACGAGGGGACGTGGCAGCGGCTGGCCGACACCGTCGACCTGATCGTCGACTCCGCGGCCGTGGTCAACGGCATACTGCCCTACAGCGAGCTGTTCGGCCCCAACGTCGTCGGCACCGCCGAGCTCATCCGGTTGGCGTTGACCACCAAACTCAAGCCCTACGCCTATGTTTCGACCGCGAACGTCGGGGACGGCGTCGAGCCGGAGGCGTTCACCGAGGACGCCGACATCCGGGCGATCAGCCCCATCCGAATCATCGATGGCGGCTACTCCAACGGCTACGGCAACAGCAAGTGGGCCGGCGAGGTGTTGCTCCGGGAGGCCAACGACCTGTGCGGGCTGCCGGTCTCGGTGTTCCGCTGCGACATGATCCTGGCCGACACGAGTTACGCGGGCCAGCTCAACCTGTCGGACATGTTCACCCGGATGGTGCTGAGCATCGTGGCCACCGGCGTCGCACCACGCTCGTTCTATCGACTCGACGCCAAGGGTGAGCGGGTGCGCGCGCACTTCGACGCGCTGCCGGTCGAATTCGTCGCCGAGGCGATCACCACGCTGGGTGCCCAGGTGGTGCAGGGGTTCGAAACGTATCACGTGATGAACCCGCACGACGACGGCATCGGCATCGACGAGTACGTCGACTGGTTGATCGAGGCCGGCTACCCGATCGAGCGGATCGACGACTTCGGCGAGTGGCGGCGCCGGTTCGAGGCCGCGCTGCGCGACCTGCCCGAGCGGCAGCGTCAGCACTCGGTGCTCCCACTGCTGCAGTTGCCGGGCAGCCAGCAGGTCGAACCCGGAGAGCCGGGCCGCGGTCCGCTCGCATCGACCGACCGATTCCGTGCAGCGGTGCGGGAAGCCAAGATCGGCCCCGACAGCGACGATCCCGACATCCCGCACGTGTCGGCGCCGGTCATCGTCAAGTACGTGACCGACCTGCAACTGCTCGGGCTGCTCTAGGCCCCCTCGTAAGCCAAAGAGCGCCAAAGGAGTTCGCGCGGTCGTCGCGGAGTCGCGGTGTTCGGGCAATGGTGCGGCGATTCCTGACTAACATGGCCGATGATGACAACAGCCCGCGTGCCCAAACTGCCGCTCGACGAAGCCACGGCCGCCGCCGACGAAGCGGCCGTGCCCAACTACATGGCCGAACTGAGCATCTTCCAGGTGCTGCTCAACCACCCGCCGCTGGCGCGCGCCATCAACGACCTCCTCGCCACCATGCTCTGGCACGGCGCGCTCGACCCGCGGTTGCGCGAGTTGGTGATCATGCGGATCGGCTGGCTCACCGCATGCGACTACGAATGGACACAGCACTGGCGGGTGGCGTCGCGACTGGGCGTGGCCCCCGACGACCTGCTCGGTGTGCGCGACTGGCAGGCGTACGACGGGTTCGGCCCCGCCGAACGGGCGGTGCTGGCCGCCACCGACGACGTGGTGCGCGACGGCGCCGTCAGCGCCGCGAGCTGGGCGGCGTGCGAGCGTGAATTGCAAGGGGACACAACGGTTCTCATTGAGCTCGTGACGGCGATCGGCGCGTGGCGGATGGTCGCGTCCATCCTGCACAGCCTCCAGGTCCCGCTGGAGGAGGGCGTGTCCAGCTGGCCGCCGGACGGCCGGAAGCCGTAATCGATTGACATATCAATCAGTAGCTCTTTAGCGTCGGGCAATGCGTACCAGAGTCGCCGAGATGCTCGGTGTCGAGTTCCCCATCTGCGCGTTCAGCCACTGCCGTGACGTGGTGGCCGCGGTGACCAATGCGGGCGGGTTCGGCGTCCTCGGCGCGGTGGCGCACAGTCCCCAGCGACTGGACAACGAACTCGCCTGGATCGAGGAGCAGACGGGCGGCAAGCCATTCGGGGTGGACCTGCTGCTGCCGCCCAAGTACGTCGGCGCGGACGAAGGCGGCATCGACGCCGCACGGGTGCGGACGCTGCTGCCCGAGGAGCACCGCGCGTTCGTCGACGACATCCTCGCCCGCTACGGGATCACCGCCCCGGCGCAGGAGCTGCGCGCCTCCGCCGGCGCGCTCAACATCTCGCCCAAGGGCTACGAGCCGCTGCTGGACGTGGCGTTCGCCCACCGCATCCGGCTGATCGCCAGCGCGCTCGGGCCACCCCCGGCGGACCTCGTCGAACGCGCCCACGGCCGCGACGTCCTGGTGGCCGCGTTGGCCGGCACCACGCGCCACGCCCAACGGCACGCGGCCACGGGGGTCGACCTGATCGTCGCGCAGGGCACCGAGGCCGGGGGCCACACCGGCGAGGTCGCCACCATGGTCCTGGTGCCCGAGGTGGTAGATGCCGTGGCGCCGGTCCCCGTTCTCGCCGCCGGCGGCATCGCCCGCGGCCGCCAGATCGCGGCGGCCCTGGCGCTCGGCGCCGAAGGCGTGTGGTGCGGGTCGGTGTGGCTGACCACCGAAGAAGCCGAGACGCCGCCGGTGGTCAAGGACAAGTTCCTGGCCGCCACCTCCTCGGACACCGTGCGGTCGCGCTCGATGACGGGCAAGCCGGCGCGGATGCTGCGTACGGCCTGGACCGACGAATGGGACCGGCCGGAAAAGCCCGACCCGCTCGGTATGCCGTTGCAGACCGCGCTGGTCGCCGAGCCGCAGGTGCGCATCAACACCGCGGCCGCGCACCCCGGAGCCAAGGCGCGCGAGCTGGCCACCTACTTCGTCGGCCAGGTGGTCGGCTCGCTGGACCGGGTCCGACCCACGCGAACGGTGGTGCTCGACATGGTCGAGGAGTTCATCGACACCATCGGGCGGCTGGAGGGCCTGGTCGAGCAGTGACACGCTCTCGGCCGCAAGGATTTTGACGGCCCGCACCGCCGGATTCGGCAAACACCAGATGAACAATCGGTGCCGACCGGTGAGCCATATGCCCAGGTCAGGGGCCTGGCCCTAACGAAATCCGGTGGGCTCCCCCCGGAAAGCCGTAAAGATTGCCCGACATTGCCGCCGAGGGGTTTGACCCTGTCGGACCGGTCGTGCATTATCGGTCGAGTAAGCACCTCGTTAGGTGAGGCGTCTACACGAATACAGGCCACTGACCCCGAACGTCGAAAGACGCCCCGGGTCAGGACAGCTCCTCCCGGCTTAAGGGTTGAGCCCAGGTGGCTTCCGGAGAACCCGGACACGTCGTGTGGTGCCGAAGCTCTGACGAGAGGGGTGCGGATCTCCGACGGTCGTCGGGTTTCTGCTCCTCATGCTGCGCACAAATGGCGTGCGGATGACCGCATGCGCCGTGACCGCGAGGAGGTGAGGGACACATGAGTTCCAGCGACAGTCCGGACCGAAGTCCGAGCTCCGCCTCGTCCCCATCCGGCCTCCGGCATGACGTTCTCAGCTGAGGCGTCGCAACGCCAAGTGGCTTGTCGGCCAAGCGTTCTCCGGATCGGAACCGCTACGGGACGGGATGCGTCAGTCCAATCAGTCCCTGTCAGAAATCCCGCCTAGGAGGCGACCATGACCGCAGCTCTGCACGACGAAGTGATAACCGTAGCGCCCGCCCGCACCCTGAAGGTGGTGCGCGACGTCCAGACGACCCAGGCCCCGGCCGCCAAGAAGGCGACCCGCCAGGCCAAGCCGCAGCCCGTTCTCCCCGGCGACCCGCTGGTGGAGGGCGCCACCCGGCTGTTGAGCATTCCGCTGCGCCACCTGTACGCCGCGCTGCTGCGGGCCGGCGTGCTCGAAGTTACGGCCTGATCCGATGGACAGCGACCAACCGAGGCCCCAAGGGGCTACCCGGCCGCAGGTGTTTCCTGAGGCCAGGTAGCCCCTTGGAGTGCCCCGCCTGAGTAGAATCGGGCTATTGGCGTCGATCCGGCCATCACCGGGGAGCCTTCGGAAGAACAGCCGGCCTGGCTCAGTAGAACCGAACGGGTGGGCCCGTCACAGCCTCCAATGAGCGGCCACGCGACGGCGTGGCAAGCGGGGTGGTACCGCGGCGCTCGCGCACCGTGCGCGTCGTCGTCCCCGGCCTGAGCAGGACGGCCACAGGAGACGACGCGCATCGTGACCGAGAATACCGACGTCAAGGCCTACCCGAAGCCGGCCGGCGCGGCTCCCGACTTCCCGGCCCTCGAACTCGAGGTCCTCGACTACTGGGCCCGCGACGACACCTTCCGGGCCAGCGTCGCCCGCCGCGACGGCGCCGAAGAATACGTCTTCTACGACGGCCCGCCGTTCGCCAACGGGTTGCCGCACTACGGGCACCTGCTCACCGGCTACGTCAAGGACATCGTCCCGCGGTACCGCACCATGCGCGGCTACAAGGTGGAGCGCCGGTTCGGCTGGGACACCCACGGGTTGCCCGCCGAACTCGAGGTCGAGCGCCAGCTGGGCATCAACGACAAGTCGCAGATCGACGACATGGGGATCGCCGCGTTCAACGACGCGTGCCGCGCCTCGGTGTTGCGCTACACCGACGAGTGGCAGGCGTACGTCACCCGCCAGGCCCGCTGGGTCGATTTCGACAACGACTACAAGACGCTCGATCTGCCCTACATGGAGTCGGTGATCTGGGCGTTCAAGCAGCTCTGGGACAAGGGTTTGGCGTACGAGGGCTACCGCGTCCTGCCGTACTGCTGGCGAGACGAAACCCCGCTGTCCAACCACGAATTGCGGATGGACGACGACGTCTACCAGAGCCGCCAGGACCCGGCTCTGACGGTCGGATTCAAGGTGGTCGGCGGCCCGCTGGACGGGGCGCACCTGCTGGTGTGGACGACGACACCGTGGACCCTGCCGTCGAACCTGGCGGTCGCGGTCAACCCCGACGTCAGCTACGTCGAGGTCCAGGCCGGCGACCATCGCTTCGTGCTGGCGCAGCCGAGGCTGGCCGCCTACGCCCGCGAGTTGGGCGAGAAGCCCGAGGTGCTGGGGACCTACCGCGGGGCGGAGTTGCTCGGCACGCGCTACCTGCCGCCGTTCCCGTATTTCATGGACAGCCCCAAGGCTTTTCGGGTGCTGCCCGGCGATTTCGTCACCACCGAGGACGGCACCGGCATCGTGCACATGGCGCCGGCCTACGGCGAGGACGACATGGCGACCACCGAGAAGGCGGGCATCGTGCCGGTCACGCCGGTCGATTCCAAGGGCCGCTTCGACGCCAGCGTCCCGGATTACCGGGGGCAGCACGTCTTCGACGCGAACCCGAACATCATCCGCGCCCTGAAGAACCAGACCGGCCCGGCGGCGGCCAACGGCGCGGTGCTGCTGCGCCACGAGACCTACGAGCACCCCTACCCGCACTGCTGGCGCTGCCGCAACCCGTTGATCTACCGGGCGGTGTCGTCGTGGTTCGTCGCGGTCACCGCATTTCGCGACCGCATGGTCGAACTCAACCAGCAGATCACCTGGTACCCCGAACACGTCAAGGACGGCCAGTTCGGCAAGTGGCTGGCCGGCGCGCGGGACTGGTCGATCTCGCGAAACCGCTACTGGGGCACCCCCATTCCGGTGTGGAAGTCCGACGACCCGGACTACCCGCGCATCGACGTCTACGGCAGCCTCGACGAGCTGGAGCGCGACTTCGGGGTGCGGCCCACCAACCTGCACCGGCCCTACATCGACGAGCTGACCCGCCCCAACCCCGACGACCCGACCGGCCGCAGCACCATGCGGCGCATCCCCGACGTGCTCGACGTGTGGTTCGACTCGGGGTCGATGCCCTATGCGCAGGTGCACTACCCGTTCGAGAATCGGGACTGGTTCGACGGGCACTATCCGGGCGACTTCATCGTCGAATACATCGGGCAGACCCGCGGCTGGTTCTACACGCTGCACGTGCTGGCCACCGCGCTGTTCGACCGCCCGGCGTTCAAAACCTGTGTCGCGCACGGGATCGTGCTGGGTTCCGACGGTCAGAAGATGAGCAAGTCGCTGCGCAACTACCCGGACGTGTCGGAGGTGTTCGACCGCGACGGCTCCGACGCCATGCGGTGGTTCTTGATGGCCTCGCCGATCCTGCGCGGCGGCAACCTGATCGTCACCGAGCAGGGCATCCGCGACGGCGTGCGCCAGGTCCTGCTGCCGTTGTGGAACGCCTACAGCTTCCTGGCCCTCTACGCGCCGAAAGTCGGTTCCTGGCGCACCGATTCGCCGCAGGTGCTGGACCGCTACATCCTGGCCAAGCTCGCCGAACTGCGCGAGAACCTCACCCGCGAGATGGACACCTGCGACATTTCCAGGGCCTGCGAACACCTGCGCCAGTTCACCGAGGCGTTGACGAATTGGTATGTGCGACGGTCCCGTTCGCGGTTCTGGGAGGAAGACGCCGACGCCATCGACACCCTGCACACCGTGCTGGAGGTGACGTCGAGGCTCGCCGCGCCGCTGCTGCCGTCGGTCACCGAGATCATCTGGCGCGGCCTCACCGGCGGGCGTTCGGTGCACCTGACCGACTGGCCCGACGCCGAGGCGCTGCCCGCCGACCCCGACCTGGTCGCCGCCATGGACCAGGTCCGCGAAGTGTGCTCGGCCGCGTCGTCCCTGCGCAAGGCCAAGAAACTGCGGGTGCGCCTGCCGCTGCCGAAATTGACCGTGGCCGTGGACGATCCGCGACGGCTGGAGCCGTTCACCGACCTGATCGCCGACGAGCTCAACGTCAAGGCCGTGGAGCTGACCGACGCGATCGACACCTACGGCTCCTTCGAGCTCACCGTCAACGCCCGGGTGGCCGGGCCGCGGCTGGGCAAGGACGTGCAGGCGGCCATCAAGGCCGTCAAGGCGGGCGAGGGCGTCGTCAACCCCGATGGGACCCTGACCGCGGGACCCGCGGTGCTGCAACCCGAGGAGTACAGCTCCCGGCTGGTCGCCGCCGACCCGGAGTTCACCGCGGCGCTGCCCGATGAAGCCGGCCTGGTGGTGCTGGACGGCACGGTGACCCCCGAGCTGGAGGCCGAGGGCTGGGCCAAGGACCGCATCCGCGAACTGCAGGAGCTGCGCAAGTCGACCGGGCTGGACGTGTCCGACCGGATCTCCGTGGTGATGTCGGTGCCGGCCGAGCGGGCCGACTGGGCGCGCACCCATGCCGACCTGATCGCCGGGGAGATCCTGGCCACCAGCTTCGAATTCGGGGAACCGGCCGACGGCGCCGACATCGGCGACGGTGTGCGGGTCAGCATCGCCAAGGTCTGACCGCGAGAGTGCAACTGGCGACGCGTTTCTCGAGTCGGGGCGTCGGTAGTTGCACTCTCGCGGCGTGTCGGAGCGCCGTGGCACTGTGCGGCCATGGGAACGGGGGGACCATTCGTCGGCACCGAGGCGGTCGGATCCGGCGCCGTCACGGAACGTGAGCTGCGGCGATCGTGCGCGCGGATCTATCGCAACGTCTATCAGCGGCGGGACAGCCCGCTCACCGCGAGCGACAGGGCGGTGGCTGCGTGGCTGTGGTCGGGGAAGAAGGCGGTTGTCGCCGGCAATTCCGCGGCCGCGCTGCTCGGCGCGGAATGGGTCGATCCGCTGGCGCCCGCCGAACTCATCAGCGACCGCAAACGACCGCCGCCGTTGATCGTCACCCGGAACGAGTCGCTGTTGGCCGGCGAGGCGCTGGAGGTCAAAGGAGTGCCGGTGACGTCGCCCGCGCGCACGGCCTTCGACTTGGGGCGACGGGGAAAGCTGCTGTCCGCCGTGGTCGCGATCGATTCGTTGGCCAGGGCGACGGGTCTTCGTGCTGACGCTGTGGAGCCGCTGATCAAGGCCCATCGCGGTGCGCGCGGGCTGGAACAGTTGCGACGCGTGCTGCCGCTGGTCGACGCGGGCGCGGAGTCACCGCAGGAGACCAGAACGAGGCTTGCGATCGTCGCCGCGGGATTGCCCAGGCCGCGAACTCAGATCGTCGTGCGCAACGAGTGGGGTGCCGTGCTGGCGCGGATCGACCTGGGCTGGGAGGAATGGTGCGTCGGCGTGGAATACGACGGCACGCAACACTGGACCGACCCGCGCGTCCGCGCCAGGGACATCGACCGGATCGCCGAGCTGGAACGTCGCGGCTGGCGCATCGTCCGGGTCAGCGCCGACCTGCTGCGCAACCGGCCGGACGTCTTGATCGCGCGGGTTCGTGCGGCGTTGAGCGCGGCGGGCTGCTGCGTTTGACCGCGAGAGTGCAACTCGCGACGCGTTTCTCGGGTAGGGCCGTCGGCAGTTGCACTTTCGAGGCCGTTAGGTTTCGGAGTGTGGAGTCCCGTTGGGTGCTGCACCTGGACATGGATGCGTTCTTCGCCTCGGTCGAACAACTCACCCGGCCGACCCTGCGGGGGCGTCCGGTGCTGGTCGGCGGCCTGGGCGGCCGGGGCGTGGTGGCCGGGGCCAGCTACGAGGCCCGCGTGTTCGGGGCCCGCTCGGCTATGCCGATGCACCAGGCCCGCCGCCTGGTTGGGGTGACCGCGGTGGTGTTGCCGCCGCGCGGCGTGGTGTACGGGGTGGCCAGCCGGCGGGTCTTCGACACCGTGCGCGCCGTGGTGCCCGTCGTCGAGCAGCTGTCCTTCGACGAGGGCTTCGGCGAACCGCCCCACCTCGCGGGCGCGTCCGCCGAGGAGGTCGAGGCGTTCTGCGAGGACCTGCGGCGACGGGTCCGCGACGAGACGGGCCTGATCGCCTCGGTCGGTGCCGGCTCGGGCAAGCAGATCGCCAAGATCGCGTCCGGCCTGGCCAAACCCGACGGCGTCCGGGTGGTCCGGCGCGCCGACGAGCGGGCGCTGCTCGACGGGCTGCCGGTGCGGCGGCTGTGGGGCATCGGTCCGGTCGCCGAGGAGAAGCTCAATCGGCTCGGCATCGAGACGATCGGCCAGCTGGCCGCGCTGACCGACGCCGAGGCCGCGAACATCCTGGGCGCGACCATCGGGCCCGCGCTGCACCGCCTGGCCCGCGGCATCGACGACCGCCCCGTCGCCGAGCGCGCCGAAGCCAAGCAGATCAGCTCGGAGTCCACCTTCGCCGTCGACCTGACCACCCTGGAGCAGCTGCGGGACGCGATCGACCCGATCGCCGAGCACGCACATCAACGCCTGCTGCGCGACGGCCGCGGCGCCCGCACCGTCACGGTGAAACTGAAGAAGTCCGACATGAGCACGCTGACCCGTTCGGCCACGCTGCCCTATGCGACGACCGAGGTGGGCGCGCTGATCGCCGTGGCCCGGCGGCTGCTGCTCGACCCTCGCGAGATTGGGCCGATTCGCCTTCTCGGCGTTGGGTTTTCGGGGTTGAGCGATGTCCGCCAGGAGTCGCTGTTCCCCGACCTGGACCTGGCGGGGGAGGCGGAGGACCACCCCGCGGAAACTGTGGCGACCGCGACCGAGGCCATGTTCGCCCCGGCGCCCGACGCGGGATGGCGGGTGGGAGACGACATAGCGCACCGCGAGCTCGGACACGGCTGGGTGCAGGGCGCGGGCCACGGCGTCGTCACGGCGCGGTTCGAGACCCGCAGCTCGGGCCCCGGCCCGGCGCGGACGTTTCCCGCCGACACCGCCGAGCTGACCAAAGCGAACCCGGTCGATTCCCTGGACTGGCCGGACTACGTGGGCGCGCTGCAGGACAACGCCCCGTCAGCCCCACCGGGCGATGACGTCGGCGACCGGTAGCTTCGCGGCCAGCGCGGCCATCACCAGCACCCGGGCCTGAGGCGGTCGCAGTTTGGGCACCATCACCGCGCCGGCGGCCACCATCTCGTGCCCGGGCCCGTAGCTGGCGCCGACCCGGCCGCCCGGGACGCGGGTGGACACCGCGACGGCGATTCCGGCCCGGCAATGCCGGGCCACCGCGTCGACCACCGCGTCGCCGGCGTTGCCCGAACCCAGCGCCTCGAGCACCACGCCCCGCGCCCCGGCGGCCACGCAGGCGTCCATCGCCACCCCGTCGCTGCCCAGGTACGCGGCGACGATGTCGACCCGCGGCGCGTCCGCGGCGCTCAGCTCGCCGAGCTGGGGTCGCGTCTTGGTGCCGGCCAGCGTGACACCGCCGCGCACGGTGCCGATCAGCTCTCCGGCGAAGCCGCTCAGGTCGTTGGTCGCCACCTTGCTCAAGCCCAACGGCTGCAGCACCCGGCCGGCCATGCACACCAGGACGCCCAGCCCCCGGGCGCCGGGGCTGCCCGCCACTTCGAGGGCCGCGCGCAGGTTGACCGGACCGTCGGCGTCGGGGGCGTCGGCGCTGCGCATGGCCCCGGTGAGCACCACCGGGACGTCCCCCGCATGGGTGAGCTCGAGCCACAACGCGCTCTCCTCCATGGTGTCGGTGCCGTGGGTGACCACCACGCCGTCGGCGCCGCCGTCGATCGCCGCCCGCACGGCGCCGCGCATCCGGTCCCAATCGGCAGGCACCAGCTGGGAGCTGTCCAATGCCAGCACGTCGACGACGTCCACGTCGAGACCGGAGGCCAGGTCGGCCGCGCCGTAAGCGGGCCGGTGCACGCCGTCCGCGCCGGTGGCGGTCGATATCGTGCCTCCGGTGGCGATGACGGTGAGCCGGCCCATGGTGAGATCATCGCGCACGCCGACGGCGAACATCGGCCGGCCCGCGTCCGCATTGGGGGATGATGTCAGAGTGCCCGAGGAACCCACCGGATCGAGTAAGCCCGTGACCTCAACCGACAAGGCTGAGGACGCCGCGGCCACCGACCCGCAGCGCCCGCCCAGGCGGCTGCGCCTGCTGCTGTCGGTGGCGGCGATCGTCTTGGCCCTCGACGTCGTCACCAAGGTGCTCGCCGTCAAACTGCTGCCCCCCGGTCAGCCGGTGCCGATCATCGGCGACACGGTGACCTGGACGCTGGTGCGCAATTCCGGTGCCGCGTTCTCGATGGCGACCGGTTACACCTGGGTGCTGACGCTGATCGCGACCGGCGTGGTGGTCGGCATCTTCTGGATGGGGCGGCGCCTGGTGTCGCCCTGGTGGGCGGTCGGGCTGGGGATGATCCTGGGCGGCGCCATGGGCAACCTGGTCGACCGCTTCTTCCGGGCGCCCGGGCCGCTGCGCGGCCATGTCGTGGACTTCTTGTCGGTCGGCTGGTGGCCGGTGTTCAACGTCGCCGACCCCTCGGTGGTGGGCGGCGCCATCCTGCTCGTGGTGCTGTCGGTCTTCGGCTACGACTTCGACACCGTAGGTCGGCGTAAGGCCGACGGGGACACCGAAAGCCGACGCAAGGCCGACCAGCGTTGACCGAACGTTCCATGCCGGTCCCGGAGGGGCTGGCGGGCATGCGCGTGGACGCGGGGCTGGCACGCCTGCTGGGACTGTCCCGCAGCGCCGCCGCGGCGCTGGCCGAAGACGGCGGGGTGGAACTCGACGGCGTGCGGGCGGGCAAGTCCGACCGGCTGACCGGCGGCGCGTGGCTGCACGTCCGACTGCCCGAAGCGCCGGCGCCGGTGGAGAACACGCCCGTGGACATCGAGGGCATGACGATCCTGTATTCCGACGACGACATCGTCGCGGTGGACAAACCCGCGGCGGTGGCCGCGCACGCGTCGGTGGGCTGGACGGGACCGACGGTGCTCGGCGGCCTGGCCGCCGCCGGTTACCGCATCACCACATCCGGCGTGCCCGAGCGGCAGGGCATCGTGCACCGCCTCGACGTCGGCACCTCCGGGGTGATGGTGGTGGCGCTCTCCGAGCGCGCCTACACGGTGCTCAAGCGGGCGTTCAAACAGCGCCTGGTCGACAAGCGCTATCACGCGCTGGTGCAGGGGCATCCGGACCCGTCCAGCGGGACGATCGACGCGCCGATCGGGCGGCACCGCGGTGGCGAGTGGAAGTTCGCCGTCACCAAGGATGGCCGGCATAGCCTCACCCACTACGACACCATCGAAGCCTTTCACGCGGCAAGCCTGCTCGACGTGCACCTGGAAACCGGTCGCACACACCAGATCCGGGTGCACTTTGCCGCGCTGCATCACCCCTGCTGCGGCGACCTCGTCTACGGGGCCGATCCAAAACTCGCGAAAAGGCTTGGGCTGAAACGACAATGGCTGCACGCCCGCTCGCTGTCGTTCGCCCATCCGGCGGACGGCAGGCGGATGGAGATCGTCAGCCCCTACCCGGCCGATCTGCAGCACGCGCTGGACGTGCTGCGCGCCGAGGGCTGATCACCCCGGCTTGCGGGCCTCGACCAGGACCCGCGTCGAGTGCGCGACGAAGGGCCCGTCGGCCTCGATGCGCTCGTGCAGTTCGCGCAGCCGCTCCCGATAGGCGTCGACCGTGAAGCCCGGCACCGTCCAAATCACCTTGCGCAGGAAGTAGATAACGGCACCGATGTCGAAGAACTCGGCCCGCGTACGCTCCATGCGGAGGTCGACGACGCGCATCCCGGCGGCCTCGGCCTGGGCGCGCTGGGCGTCGGGGTGCAGTTCGGCCCATTTCTCCGGCTGTGGCCCGATGAAGTATTCGACCAGCTCGGCCATCGTCGCCGGCCCGATCTGCTGGGCGAAGTAGGTGCCGCCCGGCCGCAGCACCCGGGCGATCTCGGGCCACCGCGCCGCGATGGGATGGCGGCTGGTCACCAGGTCGAACGCCGCATCGGCGAACGGCAGCCGCGGCTCGTCCGCGGTGGTCACCACGAGCACCACGCCCCGGGGATGCAGGCGCTGGGTGGCCAGGGCCGCGTTGGGCGGCCATGATTCCGTCGCGGCCATGGTGGGCGGAAACCGCTCGGCACCCGCGAGCACCTCGCCACCCCCGGTGTCGATGTCGCACGCGGCCGACACGCTCGCCAGCCGTCGGCTCATCTGGCGCTGGTAACCCCACGAGGGGCGCTCTTCGGTGGCGCGCCCGTCCAGCCAGGAAAAGTCCCAGCCCTCGACGGGGGCGGCGTCGGCCTCCGCCACGAGGTCGTCGAACGTGCGACCCATGCCGAGCATGCTAGGCACCGTGCGCGCCGCGCGACACGCCGGTCATGGCAATCCCGGCGGACCGATCAGACGGCGGCTTGTCGCCCTCACCGGTCGCGATCTCGGGGGCCAGCGGCGCGACCGCGCCGATGATCTCGGTGACCGTTTCGGCGGGGACGCCGGGCGCGGCGAGCGCGTCGGACAGGTGACCGGCCACCACGTTGAAGCCCGGTTAGTTCGCCGTTACGCACGGATGTCTTTGCGTAACAAGCGGATTGCCCACTCGTGACCGTGGCGTCGCCGCGGCGTGGGACGCGCGGCGCGCTTTCACTTGCCCGAAATCCGCACCGGCCCGGGCGATCGATGACCTAGGTTGGTTTTATGACTCACGTCACATCATTCACACAGCCCCACAAGGCGGTCGTGGTCAACGGGCGGGCCAGTTGCGGTCCGGGGGCCGACGTCATCAGGAGCGAAAGCCGATGAATCTCGGTGACATAACGAACTTGGTCGAGAAGCCACTCGCGAACTTGGTGGAGAAGCCGATCGCGGCGGTGTCCCATCTCGTCAATACCCCCAACTCGGCCGGACGCTACCGGCCGTTCTATCTGAGGAACCTGCTCGACGCCGTGCAGGGCCGCACGCTCGACGAGGCCGTCGGCGGCAAGACCGTCCTGATCACCGGGGGATCGTCGGGCATCGGGGAGGCCACCGCGAAGCGGATCGCCGAAGCGGGCGGCGCGGTGGCGCTGGTCGCGCGCACCCGGGAGAACCTGGAGAAGGTGGCGGACGAGATCGAGGGCGACGGCGGCACCGCCCACGTCTACCCGTGCGACCTGTCCGACATGGACGCGATCGCAGCGATGGCCGATCGGGTGCTGGGCGACCTCGGGGGCGTCGACATCCTGATCAACAACGCGGGCCGGTCGATCCGCCGTTCGCTGGAGCTGTCCTACGACCGGATCCACGACTATCAGCGCACCATGCAACTGAACTACCTGGGCGCGGTCCAGCTCATCCTCAAATTCGTCCCGGGGATGCGGGAGCGCGGCTTCGGGCACATCATCAACGTCTCCTCGGTCGGCGTGCAGACCCGCGCGCCGCGCTTCGGCGCCTACATCGCCAGCAAGGCCGCGCTGGACAGCCTGTGTGATTCCCTGCAGGCCGAGACCGTCGACGACGGCGTGAAGTTCACCACCGTGCACATGGCCCTGGTGCGCACCCCGATGATCAGCCCGACCACCCTCTACGACAAGTTCCCGGCGCTGACGCCGGATCAGGCGGCCGGGGTGATCGCCGACGCGATCGTGCACCGGCCCCGGCGGGCCAGTTCGCCGTTCGGGCAGTTTGCCGCCGTCGCCGACGCCGTCAACCCGGCGGTGATGGACCGGGTGCGCAACCGCGCGTTCGCCATGTTCGGGGACTCGGACGCCGCCAGGGGCGACGAATCGGCAAGCGAGTCACCGCAATTCGATAAACGCAGCGAGACGTTCGTGCGGGCGACCCGCGGGATACATTGGTGACATCATGAGCCTTCCGAAGCCCGACATTGACACCACCGTCGTCATCACCGGCGCGTCGTCCGGCATCGGCGCCAAACTGGCTCGCGGGCTGGCCCGCCGCGGCTTCCCGCTGCTGCTGGTCGCTCGGCGCCGGGAACGCCTCGACGAACTCGCCAACGAGGTGGGCCGGGAATACTCGGTCGCGGTAGAGGTGCTGCCGCTGGACCTCGGCGATCCCAAGGGCCGCTCGCAGTTGGCGGACAGGCTGCTCGCCGAGCCGATCGCCGGCCTGTGCAACAGCGCCGGTTTCGGCACCAGCGGGGTCTTCCACGAGTTGCCGCGCGAGCGCGAAAGCGAGGAGGTCACCCTCAACGCACTGACGCTGATGGAACTCACCCACGCGGCCCTGCCCGGCATGGTGGAACGCGGCGCAGGCGCGGTGCTGAACATCGCGTCGATCGCCGGTTTTCAGCCGGTGCCCTACATGGCGGTCTATTCGGCGACCAAGGCGTTCGTGCAGACGTTCTCCGAGGCCGTGCACGAGGAGCTGCACGGGACGGGGGTGTCGGTCACGTGCCTGTGCCCGGGGCCGGTGCCGACCGAATGGGCCGAGATCGCCAACGCCGAGCGGTTCAGCATTCCCATCGCGCAGGTCTCGCCGGGCGACGTCGCCGAGGCGGCGATCGGCGGGATGCTGGCCGGCCGGCGCACCGTGGTGCCCGGCGTGGTGCCCAAGGTCGTCAGCGCCGGCGGCAGGTTCGCGCCGCGCAGCCTGCTGCTGCCCGGGATCCGGATCGGCAACCGCTTCCGCGGGGGACCCAACCGCTGAGCTTGCGTGACGGCGCCTGCGGCAACGAGTGTGCGCCCCGGGCGGTGACACGCCGAGCAACGCCGCCCTGAGCGCACACCGAAAGCCGTCCGTGCACACCGAAAGTTCGCACCGCGCATCGCGTGCGGCACGTCGGGCTAGGCTCCGTTGATGGCCGCTGTTGACCTGACCACCGAGATGCCGATGAGCCCGCAAGAGATGTGGGACCGCGTCTCCGACCTCTCGGACCTGGGCGACTGGCTGGTGATGCACGAGGGCTGGCGCAGTGACCTGCCCGAGGAGCTCGGCGAGGGCGCCCAGGTCGTGGGCGTGGCCAGGGCCAAGGGCTTCCGCAACCGGGTGACGTGGACGGTGACCACGTGGGACCCGCCGCATCAGGTGGCGCTCTCGGGATCCGGCAAGGGCGGCGCCAAGTACTCCGTCACACTCACCGTGCGGGCCGCCTCAGCGGGATCCACCCTTGGCCTGCGTCTCGAGCTGGGCGGGCGCGCCCTGTTCGGGCCGGTCGGTTCCGCGGCGGCGCGGGCCGTCAGAGGCGACGTGCAGAGGTCGTTGAAGAACTTCGTCGACTTGTACGGATAACTGCCCACGACACACTTCGCGACACGCCCGGAAGGCGTCGGTCCTCGGTCATAGACTGGCGTCCCTATGAACCACTCGTCCTTCGTGCACCTGCATAACCACACCGAGTACTCGATGCTGGATGGGGCCGCGAAGATCACGCCGATGCTGGCCGAAGTGGAGCGGCTGCAGATGCCCGCGGTTGGGATGACCGACCACGGAAACATGTTCGGCGCCAGCGAGTTCTACAGCGCCGCGACCAAGGCCGGGATCAAACCGATCATCGGGGTCGAGGCGTACATCGCGCCGGGCTCGCGCTTCGACACCCGGCGCATCCTGTGGGGTGACCCCAGCCAGAAGTCCGACGACGTCTCCGGCAGCGGCTCCTACACGCACCTGACGATGGTGGCCGAGAACGCCGCCGGCCTGCGCAATCTGTTCAAGCTGTCCTCGCTGGCCTCCTTCGAGGGCCAGCTGGGCAAGTGGTCGCGCATGGACGACGAGATCATCGCCGAACACGCCGAGGGCATCATCGCCACCACCGGCTGCCCGTCGGGTGAGGTGCAGACCCGTCTTCGTCTGGGGCAGGACCGCGAGGCGCTGGAGTCGGCCGCGAAGTGGCGCGAGATCTTCGGCGCCGACAACTACTTCCTCGAGCTGATGGACCACGGCCTGTCCATCGAGCAGCGTGTCCGCGAGGGCTTGCTGGAGATCGGGCGCAAGCTGGGCATCCCGCCGTTGGCCACCAACGACTGCCACTACGTCACCCGCGACGCCGCCCACAACCACGAGGCGCTGTTGTGCGTGCAGACCGGCAAGACGCTGTCGGACCCGAACCGGTTCAAGTTCGACGGCGACGGCTACTACCTCAAGTCCGCCGCCGAGATGCGCCAGCTCTGGGACGACCAGGTCCCGGGCGCCTGCGACTCGACGCTGTTGATCGCCGAGCGGGTGCAGCCCTACGACGACGTGTGGGCCCCGCGCGACCGGATGCCGATCTTCCCGGTGCCCGACGGGCACGACCAGGCGTCCTGGCTGCACCACGAGGTGATGGCGGGACTGCGGCGGCGTTTCCCGTCCGGCGTTGCTCAGGACTACGTCGACCGGGCCGAGTACGAGATCAAGGTCATCTGCGACAAGGGCTTCCCGTCGTACTTCCTGATCGTCGCCGACCTGATCAACTACGCGCGGTCGGTCGACATCCGGGTGGGGCCCGGGCGCGGTTCGGCGGCGGGCTCGCTGGTGGCCTACGCGCTGGGCATCACCAACATCGACCCGATTCCGCACGGCCTGCTGTTCGAGCGGTTCCTCAACCCGGAGCGTCCGTCGGCGCCCGACATCGACATCGACTTCGACGACCGCCGCCGCGGCGAGATGGTGCGCTACGCCGCCGACAAGTGGGGCCACGACCGCGTGGCCCAGGTCATCACCTTCGGCACCATCAAAACCAAAGCGGCGCTGAAGGATTCGGCGCGGATCCACTACGGCCAGCCCGGCTTCGCCATCGCCGACCGGATCACCAAGGCGTTGCCGCCGCCGATCATGGCCAAGGACATCCCGCTGTCGGGCATCACCGATCCGGCGCACGAGCGGTACAAAGAGGCCGCCGAGGTGCGTGGCCTGATCGAGACCGATCCCGACGTCCGCACCATCTACCAGACCGCGCGCGGCCTCGAGGGTCTGATCCGCAACGCCGGCGTGCACGCCTGCGCGGTGATCATGAGCAGCGAGCCGCTGACCGAGGCCATCCCGCTGTGGAAGCGGCCACAGGACGGCGCCATCATCACCGGCTGGGACTACCCGTCGTGTGAGGCCATCGGCCTGCTGAAGATGGACTTCCTGGGCCTGCGCAACCTGACGATCATCGGTGACGCGCTGGACAACATCAAGGCCAACAGGGGCATAGACCTCGACCTGGAATCGGTTCCGCTGGACGACAAGCCCACCTACGAGCTGCTGGGGCGCGGCGACACGCTGGGCGTGTTCCAGCTCGACGGTGGGCCGATGCGCGACCTGCTGCGCCGCATGCAACCGACCGAGTTCAACGACATCGTCGCCGTCCTGGCGCTGTACCGTCCGGGCCCGATGGGCATGAACGCCCACAACGACTACGCCGACCGCAAGAACAACCGGCAGGCGATCAAGCCGATCCACCCGGAGCTCGAGGAGCCGCTGCGCGAGATCCTCTCGGAGACTTATGGTCTGATCGTCTACCAAGAGCAGATCATGCTCATCGCCCAGAAGGTGGCCTCCTACACGATGGGCAAGGCCGACGCGCTGCGCAAGGCGATGGGCAAGAAGAAGCTCGAGGTGCTCGAGGCGGAGTACAAGGGCTTCTACGAAGGCATGACCGCCAACGGGTTCTCCGAGCGGGCGGTGAAAGCGTTGTGGGACACCATCCTTCCCTTCGCCGGGTATGCGTTCAACAAGTCGCACGCCGCCGGCTACGGCCTGGTGTCGTACTGGACCGCCTACCTGAAGGCCAACTACCCGGCCGAATACATGGCCGGCCTGCTGACCTCGGTGGGTGACGACAAGGACAAGGCCGCGGTGTATCTGGCCGACTGCCGCAAGCTCGGCATCACCGTGCTGCCGCCGGACGTCAACGAGTCCCTGGTGAACTTCGCTTCGGTCGGACAGGACATCCGCTTCGGGCTAGGCGCGGTGCGCAACGTCGGCGCCAACGTGGTCGGTTCGCTGATCAAGACCCGCGACGAGAAGGGGAAGTTCACCGACTTTTCGGACTACCTGAACAAGATCGACATCTCGGCATGCAACAAGAAGGTCACCGAGTCGCTGATCAAGGCGGGCGCGTTCGACTCGCTGAGCCATGCCCGCAAGGGTCTGTTCCTGGTGCACACCGACGCCGTCGATTCGGTGCTGGGCACCAAAAAGGCCGAGGCGATGGGGCAATTCGACCTGTTCGGCGGCGACGGCGGCGGCACCGCGGACTCGGTGTTCACCATCAAGGTGCCCGAAGACGAATGGGAGGACAAGCACAAGCTGGCCCTGGAGCGGGAGATGCTCGGCCTGTACGTCTCGGGGCACCCGCTCAACGGAGTGGCGCACCTGCTGGCCGGCCAGGTGGACACCCAGATCCCGGCCATCCTGGACGGCGACGTGCCCAACGACACCCAGGTGCGGGTGGGCGGCATCCTGGCGTCGGTGAACCGGCGGGTCAACAAGAACGGAATGCCCTGGGCGTCGGCCCAATTGGAAGACCTCACCGGCGGCATCGAGGTCATGTTCTTCCCGCACGCGTATTCCGCCTACGGCGCCGACATCGCCGACGACGCGGTGGTGCTGATCAACGCCAAGGTGGCGATCCGCGACGACCGCATCAGCCTGATCGCCAACGAGCTTGTGGTGCCGGACTTTTCCAACGCCCAGCCGAACCGGCCGATCGCGGTCAGCCTGCCCACCCGGCAGTGCACCATCGACAAGGTCAGCGCGCTCAAGCAGGTGCTGGCGCGCCACCCCGGCACCGCCCAGGTGCATCTGCGGTTGATCAGCGGGGACCGGATCACCACCCTCGAGCTGGATCCCTCTCTGCGGGTGACGCCATCGCCGGCGCTGATGGGGGACCTCAAGGAGCTGCTCGGCCCGGGGTGCCTGGGCAGCTAGCCGCGCCCTCGCGGCGGGCTAGGCGTCGCCGGCCTGCAGTCGGGCGCGGACCGTTTCCATGCGTTGCGCCAGCGCCGCCTCGTCGATGACGTTTCTGGCGACAAGGGAGTGCGCCAGCGCGACGAGCTGGCTCTCCGGATACGGCAAGGTTGCGTACGTCTTTTCGCCGAGGCGGTCCTCGTCGTGTCGACGCGTCAGGAGCTCTAGCGCGGCTCCCTCCCTGTCGAGGGCCTCACACATCCCGTCGAGGCTCGACTTCCAGGGCGGCACCGGATTGCTTACACCGTACTTCTCCGCCATCCGTGGCCACACCTGCTGACGTTTTGCAACCTGCTCCAGCGTCGGCACGCGGACGGCAGTGATGTCGATCTCGGCAGACATCGGTTGGCCCTCAGTAGTTCTCGGCGGGGCGGACCGCGCGGTGCACGGGGCGATCCACGTTCGAAGTCACCCCCGGCTTGGGCAGGGCAACGCCGATCATGCAGTCGCGCGTCACGATCTCGGCAAGCTGCTCCTCGCTCCACCCGTCGGTCCCCGCCGGCCGAAGCGGCAGGACGAGGAACCTGTGCTTGGAATTCGAGTCCTCGACCCGGATTTCGACGTCCTCCGGGAGATACAGGCCGAACTCCGCGAGGACTTGGCGGGGCCATCGCACGATGCGGCGTCGATAGTTCGGCGTCCGGTACCACTCGGGGGAGTTCCCCAGCAGCGGGCGCGGGTAGCACGAGCACAGCGTGCACACGATCACGTGGTGCAGCGTTTCGGTGTCCTCGAGTATGTGCAGCGCGGTGAAGTCGCTGGGCGTGCCAAAGCCGGTCGGGTGGAGCCAGTCGATGCCCACCTCACGGCTGGCGGCGATCCCGTCCTGCAGAGCCAGTCGTTTGAAATCCGGGTCCACCCAGGCCTTCGCCACGAGCCGCGCACCCGGCGCCGGCCCCATCTGCTCGACGAACTCGGTGTAGCGCCGGTGATCCTCGGCGGTGAACAGACCCTTCTCTATTGCCAGCTCGCGCAGCGCGATCTCCAGCACTTCAAAGTCGGTGACCTCCTCGACCATTGGCGCCGCGTGGCGTTCCGGTTCGTGGGCCGCCTCGGTGTGCTCTGTCATCTCGCCATCCTGATTGGTGATAAGTGACGGGCTCGGCTAGGAAGCCGGCTGCAGCCACCGCTCCGATATCTCCGCTTGAAGCGTGTCGTTCGGCGGGCCCGTGTAGGGGTCCCAAAGGTCGGTCATCTTGAAGCGAACGATGTAGAACCACTCCGGCTTTTGATCTTCGCGGTCAAACGCCTCGTCTTCGGAGGCCAGGCTCTCGTACGAGACCCTGACCACCGTGCCGGGTTTGCCCCGCAGGTATTCCTGGGTGCGGGTGTAGAAGATGGTGGGCAGATCCCGCACCCGCACGGCGTCACCGACCGCGAATCGCGCGTCACCGGCGAGGCCGTCGAAGCACTGCGGATCGCCCTTACCGAGCGCCTCGATGTGGTGGCGGTTGCGGGGCACCGCCGCCGCGTCGCCGGCCGTGCGGGGCAGGGCTTCCAACGGGGTCGCAGCGGCGGTGCGCTGACGCACCTCGTCGGCTCGTTCGATCAACTCACCGAGCGTGATGTGGCGCTTGTCGACGAGGCACCGGGCGACCGCCAAAACCCAACGACCGTAATAGGGGAAGCCCTGATACAGCGTCCTCCCGACATCCACGTTGCCGAGCCTTCTGCGCTCCTCCGACGTCCAGATACCGCGCCAGCCGAGGACCTCACACGTGACGAACGTGTTGAGCTCCCACTGCTCTTCCTCCTTCTCCTCGTAGACCGCCGGGGCGTCCGGTTCGCCGCCCACGTCGTGGGGCGTCTTCATGAAGGCGCGAAAGCGATCGTGATGCAGCTCGTCCGGATAGGCCCAGTCCTGCAACCGGTGGAAGGCGACGCGCAGTTGGCTGACGAGGTCGCCCATCACAGAATTCGCCACGATCGCTGCCTCAAAGTAGAAGCGAGAGCCCGGGGACACCGTAACACCGCGCGGGCCATCCGGGTGGGGCAAATATATGTCGCCTTATGCCGAGTGTGCGGCTAGCCGCAGACTCGCCGCGCGCTAGGCGGTCAACCCCAGCGCCGCCTGATGGTCGTGGGTGGGAATGATCGTCACCGTATGCCGCGCCAGGTGCAGTCGCTGCAGCGTCCGGAAAGCTTCATCCCGATCCTGGTCCACCAAAACACCCGGATAGCTTGACTTTTGGCGGACATTCTCGATCTGCAACATGTGCCAGGCGGCGTCGCCGGCGATCAGGATCCACCCGCGCCCGGTATGGGCGAGCACCCCGACACTTCCCGGAGTGTGTCCGGGCAAGTCGACCAGGAGCACGGAGTGGTCCCCGAACAGGTCGTGGCTTCGGGCGAAGGTGAGCACCGGCGGGCCGTCCAGCTCGTAGTCGACGACGGGCCTGCCGCGCAGCGAATCGCGGACACCGCCGACCGGCGCTACCGGGCCGGAGCCGATCCAGTCCCGTTCGGTGCGGTGCAGGTGAACGGGGAGATCGGGCAGGTCCAGCAGGCCGGACACGTGGTCCCAATGGGCGTGAGTCGGCAGGGCGAAATCCAGCGGCGGCACATCGGGCAGCCGGCTCAGGGCCGTGATTGTGGGAACGGTGTCGGCGGGCGGACGGACCGCAACGCGCAACACCGCGGGCAGTTGAGCGATCGCCCGACGGTCGACGTCGTGGCACACGGCCGGATCGAGGATGAAAGTCGCTTCCGGGTGGCGGACGACGAACGAGGTCATCGCGTTCTCGACGCGGGCGGGCGCGAACGTGCCCTCGACGATCGCCGCGGTCGGCACCGAGCGCGCCACCTGGGGTAGCGCGGTCACCGTCACGGCGCGGCTGGGCTCCGGTAGTCCCGCGTCGGCGATACTGCGGAGGAACCGCTGATCGGGCCGCTTCGGGCGTAGCGCACCCCAGACCAATCCGGTTGCGGCGGCGCAGCATTGGCGCAGGGTGGGGGAGCGGACGGGGTCGTGCGTCATGGTGCGTCCACGCGGACGATAACGCTGTCGGCCCAGACGCCGCGGTCGCGTGCCCGGCGCAGCTTCTCGCGCACGCACAGGTCTTGATGAACGTTGGTGACCCCGGGCACCTTGATCAGCGGCACAACGTTCCACCGCCAGCCGTAGCGCCGGTGCAGCAGGCGATTCGCCCGCTCGGCGTCGGCGCCCGACAGGACGGTGGCCCGGCCCGCCAGCGTCGTCGCGCCCGGCCGGACCCGGCCGCGGTAGTCGCACGCAGTGAGCTCGACGTCGCGGCGCGTGGCCAACCGCTTGGTCTTGGGCCCGACCTTGGTGCGGAACAGCAGCGCCTCGCCGTCCAGCCCGAACCAGATCGGGGTGTCGACGGGCGTGCCGTCGCGGCGGAACGATCGGAGCAGCGCGTAGCGTGCGGTGCTCAAATCGGTGAGTGAATGTGTGTGCATGGCCCCAGTCAACGACTTAGAGTTGGCTCTAAGTCAAGCCCAAGGAGGCCCGATGCTGACGATCGGCGAGGTGGCGCGCCAGGCCGGGGTGGCGGCGACCACGCTGCGCTACTACGAACAGATCGGCCTGGTGCCGCCGCCGCGGCGGCTGGGCGGACAGCGCCGCTACGACGAATCGGTGCGAGCCCGGCTCGAGGTCATCCGGCTGTGCAAATCGGCCGGCTTCACGCTGGAGGAGATCCAGCTGCTGTTCGCCGACGACGTGCCCGGGCGGCCGGCCAGCCGCGCGCTGGCCGAAGCCAAGCTTGCCGAAATCGATGCGCAGATGGAGTCGCTGGCCCGGGCGCGCGCCGTGATCGAGTGGGGCATGCGTTGCACGTGTCCCTCAATTGACGCTTGTACCTGCGGGATTCATACCGCGGTGCCCGCCTGAGCCAAGGAGCGCCATGATCCAGCCGCCCACCATCGCCGTGCAGAACTTCTCCCACGTCTGCATCGGCGTCTCCGACATCGAGGCGTCGCTCACGTTCTACACCGCGGTGCTCGGCATGGACGTCGTGTTCGACGTCGAGCTTGACGGGGCCGGGCTGGACGCGGTGACGGGCGGGGCCGCGCAGCGGGGCCGCATGATCGGCGGGCTGATCGGGGCCGCCATGGTCGAGCTGCTGTCGCTGGGCGCCGTCCCCGAGTGCCCGAGCGGGCCGCACCTGGGCTACACCAACGTTTCGTTCCGGGTCGACGACCTCGACGCCAGCTACGACGCCGTCCGGCGCGAGCATCCCGAGGTCCGGGCCGAGCCGCCCGTCGACATCGGCGGCGTCCGGATGTTCTTCATCTATGACCCCGACGGCACCCCCATCGAGCTGCTGGAACTGCCCGCCGGCATATCGAGCACGCTGCAGCTCTGGCGCCCGGATCCGGCGTGATCTGCTCCCCGTCTCCGACCACGGACGTACGCTCACGAAGGAGAGCTGGCCCCGCGCGAGGAGGACGCACATGACGACAGCCGAGCGCCCGGTCACCCTCTGTCAGGCGTTCCAGCGCACCGCGTCGATCGATCCGGATGCCGTCGCGCTGCGCACGCCCGGCGACACCCAGACCATGACATGGCGCGAGCTCGCGGCGCAGGTGCGCAAGGTTGCCGCCGGCCTGGCCGGCCTGGGGGTCGGCCGGGGCGACACGGTGTCGCTGATGATGGCCAACCGCATCGAGTTCTACCCCTTCGAGATCGGCGCCCAACACCTGGGCGCCACTTCGTTTTCGGTCTACAACACGCTGCCCGCCGAGCAGCTGACCTACCTGTTCGACAACGCCGGCACCCGGGTCGCGATCTGCGAGGAGCAGTACGTGGACCGCATCCGCGCCAGCGGCGCGCCCGTCGAGCACATCGTCTGCATCGACGGCTCGCCGCCCGGCACCCTTTCGGTCGACGACCTGTACGCCGCCGCGCGAGAAGATTTCGACTCCGAGGCGACCTGGCGGGCGGTGCGGCCCGACGACATCGTCACGCTCATCTACACCTCCGGGACCACCGGCAACCCCAAGGGTGTGGAGATGACCCACGCGAACCTGCTTTTCGAGGCGTATGGCCTCAACGCCGTCCTCCCGTCCCGATTCGGGGACCGGGTCACGTCCTATCTTCCGACGGCACACATCGCCGACCGGGTGATGGGCCTGTACGCGCTGGAAGTGTTCGGCGCACAGGTCACGGTGGTCTCCGATGTCCGTGCCATCGCCGCCGCGCTGCCCGACGTGCGGCCCACGGTGTGGGCCGCGGTGCCGCGCGTGTGGGAAAAGCTCAAGGCCGGAATCGAATTCACCGTCAGCAACGAGACCGACGAGGTCAAGCGTCAGGCGTTGCAGTGGGCGATGTCGGTGGCCGGCCGGCGGGCCGCCGCCCTCCTGGCCGGCGAGGCGATGCCGGACGAGCTGGCCGCCGAGTGGGCCCGGGCCGACGAGCTGGTGCTGTCCAAGCTGCGCGAGCGGCTCGGTTTCGGCGAACTCCGTTGGGCGGTATCGGGTGCGGCTCCGATCCCCAGGGAGACGCTGGCGTTCTTCCTCGGGATCGGAATCCCGATCGCCGAGGTCTGGGGGATGTCGGAGCTGAGCTGCGCCGCCAGCGTCAGCCACCCCCGCGACGCGCGCCTGGGCACCGTCGGCAAGTTGCTGCCCGGCCTCGAGGGCAAGATCGCCGACGACGGCGAGTACCTGGTGCGCGGGCCGCTGGTGATGAAGGGTTACCGCAAGGAACCCGCCAAGACCGCGGAGGCCGTCGACGCCGACGGCTGGCTGCACACCGGCGACATCATCGAGGTCGACGACGAGGGTTACCTGAGGATAATCGACCGCAAGAAGGAGTTGATCATCAACGCCGCGGGAAAGAACATGTCGCCGGCCAACATCGAGAACACCGTGCTGGCCGCGTGCCCGATGGTCGGCGTGATGGTCACGATCGGCGACGGGCGGCCGTACAACACCGCGCTGATGGTCTTCGACGCCGAATCGGTCGGTCCGTACGCGGCCCAGCACGGCCTGCCCGACACGTCGCCCGCGACCCTCGCCGCCCATCCGGAGGTCATCGCCCGGATCGCCGCCGGCGTGGCCGAGGGCAACGCCAAACTGTCACGGGTGGAACAGATCAAGCGCTTCCGGATATTGCCGTCACTCTGGGAGCCCGGGGGAGACGAGATCACGCTGACAATGAAACTCAAACGCAAGCCGATCATGACGAAGTACGCGAGCGAGATCGAGAAACTCTACGCACCCGAACTACATCCGGACGTCCACGAGCCCGCGGCGGCCGCGACGGTCCAACCGGCATGAGCCGGCGACCGGGGGCGACCGCCCGTGAATTCGGCCGGGCAGGTGTGCGAAAGCTGCTGCAGCGCACCGGCTTTATCGAGGAGTCGACAATGGCCCTGACGACCGATCCGGAGGAGGTTGTCCAGCTGCTCGCCGCGCCGTGGTACGACGAGCGGCTGAATGGGCTGGCCGACGAGCTCGGGCGCGACCTGGGGAGCGTGCGCACCGAGGCCGCATGCTACCTGCGGGAGATGGCGCCCTCGCTGGACGTGCGGGCGGTCAGGGCCTGGCGCAGCTTCAGTAACTGGCTGATGCGGGCCTACGACGTGCTGGTCGACGAGGACCAGATCGCGCAGCTGCGCAAGCTGGATCGCAAAGCGACGTTGGCGTTTGCCTTTTCGCATCGCTCTTATCTGGACGGCCTGTTGCTGCCGGAAGTGATTCAGGCCAACCGGCTTTCGCCCGCGCTCACCTTCGGTGGGGCGAACCTGAACTTCTTCCCGATGGGGGTGTGGGCCAAGCGCACCGGCACGATCTTCATCCGGCGCCAGACCAAGGACATTCCCGTGTACCGCTTCGTGTTGCGCGCCTACGCCGCGCAGCTGGTGCAAAATCACGCCAACCTGACCTGGTCGATCGAAGGGGGCCGCACCCGGACCGGCAAGCTGCGGCCACCGGTTTTCGGCATCCTGCGCTACATCAGCGACGCCGTCGACGAAATCGACGGTCCCGAAGTGTATTTGGTGCCGACCTCGATCGTGTACGACCAGCTGCACGAGGTGGAGGCGATGACGACCGAGGCCTACGGCGCGGCCAAGCGGCCCGAGGACTTTCGCTTTCTGATCCGGCTGGCGCGACAGCAGGGGGAGCGGCTGGGCCGCGCCTACCTGGACTTCGGCGAGCCGCTGCCGCTGCGCAAGCGCCTCGAGGAGCTGCGCGCCGAGGAGTCCGGAACGGGCACCGAGATCGAACGCATCGCGCTGGACGTCGAGCACCGGATCAACCGCGCCACCCCGGTCACCCCGACCGCGGTGGTGAGCCTCGCCCTGCTGGGTGCGGACCGCTCGCTGTCCGTCAGCGAGGTGCTGGCCACCGTGCGGCCGCTGGCGAGCTATATCGCGGCGCGGAACTGGTGTGTGGCGGGCGCCGCCGACCTGACGAATCGCTCGACCATCCGCTGGACGCTGCATCAGCTCGTCGCCTCGGGCGTGGTCAGCGTCTACGACGCCGGCACCGAACCGGTTTGGGGCATCGGGGCGGAGCAGCACCTGGTCGCGGCGTTCTACCGCAACACCGCGATCCACATCCTGGTCGATCGCGCCATCGCCGAGACGGCGTTGCTGGCCGCCATCGAAGACGCCGAGGCCTCGGTGGACGGTTTGGTGTTGCCGACGACCGTGCGCGACGAGGCCCTGAAGCTGCGCGAATTGCTGAAATTCGAGTTCCTGTTCTCGGCGCGCGCGCAGTTCGAGAAGGAACTCGCCGACGAGGTGCGCCTGCTCGGCCGGGTGGAGGACACCAGCAAGGCGGCCAGCGCGGCCGACGTGCGCGGCCTGTTGGAGAAGGCCGACCTGCTGCTGGCGCACCTGGTGTTGCGGCCGTTCCTTGACGCCTACCACATCGTCGCCGACCGGCTGGCCGCCTTCGACGACGAATCATTCGACGAGAAGGCGTTTCTTGCCGAGTGCCTCGAGGTGGGCAAGCAGTGGGAGCTGCAACGCAGGATCGCGAGCGCCGAGTCGAGGTCGATGGAGTTGTTCAAGACCGCGCTGCGGTTGGCCCGGCACCGCGAACTGGTGGACGGCTTCGAGGACCTGGACATCGCGCAGCGCCGGCGTGAGTTCGCCGACGAGATCGCCACGGCCGTCCGGCGGGTCAACACCATCGCGGGACTGGCCGGAACGCGGTAGCCGCGCCACCGATGCGGCTCTCATGTTCTTCAAAGGTTCTGGGACGGTTGATCAGTCGATATGACTGATAGAATTCGGGGATTGTGAACCTTCGGGGCGCAACTAAGCCGCAACGATGGCGACCGGGTGTCGCTGTCGTTGCTGTGCTGTGCCTGACTAGCGCGCTCGTCGGCGGCTGGGTCGGCCGATCACAGGCAGCAGTAGCACAGGCCTCGCCGCCATCGATCGCCGTGTCCCATGACACCGGCAATGCCGCCAGCGCTGTCGGATTTTCCGCGGTTCACGTCGACATGGCCGACCTGGCACGTCATTCCAAATGGAATGACCCGGCATCAACCGATCAGAAATCTTTCAAGACCGCCGGGCTCAAGCGTGACCGGCCACCGACGTGGTCCCGCGGGGCGCCGCCACAGTGGTGGCTGCCCGCCCCGGTTTCCCTGAACACCGCGGGGATGAACGCCCCCGGGCCGGATCCGGCGCACACCCCTTCGCCTACCCAGGCACTCGCCGGACACGAACTTCTCAATCACATCTGCATCGCACGCTGCTGATCGGCTAGCGCACAGCCGTTGTCCCTGCGTCGCCGGGTTCCCCCGATGCGTACGGGCGGGCGCGCACACCGCCTCCGGCGTCTTCCTGGCGGCGTAGGCGCCATCACCGGTTCCCTTTTTCGACGTCTTCGGGACGCCGAGTCATTGCCGTCGCAGTTCGAAGGCTGTCGACGGCGTCACCGCAAGCCTTGAGGAGTTTGTCATGTCCGATTACGCCGCCGAATACATCCGCCGCTCAGGCACTTTCGGCCCTCACACCGCCCACTCATTCGCGCCGGAGGAGAAGTAGCGATGGACTACGGCGCCTTACCACCGGAAGTCAACTCGGCGCGCATGTACAGCGGCCCGGGGTCGGGATCGATGATGGTCGCCGCTGCGGCCTGGGATCAGCTGGCCACCGAGCTGTACACGGCGGCGGCCGCCTACGGCTCGGTGACATCGAGCCTGGCGGGCGCGTGGATGGGGCCGGCCGCGATGTCGATGGCCCAGGCCGCCGCACCGTACATCACGTGGCTCTGCGCCGCGGCCGGCCAGTTGGAACAAACGGCCGCGCAGGCCGGTGCTGCCGCCGCGGCCTACGAGGCGGCGTGGGCGGCGACGGTTCCGCCGCCGGTGATCGCCGCCAACCGCGCCCAATTGATGCTGCTCATCGCGACGAACGTGTTGGGTCAAAACAGTCCCGCCATCGCTGCCACCGAGACCGAGTATGACCAGATGTGGGCTCAGGACGCAGCCGTCATGTACGCCTACGCCGGCGCGTCGGCTGCCGCGGCGACGTTGACGCCGTTCACCCAGCCGTCGGCAACGACCGACGCTGCGGGGTTGTCCCGTCAAGGTGCCGCGGTGACGCAAGCAACCCAAACGATGGCCGCGACCCATGCCCAGGAGATTCTTGCAAACGGGTCTCAATTCGTTTCCACAGTGCCCCAGGCACTCCAGGGACTGGCGTCGGCGCCGGTGTCCAAGTCGGCGGACACGTCGCTCTCGTCGCTCATGTCCAAATTCAACACATTGACAGGGCCGGCGAAGTTCTCGACCTATCCGATGACATTTTTGAACCAGGCCCTGTCGGCGTCGAAGGCAGTTACCGCGCCGGTCGCGGCGGGCAAGGCGGGGGCGACGGGTTTGGCGAGCGGGGTCGACGCCGGCGCACGCGCGCTGGGGGCGGCGGGCCTGCCGGGGCTGGGTACCGGCGGCGCAAGTCTTTCTGCCGGCCTGGGTCGCGGCGTGTCCATCGGCGCGTTGTCGGCACCGCATGCCTGGCTAGCCGCGCCGACGACCAGTGCGGTGACCGCCGGGCCGCCAAGTGCTGGATGGACCGCCGCGCCGCCGAGTGGCTCTGTCGGCGCGGGTCCGACGGGCTTGCCGCTGATGCCGTTGACGAACATGGCGGGGCGAGGTGTCGGCGGTCCCGCCGCTTCCCGGTTCGAGCTGCGCGCGAGCGTAGTCCCTCGCTCGCCGGCGGCCGGGTGAGCGGGCCGGTCCGGGTTACCCGGAATCTGTGCGCGCTGTCGCCGGTGTCAGTGCGGCACGATGCCGCTCGCGAGGTGCTATATCGTTGGGTGCCAATCAATTTGGCGACCGCTCTTGATGCACCGCCATCGGTCGTCGGGGCGGTGACCTTGGTGGACGTTGCGGTGCCCTCGCAGTGAGTACGTACAGCTATCGCGGAAGATCGACCGATTGGTTGCGCTTGGATTGTCGCCGTGCGTTTTCCAGTCCGGGCGGCCGCAAACGGGCCGGAACCAATGGCGCCGCGGCCAAGGGGAACAACCCGCACAATGCCCAGGCGGCTGGGTATCCAGCCGCCATGATCAGTGCGCCGAACAGCGGAGCTCCCGCGGCGGCCATCAGCCGCTGGGTGGTGTTTTGCATGCCCAACGCGCGTCCACCCCAGAACTGCCCGGCGAACTCGGTGATCGCGGTGGCCTCCAAGCCGTTGTCCAGCACGGCCAGCACCGAAACGGCGAGCATAAGGCACACGCCGTAGCCAGAGCCGCAGTAGTCGGTGAGGGCGAGCAGGAACAGCGTGAGGGCGGCGGCGATCGCGATCGTTCGGACCGGTCGCATGCGTGAGCCGATGCGATCGGACCAGCGGCCCACTGCGATTCGGCCCACGGCGCCAAGCAGCTGCGACAGGGTGACCAAAGCGCCGGCCGCCGCCACCGACCAGCCACGGTGATTCATCAACCACACGAGCATGAAGGTCACGGCCACTGTCTGCGGCACCATCAACAGTGCGGCTGCCGTGTGGATTCGCCACAGCACCGACGAGCCCCGGTATGGGCTGGCCAGCTCTTCCTGGCTGGCTGTTCTGCGGGATTTCCGCGGCGGGTCGATGATCCCGATAACGCTCGCCACCGCCGCCACCGTGCACATCACCGCGAGGAACATCAGCCCCCGGTGCGGCCCGCGTTCCGACAGCTCCGGCACGACAAGGGCGCCCAGCGCGATCCCCAACGGCTGCGCGGTCTGTCGGATGCCCATGGCCAGGCCGCGTTGATGCGGTGGGAACCAGGCGGACACCAATCGACCCCCCGCCGCGTTGCAACTGGCGGTGGCCATGCCGCCGAGGAACAGATAGACGCCGGTCAACAGCACTGAATGTGCCGACGCCGCTGCGTAGGCCGCCACAGCAGTCAACGCCGAGCCGGCCGTCAACACGGCCCGCTCGCCGACGCGATCCAGCACATAGCCCCACAGAACCAGCGTGACCACCATGCCCCAGCTGGGCATAGACGACAACAAGCTGGCCTCGGTCAGCGGAATGCCGCGACGAGCCTCGAGCGAAGGGATCAGGAACGCAACGCCATTGATGAAAAGGAACGATATTGCCGTCACTGCCAGCGAAATGGCCATGATCGACCAACGTGCCCCGGCGCCGTGATGGAACTCGACGTCCGGTTTGGTCAGCATGCACCCATAGTGACATAGCGTTAACGGCAGGGGCCGTCACAACAGCCGCGAAAGCGAGCTAACTTATTGAATCCTAGGGTAATTGCCAACTCGTGGCGTGTAATCGAAAATGCACCGGATCCGGCTACTTCCCCAAATGTGCTGAATGGCATGCATTCTGGGGCAGAGGTTCGAGCGTCCGACCGCGTCCAATCGGCGCGCGCACACCAAACTCACATGCAAAATACAGCCTTTTCTCGCGCGTCCGATCCCGTCGCAACAGGACCAAAATGCCATCCGGGCGCCGCCCCGGGGTTAGACCGTGGGAGACTCGGTCGATAACGTGTCGTCGACGGTGGGCTTCCGTTGAGCCGCCCGCCGGCAGCGGCCGTCATCAGGGCCCTAATGATCATATTGATCGTCGGCCTGCCGCACCGTCTTGGCCCTCATCCCGGTCAAGGCACGGCGACCTGACCGAACGCCGCGTCTGGCGCGGCATGCAGCGAATCGAGGTTGCGATGAGTAACCAGTCCGGCGGGCAGGCCCGCCCGTTGATCGCGTTCACCACCGGGGACAACACGCCGCCGATAACACCGGCCCCCATCAGCCGGCCGTGGATGTCTCAGATGCGGAACGGGTGGCCGAACCGGTGCCTGCCGATGCTCATCGCCAACCAAAGTGGCTGGGAGCTGCGCAATCCGAGCGCGTTCACCGCCACCTGGATGGGCGGGGACGACAGCTTGGGCGTGATCGTCGCACCCGACCGGCGCGACCCCGGTCAGTTGCTGCCCTTCAGCCACTTCGGTCACGGCATCTTGACCTGGCATCTACCCTTGCTGTTTCGCACCCCGCCCGGCTACAACCTGTTGGTCCGCGGGCCGGCGAACTATCCGAAGGACGCCGTGTCACCGTTGGAGGGCATAGTCGAGACCGACTGGGCCACTTCGAGTTTCAGCATGAGCTGGCAGATCACCCGCAAGATGATGCCGGTGCGGTTCGAGGTCGACGAGCCGATCTGCATGATCGTCCCGCAACGCCGCGCCGAGCTGGAAGAGTTCGCCCCGGAAATCAGGCCGATCGACTCGGACGAGGAACTGCGCCGCAAACACGAATTCTTCCTGCGGTCGCGCAACGAGCTGGGTCAGGCGCAGGCCGCGACCAACACCGCCCTGGGCGAAAAGGTGCCGTGGCAAGGCGACTACACCCGGGGCAGGCATGCCGACGGCGACCCCGGAGCGCCCGACCACCAGACGCGCGTCCACCTGCGCCCGTTCGTCGCGTCGCAACGCGAGAAGCAGCGGTAGGCGAGGTCAGCCTTCCCCGCCGCATAGAGTTGGCGGCATGCCACTCACAGGCGAATACGCGCCGAGCCCATGGGACTGGTCCCGCGAACAGGCCGAGAAGTACGAGCAGTCGGGCGGGACCGAGGCCGCGGACATGAAGGGGAAACCCATCATCCTGCTGACCACGGTCGGGGCCAAGACGGGCAAGCTCCGCAAGACCCCGCTGATGCGGGTGGAGCACGGCGGCGAGTACGCGATCGTCGCCTCGCTCGGCGGGGCGCCGAAGCACCCCGTCTGGTACCACAACGTCGTCAAGAACCCCCGGGTCGAACTGCAGGACGGCGGCACCACCCGCGAATACGACGCTCGCGAGGTGTTCGGCGACGAGAAGGCGCTTTGGTGGGAGCGTGCCGTCGAGGCCTGGCCGGACTATGCCGAATACCAGAAGAAGACGGACCGGCAGATCCCGGTGTTCGTGCTGAGCCCGGCAAACTGAACTGGCTGCTGGGCGGCATGGCACCATTGATTGGTGTCCGCCGAACTGAGCCAGAGCCCGAACGCGTCGTACGTTTGCGGGTCTGACATCGACGCCGCGGCGAAGCGGGTCGCCGCGGTGGTCACGCCGACCCCGTTGCAGTACAGCGACCGGTTGTCGGCAATCACCGGCGCGCAGGTCTACCTCAAGCGTGAAGACCTGCAGGTGGTGCGCTCCTACAAGCTGCGCGGGGCCTACAACCTGCTGGTGCAGCTGTCCGACGAGGAGCTGGCCGCGGGCGTGGTGTGCTCGTCAGCGGGCAATCACGCGCAGGGCTTCGCGTATGCGTGCCGGACGCTGGGCGTGCACGGCCGCGTCTACGTGCCCGCCAAGACCCCGCAACAAAAGCGCGACCGGATCCGCTACCACGGCGGGGAGTTCATCGAACTGATCGTAAGCGGGCGCACCTATGACCTGGCGGCCGAGGCCGCGTTGGCCGACGTCGAACGCACTGGCGCCACGCTGGTGCCCCCGTATGACGATCTGCGCACCATCGCCGGTCAGGGCACCATCGCCGTCGAGCTGCTGGATCAGCTCGACGCCGAGCCGGACCTGGTGGTGGTCCCCGTGGGCGGTGGCGGCTGCATCGCCGGAATCACCACCTACCTGGCCGAGCGGACGACGAACACGTCGGTGCTGGGCATCGAACCGGCCGGGGCGGCGGCGATGATGGCCGCGCTGTCCGCCGGCGAGCCGGTGACCCTGGACCACGTCGACCAGTTCGTCGACGGCGCCGCCGTCCGTCGCGCGGGCACGCTGACCTATGCCGCCCTGGCGGCCGCCGGTGACATGGTGTCGATCACCACGGTCGACGAGGGCGCGGTGTGCACCGCGATGCTGGACCTCTATCAGAACGAGGGCATCATTGCCGAGCCCGCGGGTGCTCTGTCGGTCGCGGGCCTGCTGGAGGCCGACGTCGAGCCCGGCGCATGCGTGGTGTGCCTCATCTCCGGCGGCAACAACGACGTGTCCCGCTATGGCGAGGTGCTGGAGCGCTCGCTGGTGCACCTCGGCCTCAAGCACTA